>CAZWUU010000001.1:0-46451 GCA_964637485.1 uncultured Candidatus Saccharibacteria bacterium
CCAATAATATACTGCTTCATTGTCATCCTTCACCTGACCCTGATTCGGTCGGTTCGGCACTGGCTATGAGATTTGCTCTCGAGCAATTGGGTAAAAAGGTAACAGTTATAAAAGGAGACTCAGACCTATCAAAAGGCTTCATGCATTTTCCTGGAGCAAAAGATATAGTGCTCAAAAATTTTTCAGAAATAGACCGCACTATATATGACCTTTTTATCGTTTTGGATTCGTCTACATTGGACAGAATATCGGGTTTGGTAGATGTATCTTCGTTTGGTGAGATAAAGCTGATAAATATAGACCATCATGTTTCCAATACAGGATTCGGATATATCAATATGATAGTTTCGGATTATCCCGCAACAGCACAAATATTATATGACCTGTTTTTGAAATGGGGCATAGAGATAAATGACAATATTGCTACAAACCTATTTATAGGAATATACACCGACACGGGAGGCTTGAAATACAGGAATGTCAGCAGACGAACATACGAAATCATGGCAGATTTGGTCACTAAGACGAAAAACTTTTCAGAATGCATAGATAAGATGGAAAATTCTAACACCCCGGAAGTGTTGGCATTCGTCGGATTGGCCATGAATAATATCCGGACTTTTTGCCAAGGCAGAGTGGCAATTTCCGCCATTACTTTCGAAGAATTAAGAAGGAGAAATATTAAAGAGTCAGATATGGGCATAATGCAGATTTCACCACTTCTACGATCTGTCGATGGTTGGGACTTAGATATAGCCTTGATTGAAACGAAACCAGGGAACATAAAAGTCGGACTTAGAACGAGAGACGAATCTGTTTTTGATCTTACGAAGTTGGCTACTGCTCTCGGCGGAGGCGGTCACAAATCGGCCGCTGGAGCATTGATCAAGGACAGTTCCATCGAAAAGGCGATCGACATAGTTGTTAATAAAGCCAAAGAAATTTATAATCTGAAAGACTAATCAAAAAATATGAATAAAAACTCAATCATGGTTTCCGGTATAGTAATTTTCGTAGTTTTGGCAGTAATGTGGTTTGTTTTTGATAGGCAATACAAGCAAACACTTTCATCAGATGTCGTGTCTGAGAATCCTGGTGTGACTCCTGTAGATGTTACTGCGAGTGTCGGTGGAAATGTGGCTACTGGTACGGCGACTATTATAAATAAAGCAGATAAAAATTTTATGCATACGATAACCATAGAGACTAACAAAGGTAAGATAGTATTCGAGACTTATGATATGGATGCTCCAAACACAGTTAACAATTTTGTGACGCTAGCAAATAAAGGTTTTTATAATGGGGTCATATTTCACCGCGTCATAGAAGGGTTTATGATTCAGGGTGGTGATCCGACAGGAACCGGACGTGGTGGGCCTGGATATCAGTTTGCAGACGAGCTAAATAGTATTACGGAATCATATAAGAAGGGGTATGTACGCGGAACAGTCGCTATGGCAAATGCAGGACCCAATACAAATGGAAGTCAGTTTTTCATAATGCACAAGGATACACCACTACCAAATGCATACACAATATTTGGAAGAGTGGTGTCAGGAATGGACGTGGTAGATGCGATCGCTTCGTCTGAAGTTGATGCAAATGACAAGCCTGTCGTATCCGTTGTCATGAATAAAGTTTCAGTACAGGAAAAGAAATAATATGTCCGAATATTACAATTCAAGAAGAACAAGAAATCTTTACGATGAGGACGAACCATTCAAGATCAGTCGGTCCAAGATAGATTTGTTCATGAATTGTCCGCTTTGCTTCTATTTGGACAGAAAATTGGGAGTAGGCAGACCTCCTGGTTTTCCATTCAACCTGAACACAGCGGTAGATACATTACTAAAGAAAGAATTCGATATTCATAGATCACTCGGCTCCTCTCATCCGCTCATGGACGCATACGGATTGAAAAACGTCGTGCCATTCAATGATCCTAGAATGGAAATCTGGAGAGACAATTTTAAGGGAGTGTCATATCACCACAAGCCTACAAATCTGACCATTACAGGGGCGGTGGATGATATATGGATCAATAAGGCGGGTGAATTGATAGTCGTCGATTATAAGGCCACCAGCAAGGAAGAAAAGATAGCCTTGGACAAAGACTGGCAGATAGCATACAAGAGACAGATGGAGATATATCAGTGGTTGCTTCTCGGTAATTCATTTAAAGTTTGCAAAACTGGATATTTCGTCTATTGCAATGGAAAGACTGACAGAAAAGCTTTTGACGGCAAATTGGAATTTGATATCGATCTAATACCTTATGAAGGTGACGGTTCATGGATACCAGATGTTCTGGTCGCCATGAAAGAATGCCTAAATGCCGATAAGGCACCGAAGCCGAGTAAGACTTGCGATTATTGCAACTACAGGCGATCAGCTCGCGACGTACAAACCGAACTGGAAAAAAGTAAATAATATTCACACAAATGTTCTACTTTGCAGTCGGCCACTTTGTGGCCGACTGCATTTCGTATCGCTTAAAGCCGCAAGCGATATGTTGGGTATACGCAAATTATTTTATAAATGCCACCTCGACAGATGGCGCATATAGAATAGGTTTACACCGATAAATAATTGCTGAAGTTTATATGAAATATACAGAAAATCGGACTTATTGAGATATCTTGCGTATCATGTAGCCGCGTCCTGGCACGTTTATCACGTATTGAGTAAGGCCGGCTTTCGCGAGTTTATTTCTCAAATTTCTGATGTGTGCTTCGAGTGTGTTTGAAAATGGATTTATATCAGAATCCCATACATGCTCCATGATCTCTGGGCGTGTTACTACAGAGCCGGCATGTCTCAGGAGGTATTCAAGCAGATTGAATTCCTTCTTTGTAAGCGGAATCAGAGTGTCGCCGTGAGTGACTTCGAATGTGCCGAGATTTAACTTTAGTTGGCCGTTTTGCATAATCTCGGATTTTATATCAGGCGCTCTTCTCGATATTGCATCTATGCGAGTCTTCAGTTCATTGATAGAAAAAGGTTTAGTGATGTAGTCATCTGCGCCCGCGCGAAAGGCTTCGATCTTTGTGTCTGTATCCATGGTGTTTGATAAAAAAATAATAGGAGTGTTTTTTCCTATTGCTCGGATTTCTCTGCAGACTGTAATGCCATCTTTCTTGGGAAGCGAGTAATCGAGGATTATGACATCGTAGTTATATGTTCGTGCCAGGAATGAGCCGTCTGCGCCGTCGTGAGCGACTTCTACCGTATGGGCAAATGCACCAAGATTTGATTTGACCGAGGAGGCTAGGTTGATGTCATCGTCAACAACCAGTGTTTTCATAAGTCGAGTATAGTCATGCCCGACCATATGTCAATATTTACTTTGAGTTGCGTTTATTACGAATATCTGGTAAATTCTGGCCTATGTTAATGATACGTTTGCAGAGGACTGGCAGAAAGCATGAGCCGACATTCAGGCTCGTTTTAACCGATTCCAAGAACGGTCCTAAAAGTGGTAAATATTTGGAGAATTTGGGCTGGTACGATACCAGGATCAAAAACGATATAAATCAGATAAAGATAGACAGGGTCAAATACTGGATGTCCCAGGGAGCGAAGACATCTGTCACCGTCAACAATTTCCTAATTTCAAAAAAGGTTATAGAGGGCAAAAAGCTCAATGCTTTGCCTAAGAAAAAGCCTATAAAGAAGGCAGAAGAAGCTAAGCCTGCAGAGGCTTCGGCTCCTGCGCCAGCACCAGCTGCTTAATATTTTATTTACACGGAAGGCGGGTACACTCCGTCTTTTTTGTGCTTTCTCTCAAAAAATGATTGTGTTACAATGCCCGCAGTACAGAATAGTTGCCTGTACACGATTAAAATTTAGATAAAGAATATGCCATTAGATCAGCAATTCCTAGAGTACGTTATAAAAGCGTTAGTCGATAACCCGAGTGCCGTTAAGATAAACAGAACAGTAGACGAAATGGGCGTCTTGCTCACTTTGGATATAGACGCTGCGGACATGGGTAAGATCATCGGTCGTCAGGGTAATACAGCCAAGTCTATCAGGACACTGTTGCGAGTCGTCGGTATGAAGAATAATTCTAGAGTAAATTTGAAGATAAATGAGCCGGCAGGAGGACTCAAGTCTCAATCAGCTCCTGTGAGTTCACAGTCAGCATCGAAGTCTGTAGATGAAGCCATGGCTGATTTGAAATTGGACTAAACAGATTGAACGGATTAGAAATTTTGAATTGTGAATAGAAAGAGGTGTGAATGGAATATGCAGGATGCATACATTCACGCCTTTTTCTTTTGGCACAAAAATCAGAGTATTGTCAATATTTCACAATTGCGCTAATCTCATCTCATGATAAATTTTCATATCATCACTCTGTTTCCTGAAAGCCTTGATTCCTATCTGGGAACTTCCATCATAAATAGAGCGCAAAAGAATAAACACATAGTGGTCAAATTTTACAATCCGCGCGACTTTGCTGTTTCGCAAATGGCAAAGAAACTCACTTATGCAGAAAGGAGAGTTGATGACAGGCCGTATGGCGGAGGCCCTGGAATGGTCATGGAGGCACTACCTGTCCTGAGGGCGATAGATAAGGCGGTAGGCAGGAAAATGATAAGCAAGAAAAATAAAGTGAAAATCGTCTTCTTTACCCCGGCCGGTCAGTCATTTTCAAACACGATCGCCGATACATATAAATCATATACAGATATCGTACTCATTTGCGGACGATATGAGGGCATAGATGCCAGAATAAAAAAGGTATTTCCGATGACTGAAATATCCGTGGGGGATTACGTTCTTACCGGAGGCGAATTACCGGCCATGATCGTGATAGATGCTGTGACCAGAAGATTGCCCGGGGTGCTCGGTCACGATGAATCGGTAGAAGAAATGAGGGTAGCGGGTAGTGATGTCTATACAAGACCAGAAACATTTATATATAAAAAGAAGAAATATTCGGTTCCAAAAGTTCTGTTGTCGGGTCACCACGCAAACATCGATAAATGGAAGCGGGGTTTGAAGAAGAGATAGGAAATCGCCAAATGCTTGTGTCATAGTCAGAATTCATTGACAGTGAAATATATGTATGTTAGCTTGTGGATAACTTCGCAGATTGAGTTCTGCCCTAGCGGAGGATTATAAAGGTCAGTCCGCTCCGCGGAAATCTACCCATAATCTCTTGATTATAAATCAACGGTAACAGAAAACCCGTTCTCGTTCTCAATTTTGAGGACGTTTTTTCGTTTTCTATTTTAATAACAAATAAATATGCCAACCCAAATCAGACCGAAGAAATATTTTTCTCGATATGAGAAACCTTTAGCTCCGATTCCAAACCTGGTCGAATCACAGATGCTATCCTATACGGATTTCTTGGAGAAAAGTTTGCCGGGTATTCTCAAGGAATTTTCTCCGATCAAGGACTATGCCGAGAAGAAGTTCGAACTTACGCTGGGCAAGGTAGAGATAGTCAGACCGAAATACGACGAGCACTATGCCAAGGAAAATAAGCAAAATTTCGAAGGTCAGATAAAGATCACGGTCACTCTCAAGAATAAGACCTTAAACGTAATAAAGGACCAGGAGATGTTTCTGGCTGATATACCTCTTATGACTGATCACGGCACATTTATCATAAATGGAGTAGAGCGCGTGATAGTGCCTCAACTCGCCAGATCTTTCGGCATATTCTTCACTTCGACAGAATTGAAAGGCAAGAATTTCTTCGGTGCGAAGATCATTCCTGCTAGAGGCGTATGGATGGAAATAGAGACTGACAATGATGGCACTGTATATTGCCGAATCGACAGGAAGAGGAAATTTCCGGTGAGTTCTCTGCTCAGGATCCTGGGTGCAAATACTGACGCAGATATCAAGAATCTTTTCAAGGCCGATCCTGATGCTATGAAAGTCATCGAAGGCACTCTCGCCAAAGATCATGCCAAGACAGCTGATGAGGCCTATGTAGAAATATATAAGAGATTGCGCGACGGTGATCTAGCAACTCCAGAAAATGCTAAGTCTTTCATCACTGCCATTCTAAACGCTGATCGATATGATCTATCCAGAGTCGGAAGATTCCGCTTTAACAAGCGCTTCGAGAAACCTATGGATGAACAATCGCTCTCAAGACACACTCTGAATATAGACGACCTCGTCACAACGATCGGTTATATAGTGAAGCTCAATGTGACACCTGATATGAAGGCGGATGATATAGATCACCTCGGAAGCCGACGCGTGAGATACGTGGGAGAACTTCTCGAACAGAGAATAAGACTCGGTCTTTCTCAAATGAAGAGAAATATTCAGGATAAAATGTCTACCATCGAGCCGGATGTGACTCTTCCTGTCTCATTCATATATCCTCGACCGTTGCAGGCAAGAATAAAAGAATTTTTCACCACCAACCAACTGTCGCAGTTCATGGAACAGACCAACACTCTCGGTGAAATAGAGAATCTGAGGCAGTTCACAGCGCTCGGTCCCGGCGGACTTTCCAGAGAAAGAGCTGGTTTTGAAGTGCGCGACGTGCATCCGTCTCACTATGGACGCCTTTGTCCTATTCATACACCGGAAGGTCCGAACATCGGTCTTGTGTTGCGTATGGCTACTTATGCCCGAACAAATGAATTTGGCATGATAGAGACTCCGTATGCAAAAGTAAAAGACGGAAAGGTAACCAGCGAAATTGTTTACTTGAATGCCTTGGAGGAAGAAAATTATCGTATCGCCCATGCCGCCACTCCCAGAAAAGAAGACGGCACTCTCGTAAATGATGATATAGAAATCAGACAAAACGGCAAGCCGGCTTTGGCAAAGAAAAGCGAAGTTGACTTCATTGACGTTGCCACAAATCAAGCATTTTCAGTAGCTACTTCGCTAATTCCATTCGTAAACCATGATGATGCAAACAGAGCATTGATGGGATCGAACATGTTGAAGCAAGCGACTCCGTGCCTTGTACCTGAAGCCCCATTTGTCGCTACAGGCATAGAAGAGAAGGCCATTCTCGATACTGGCAGGATAATAGTTGCTCCAGAGGATGGTGACATAGTCGCCGTTGATGCCAGGAAGATCGTATTTCAGGGCAAGAAGTCAGGAAAAAAACATGAATATAAACTCATCCTTTTCCAGAGGACAAATGGCTTTACGGCATTTCATCAGAGACCTGTTGTTTCTGTTGGCGATAAGGTCAAGAAAGGAGATGTTCTGGCAGATACATCGACATCAGAAAATGGTCAAATTGCTCTCGGTCATAACGCTCTAGTCGCATTTATGTCGTGGTCAGGAAATAACTATGAGGACGCTATCATTCTTTCAGAAAGAGTCGTAAAGAATTCCAAGTGGAGCTCCGTTCACATAGAAGAATTTGTCGTAAACGTTCGCGAGACCAAACTGGGTCCAGAAGTTACAACATGTGACATACCGAACGTCGGCGAAGCCAAGCTCAAAAATTTGACCGAAGAAGGTATTGTCCGCATCGGCGCTGAAGTCAGGCCTGGCGACATCCTGGTCGGTAAGATCAGTCCGAAAGGTGAGACACAGCTCACTCCCGAAGAAAGGTTGTTGCGATCTATTTTCGGCGAAAAGGCCAGAGATGTGAAAGATACATCCAAGAGAATGGAAAACGGCAAGCGGGGCCGAGTCATAACAGTAAAGGTATTTTCTCGAGAACATGGAGATAAATTGGATTCAGGAATAATCAAACAGATATACATAGAAGTCGCCGAAGTCAGAAACATTTCTGTCGGTGACAAAATGGCAGGAAGGCACGGAAAAAAAGGTGTCATATCCAAGATTTTGCCGGAAGAAGAGATGCCATTCATGGAGGATGGAACTCCTATCGATGTCATATTGACTCCGCTCGGTGTGCCTTCTCGTATGAACTTGGGACAAATACTAGAATTGCATCTAGGTCTTGCAGCCAATAGTCTGGGATATCAAGCGATAGTTCCTCCATTTGCCGGAGCTACAGATACAGAGATAAAGGATGAACTTAAGAAGGCCGGATACGATACGACGGGTAAGATGAAACTCCGAGATGGAAGAACCGGAGAATACTTCGATCAGCCTATAGCGGTCGGATATATGTACATATTGAAACTTCACCACATGGTGGAAGACAAGATACACATGCGTTCGATAGGTCCTTATTCTCTCATCACTCAGCAACCGTTGGGCGGTAAGGCACAGGGTGGAGGTCAGCGCTTCGGAGAAATGGAAGTCTGGGCTCTTCTTGGTCATGGTGCGGCTCATACTCTGCGAGAAATTCTTACAGTCAAATCAGATGATATAGTCGGTCGTTCAGCTACATTCGACGCTATCGTCAAGGGTGAGAAGATGAAACTACCGAATTTGCCGGCATCATTCAATGTCTTGTTAAAGACTTTGAGAGGTCTGGCCTTGAATGTGGAGCTTATCAGCAAGCCGTCGACAACTAACGAAGAATAATAAATACCATGCAAACAATCACAACAAAAAAAGCTACGGATCCTCAGCAATTCGATCTCGTAAAACTGTCGTTGGCGTCTCCTGAAAAGATTTTGGAATGGTCGTACGGTGAAGTCACGAAGCCAGAAACTATCAACTACAGAACACAGCGTTCAGAGAAGAGCGGTCTTTTCGATGAGAGAATATTCGGTCCAGATAGGGACTATGAGTGTTATTGCGGTAAATATCGCGGTATTCGTTATAAAGGTCTTGTATGCGAGAAGTGTGGAGTAGAAATCACTCGATCTATTGTTCGCAGAGAGAGAATGGGACACATAGAACTAGCATCTCCGGTTGCACATATCTGGTTTCTTAGATCAGTTCCATCACGTATAGGTCTCATACTCGGCATGACTACGTCAGATCTGGAAAAGGTCGTATATTTCGCTGGATACATTGTCACAAAAGTTCAGGAAGGGGAAAAGACAAAATTCCTAAAAGAGCTTGATGCGGAATATAAGAACAAGGTTAAGACCTCTCAAGACGATAAGACGAAAGAAGCGTTGAAGGAACTCATGCTCAATGCTCGTAGAGAGATCGAATCGATTGTTCCAGGCTTTGTCATGGATGAAGTTACATATCATAAGTACGCAGTGAAATACGGTGCATTTTTCGAAGCATCCATAGGAGCCGAGGCCATATTCGATCTTCTTAAAAAGATTGATCTGGAAAAATTGAAAGTTGAATTGGACAAGGCCTATAGCGAGGCTGGTTCAGCAGACAGCGAAAAAATCTCAAAGAGATTGTCGCTGGTAAAGCAGATGATAAAGGCAAAAGTGAGACCAGAATGGATGTTCCTCATAAGAATACCAGTCATTCCTCCTGGCTTGCGTCCTATGGTTGCTCTCGACGGCGGTCGCTATGCGACATCAGATGTGAATGATTTGTACAGGCGCGTCATAAACCGCAATAATCGTCTATTGAAACTGAAGGAGATCAACGCTCCGGAAGTCATCCTTCGCAATGAAAAAAGAATATTGCAGGAAGCAGTCGATGCTCTGGTAGATAACAGCATAAGACACAGCTCATCTGCTGGTGCCGCTGCTCTCGCTCGGGAAAAGAGAGCTCTGAAATCATTGTCAGATTCTTTGAAATCAAAGAGAGGTCTCTTCAGACAAAACCTGCTCGGTAAGCGCGTTGATTATTCAGGCCGATCAGTCATCGTCGTCGGACCAGAACTCAAGCTCAATGAATGCGGTCTGCCGAAGCATATGGCGCTCGAACTATTCAGACCTTTCGTTATTTCCGGATTGCTCAAGAGAGAATTGGCTTACAACATAAGAGGAGCAAATAGACTCATAGATGATGGTGCAAAGGAAGTATGGGAAATATTGGAGGAAGTCATAAAAGGCAAGTATGTGCTTCTAAACCGAGCACCTACACTTCACCGCCTAGGCATACAGGCATTTATGCCGGTGTTAATAGAAGGTAATGCTATCCAAGTCCACCCACTCGTATGTACCGCTTTTAACGCAGACTTCGATGGAGACCAGATGGCAGTGCATGTGCCACTTTCTGAAGAAGCACAAATGGAGGCAAAGGAAATAATGGCATCAGACAAAAATATTTTGAAGCCTGGTAACAATGATCCGACCGTTGCAGCGAAGATGCTAGACATAGTACTCGGCTGTTTCTGGGTCACAAAGATGGTTCCTGGCGCCAAGGGTGAGGGTAAAATATTCGAATCACCGGATTCAGCCATTCTGGCCAATTCATTCAAGGATGTGGATCTTCGCGCAAAGATAAAGGTTATGGCTCCTGAAAATGCAAAATACAAAGCGTTTTCTGGTAAGGTTTTCGAGACAACTGTAGGACGAATATTGTTCAATGACGTTCTGCCGGAAGATTATGCATTTATAAACGATGAAGTTGGCAGAAAAAAATTGTCTGCTATCGTCGATGACATGATCACCTTGTATGGAGCTGACAACATTGCTCCGATATTGGATAGAGTGAAGACCTTCGGTTTCGGATATGCCACGTACTCTGGTACTACATGGGGCATAGACGATATCGTGATACCGGAGTCAAAATATGAAATCATAAAACAAGCCAAGTCTAAGGCGGACACCGTATCCAATCAGTTTAATGAAGGCTTGCTGACTGAAGAAGAAAGGATTAGGAAAAATGTCGAGATTTGGCAACATGCAAAGAGTGAAGTCGAGAAGTCTATACCTGCATCGCTAGATAAAATGGGATCTGTATACGACATGGTCACGTCAGGAGCCAGAGGATCTCTTTCTCAGATCACTATAATGGCTGGCATGAAGGGACTTATTGCATCAGTTTCCGGAGAGACTATCGAGTTCCCTGTATTGTCATGTGCAAAGGAAGGTCTGACTCCGATCGAATATTTCATCACCACGCACGGTTCAAGAAAAGGTCTAACAGATACAGCCCTAAACACTGCCAAGGCTGGTTATCTCACCAGAAAGCTATTCGTGGTTGCACAAGATGTTGTCGTTTCAGAGGATGATTGTGGAACAAAAGATTCTATAACCATACGCAAAACCACAGCTTCAGGTATGACTATCCCTCTATCAAAGAATATACGAGGAAGGATCATTGCTGACGATCTCATTGATGCTGACGGTAAAGTGCTGTTTAAGAAAGGCCATCTGCTATCTAAGAAGGATGCTCAAGCCGTAGAAGATGCAGGCATCGCTGAAGTCAAGGTCAGGTCACCTCTAGCATGTAAGACTGTCAGAGGAGTTTGTTCCAAGTGTTACGGATTGGATCTGGGTAGAAACAAGCTTGTCGGACTTGGAGAAGCGGTGGGTACGATAGCGGCACAAGCGATCGGCGAACCTGGAACTCAGCTCACCATGAGAACATTCCACGCCGGTGGTGCTGCGTCAGCAGGTGGAGATATCACTATGGGTCTCCCTCGTGTCGAAGAAGTCTTCGAAAAGAGAAGGCCAAAGATCCCGGCTGTTGTTGCAACAGTTGACGGCATTGTCACAGAAGTGAAAGATATGGGCAAAGAAAAAGTTATTCGTGTCATTCCGGAGCTTGAAGACAGAGGAAAGAAAGCTTCAGAAGTCGAATACATTTTCTCATATAGAAGATCTATATTGGCCAAGGTTGGTGACCGTGTCAAAAAGGGCGATCTTCTCACAGATGGATCTGCTGATATTGATGAAGTCTTCCAATATGGAGGTGAAGAAAGAGCAAAAGATTATGTCATCACCGAAGTTGGAAAGATATATGAACTTCAAGGTGAAACGGTGTCGCGAAAGCACATCGAGCTTATCGTGAAGCAAATGTTCTCAAGACGAAGGGTCGTGGAGGCTGGCGATACAAATCTTACAGAAGGAATGGTCGTCGATGATATACAGTTGTCTGAGGAGAATGCTTTAGCTAAAAATACGGGAGGGGAGCCGGCTAAGGTAGAAAAGATCGTCATGGGTATCACAGAGACTTCGTTGTCGAGAAAGAGCTTCTTGTCTGCCGCTTCATTCCAGCACACTACTCGAGTTCTAATAGCAAATGCAGTGAGAGGTGCTTCGGACGATTTGTCCGGCCTCATGGAAAACGTCATTATCGGCCGACTTGTTCCTGCCGGATCAGGCTACGAAGGATCTCCAAAGAAAGCCTTGATAAGAGAGAAGCTCGGTATCGTAGATAATGGGGAGGAAACAGAGTAATTGCTTCCTTTATTGAAATTTATGATAGGTGCCCCGTAAGGGGCATTTATCATAAAATGATATATAATGCGAGCATGAACAGAAATACAGTCGAAGAAATCAAGTCCAGATTGACCATAGACGAAGTCATCGGTTCATACATAAAGATCGAAAAGGCTGGAAAAGCATACAAGGCGAAATGCCCGTTTCATAATGAGAAAACAGCATCTTTTTTCATCTCTCCAGACCGAGGAGGCTATTATTGTTTTGGCTGTGGAGCTAAAGGTGACATGTTTTCATTCGTCGAACAATTCGAAGGGCTTGATTTCAAGGGGACATTAAAGGTTCTCGCAGATCGTGCAGGTGTCGAAATCCGCTTCGAGTCGAAAAGTGCGAACGATTCCGAGAAGGACAAACTATTTGGTCTCATGGAAGATGCTACAAAGTATTACGAATCTGAGTTGAATAAGTCCGCAGAAGCCAAGAATTACTTGCTGAAACGCGGATTGAAGGAACAGACGATCAAGGATTTTCGTATCGGCTTTGCTCCTCAGGGTTGGAGAAACCTCCACGATCATTTGCTATATAAGAAATATCCGGTTTCACTTTTGGATAAGGCAGGACTAATAAAAAAGGCCGAAGAAAAAAAGGATTCGTTTTACGATAGATTTAGAGGCCGAGTCATGTTTCCTATAGCTGACAGCTCGGGAAGAATCATAGCTTTTTCCGGTAGAATATTAGTTGATGATGGAAAGTCAGCAAAATATATAAATTCTCCTGAAACCCCGCTGTTCGATAAATCAGGAGTAATGTTCGGTTTAGACAGGGCTAAGAGTTATATTCGTCGCCAGGATTATTCTATTTTGGTCGAAGGGCAGATGGATCTTATAATGTCTCATCAGGCGGGGGTGCGAAATACTGTTGCTTCATCCGGCACAGCTCTTACTGATTCTACAGTGACCAGAGATGGCATAGTCAATAATCTAGGCGTTGTTCGTCGTCTCTCGAAAAATATAATTATTGCCTTCGATTCAGATAGTGCTGGCAGAAAGGCGGCTATGAGAGCTGCGGGTATAGCTCTATCTATAGGAATGGACGTGAAAATTGCAGAAATAACCGGTGGTAAGGACCCCGCTGACCTGGTTTTAAACGATCCCGAGGAATGGAAAAACACTTTGCGTAAAGCGATGCCGGTGATCGAGTTCGAGCTCAATAATGTATTAAGAGATACTAAGGACAAAAGACAACTCTCAAAATCTGTTTACGATAGGGTTTATCCATACGTTGCCGTCTTGGATGGGCAGACAATCAAGGCCTATTACGTGCGTATGATCTCAGAGAAGATACATGTTTCTGAAAATGCAGTTTGGGATGATCTAAAATCAGTAGAAAAAAAGATTCACGCTGAAAATACGGGATCAACGAATGGAAGAGATAATGGGACCGGTAGTCCGGCAAATAAGGTAAGCAGATTGGATCTTATCGAGAGAAGACTGTTCGGTTTTTTGGAAATACTTCGTAATGATGACAAGGTTTCTTATGATGAATATATCGACAAGGTAAAGAAAATCGCCGATTCGAAATTCGACGAAATAAAATCAAAGACAGACAACATACTATCGGAACTGGTTTTTGAAGCTGAAGTATTTTATGGTACCCAGAAAAATAATAGAAAATACATAATGGACGAGCTCATCCTCGCCTTCGAGGAGGATATGGTAAATGTTGAATTGTTAGCTACCATGGTCGAACTTAGAGAGATGGAAAAACAAGGAAATAACGACAAGGTCGCGGAATTGGCCAAAAAGTGTCAAATACTTTCAATGAGAAAGGCTGATATTGCCAAACTAAGGCATTAATGAGCTAATGCTCTAAATAGTGCACCAAAACGCGCAAGTTGCGCGTATTATACTTCTACATTAGAATACTCATCCAACAATATTTATATGCCAAAACATAAGAAGAATAGCAAGAAGAGCGCCTCAAGCCAGAAAAGTAAGCATAAGCACGGTAATAAAAAGAATAATAATGTCAGAAAGGCTTCTAAGAAGTCTGGAAAGCCTAATAAGGCGCAGAAGAAGGTGGTTAAGGATCCGAAGCTCAGCAAACAAGCCAAGCTCTTTGAGATGAAATCAAACGCACTCATTCAGAAGGGTCGCGATCGCGGTTTCGTGACATACGATGAGATACTGAAGGAATTTCCACAAATCGAGGACGACATTGCCTTTCTCGATGAATTGTATACAAAATTATCGACGGCCAATGTCGATATTTTGGAAGGTGGTGGTATTTTAGAAGTTGAGGACCTGAAGGATAAGAAGGGTGTGCCGGCATACTCTAGAGGTTCAGATTCCGCCTACGACTCCATTCAGATGTATCTCAAGGAGATCGGTCAATACCCCCTCATCAATGCTGCAAAGGAAAAGGAGCTGGCCAAAAGAATCCAGAACGGCGATATGGAGGCAAAAAATCTTCTGGCTAAAGCCAATCTTCGTCTCGTGGTATCAATAGCTAAAAAATATGTCGGCCGAAGCCCTGATTTGACTCTTCTGGACCTAATTCAAGAGGGTAATCTCGGCTTGTTCCGAGCAGTCGATAAGTTTGACTGGACGAAAGGATATAAGTTTTCAACCTATGCTACTTGGTGGATAAGGCAAGCGATCACACGTGCTCTCGCTGACCAGTCCAGAACGATTCGTGTGCCCGTGCACATGGTAGAGACGATAGCAAAATACAAACAGGTGGTGAGACGCCTGTCGCAGGAATTGGGCAGGGAGCCACTACCGGATGAAATTGCCACGGAGATGGGTATGGAAGTCGAGAAGATATATCAGATTGAAAAGATAGAGCAGGCAGTTGTCTCTCTCGAGCAACCGGTCGGGGAAGATAGTGATGATAGCAAATCTACTCTTCAGGACTTCATTGCTGATGATAAGATATTGTCGCCGGACCAGGAATCGTCGAGAAGGATATTGCGAGATCAGGTCAATACTATATTGAACGATTTGTCAGAAAAGGAACGTAAAATATTGGAGATGAGACATGGTCTTAACGATGGTATTACACATACGCTCGAGGAGGTGGGTAAGGAGTTCGGCGTGACACGTGAACGCATAAGACAAATAGAAGCTAAGGCACACGAGAAAATCAGACAGCACGATCAGGCAAACAGGCTGAAAAACTATTGATTATTTGGCGTATTTAATGGATGCCAATATCTGTAATGCTTCGATCATCACTTCGTCGGTGATTGATCTGTCGACATCGCTTGATACAAATATTGCTGCTCCTATACCAGAGTTATCATCCTTAGGCAGCAGGTAAAAAGACATTCCCGTAGTGGTGCCGACATGCCAGATATTTTTGCCTAGAACAACCTCGGTAGTCGATGCTTCGTTGTATGGATTGTACGTAGGTTTATAGTAATCTCCGATTTGGATCTTTACGATATCCTGAACAGTAACGGAGGTGACTATTTCTCCTGCTTCTGTGGTGGTGCTGGATTCAGATAGTTTGTACGGATATGCGATAAACAAGCAACATTTTCCATTCTTGAGATCGTCTCTCATGTCCCAGCCGTTAGGATATGATATTCTGAATCCGAAATCAGTTTCCACATAGGATTTCCACGTCTGATTTCTCGAGTATCCGAAATAGCCCATGGCAACAATGAGGAGGAATGCACATATTCCAATAATGATGCTTATATATTTATTCATGGCCGTTAATCTTATCATACAAATGCTTCCAGATAGCATACATGGCATAGGTGTCCAATTCGCAGTACTTTTTTAGGTTTTCTTCAATTTCTTTTTTTACCTCTGCAGAAGTGTTTTCTTGTATCATTTCATTCCATTTCTGCGAAGCGGTCCCGCCCTCACGTATAGCCAACTTCTTATATGAAAGATTGGGTACTAGTACGGGAAGTACATCTTTTATGGATGTGCCACCTCTGAAATCTTTGTGTACATAGTATAGTTTTGTGAATACATCTCTCAGATCATATACTCGGGAATTAATGTCTTCTAGAAAGGCCTGATGGTCCGGGTGTCTTTTTGCGAGTTCTTTATTCCTCCCACATTCGAAAGGCTTATACCAAACAATGACTGTTCCCGCATTGCCGATATGCTCTCTCATTTTAGCTAGAAAATGAGACCCCGGATCATCATTTCCAGTGTGTAGGAAATCGTAATGTCGTGGAATGCTATCGGTCTCGTCCAATACATGTAGAGAATATTGGAAAGGTATATGAGTGTAAGGTGAATAGCCAGTGAATCTTGGTATGGCGCAAGCATACGTCTCATAATCTAAGAAATAAATAGGGAAATGTATCTTATTTAGCTCATCTCTTATGTGATCTGTTCTTATGAGCGGTATCGGTCTTACTGATGCATCTACCTGATGTCTCTGATTATCCGTTAATTCAAAATCCTCTGGGATCTCCTCAAGTTTGTATATATGAGAATCGATGAGTTCGGTGAGTTTCTTCTTACCGATTCTGGTGATATCGTGAACTCCGTATTCCGGTATGCTGGGATTCGAATATGCAAAAGTGGTGCAGTGATTACTTCGTGTCTTGTAGAGACAACTGCAACCGGCTTCATCATTATCCGTCGTAAGATATATCTTGGCTCGTTCCATTTCTGCTTCGATTTCTGGCATGATGGCGTTCACAGTCTCTTTGATGTCATCGATTTTGAAGCACTGAGTAATATCCAATTCATTGCCACGAACATAATCAGAATTTAGGTACATTATGCATGTTTGTCCGACATTAATACCGAGTTTATTCAGAAGAATGACTTGAAATGCAAGATCGTGAGGGTGCCAGTCCTTCTTTATTTCACTAGATGCTTTGATCTCAATAACGTCGTAGCAAGAATTTTTCTCATCGTATTTCATCACGTCTATAGCCGCCATAAATCCCTGGGTTGAAAATACCGCTTGAAATATTGTCGGCTCATGAGATTTTATGAGCAATTGTGTTTGCTCTATGCCATATTCGTCTCGATTTTCTATCAGCTTGCCAGTAGGAAAGAGTTTTCGAGCCTGATTCTCGACATCTATTCCATTGTCGATGATTGCCTTATCGAAATCACTCATCGGTTCGGCGTAAAAAATCTCTGGCCTGTGTTTTTTGAGCCAGGCATTTTTCGGACATTCCCGATACAGAAGAAAATCAGTTTTTGATACTATTGGTGGTTGTGCCGACATTTAAGAGTGTATCTATCGTTGCCTTTAAGGTCCCGAATGTTTGAAGTCCTATTAGCGCTATCTGGCTGTTTGAGGGCGTGACAACGATGGTAAGTGGGGTTCCGTTGATCCCTAGATCCAGTGCTTCATCATATGCGCGCTCTATCCTATCTCTATATCTGCCTACAGACATGCATTCGTTGAAAGCTACGATATCCAATCCGATGTCTTTTGCTATTCCATCCAGAACTTTTCTATCTTCTTCCTTGGGTCTTGTCGCATCATTCTCATTAAAAAGAGAGAACCACTTCTTCTCGAAGTCAAAGAATGCTTTATTGCCCCCTAGTCCAGCCGCACATTCGAGGGCTTCTGCTTGCATGAGGGAATTGGGATGAGGAACTGAGCCGTTTATGGGTCGAAAGAGCGGAAAATGTCTATAAACCCAGGCAACTTTTCCTTCAGGTCCGTATGTATCCATTATGGATACGAGGGTAGAATTATAAACCTTGCAGAACGGACACGATAAATCAGAATACTCTATCAATTTAATGGGCGCATTCGGATTACCCAAAATATGATCATTTGCGGTGACGGCCGGCACAAGCGGGCTCACATCAACCACGGATGGTTTGGAGTCTTTCTTTACGGGTTTATTTATGAGTATTATAGATACCGCTATTAATGCCCCTGCAATAATCACGGCACTAGGAAGCGATAGAGCTCCGCGATGTTTGTTAATCATATGCTAATTATATACTAAAAAGGCAGTGTGAAAGTAAGAGATGAAGCCGGAGTTATAAGCCATGAATCAGTATTCAATCTCAGCTCTTTTATCTGGGTACCATCTCTGTATTTTATCGACTTATTCTTGAGGGCATAATCAAATACTTCGCGAGTGATTCGTACATCGTCAAGGCAATATTTAAGGATCTTGTCTATTTCACCATTTTTCCACCACGTCACAGCATCAAGACCGTTACCAGACTTTTGTACTCCGAGTGTTGCCTGAGCTACAGTATCTAGTTTTAGTCTTCGGCCCAGTGCGTCATAAACCGCTTTCATGAGATCGATACTCTTTATTTTGGTAAGGTCTCCTGGATAATATTTATCTAGTAGAGGAATATCGAAATGATCACCATTCCAGGTAACTATTGCATCGGCGTTTTCAAGAATTGGCCACAGATTTTTTAACTCATTTTCAGTGAAGGCCATACATTCACCTGTGTTCGAATCGTGGATGCCGACTACAGAAATATCCAGAGATTTCGGATCGTTCGAGCCAATATCCTGAAAAATATTCTGGGTTTCTAAATCCAAAGTGATTACGCGCATTGGTATTAGTTTATATTTAGATCCTTTACGGAATGCTCCTCGCCTGAAGCAAGATTCTTTATTTTCAGCTCGCCGGTTCTCACTTCATTTTCGCCGACTACTATGACCTTGGGTATTCCTTTCTTATCAGCATTGCTTATTTGATCCCCGACTCTCTTTCCGGACAGATCGATTTCAACACGAAAATTCTTTGCGCGTAATTTCTGAGCCAAGTCGAATGAGTAAGGGTAGTGTTGTTCACCCATCACAACTATGGCTATGTCTGCAGAAGACTCGGATTTCGGTAGATTGCCATACGTCTCCATGAGATTTCTGGCAATAAGATCGCCGGCGCCAAAACCAACGGCGCTTATCCTGTCTCCGCCGAAGAGGGTGGTCAGTTCGTCATAGCGTCCGCCTCCGAATACAGAACGTCTATTTTCTGGGCTAAGATCGAAAATTTCAAAGACTGTGCCCGTGTAATAATCGAAACCTCTCATGAGAGTTTGGTCGAAACGAACATTGGTGATACCGAGCGATTCAAGATCTTTAATTATGTTTTTTATCTCTGACAATCCCTCATGTTCGAGCTTGTCTTGGGGAAGACAATTCGAAAACTCTGCAAAATTCTTAGAATTGAGCATCGTGACGAACAAATCAAACTTCTTCTCGAATTCTCCGACATTACCGATTTTCGGTCGTAAAATATCGATGAGCGATATTTTGAATAATTCTGCATCGAGCTTGTCCTTCTTGTCTATCAGTTTGGCGACATGGTGAGCCGTGTCATCATCCAATGCGAAAATATCCTTTAATATATAATTAACGATTTTTCGGTTATTTATTCGTATTTCAAAATCAGAATCTTTGAGGCCGTATGCGCGGGTGATGTCGTAGGCGATGTTTATTATTTCCACTTCAGCGACGGAGCTGTCTACTCCAAAAATATCGACATTTAACTGCCAATGTTCTCGTACACGTCCCCTCTGAGGCTGTTCATATCTAAAGAGGTTGGGTATCGAAAACCACCTGGCTGGGAAGACAATATCTCTTCTTCTTGCGGATATCATTCTGGCAAGGGTTGGTGTCATTTCTGGACGTAAGGTCACTTCTCTCTCGCCTCGATCGATAAAAGTGTATGTTTGTTCATTGACGATTTCATCTCCAGTTTTTGCCTTATATAATTCAGACGGCTCAAGCACTGAAGCTCCGTACTCCACATAGCCATATTTTTTCACCGTATTCTTCCAAATATTAAAAATCGCATTTTGCACCGACATATCGTCAGGATAGAAATCTCGAACTCCCTTATATGGTTCCGTGCCCAGTTTCTTTGCCTTGTTGTCATTCATGAGCTACATTGTAGCCAATATATGGCTACCAAACAAGAAAAGCATATTTTGATATGGAAGGAAGAGGGTGATACTCCATTGCAGGCGATATCTAAGCTTAAAACGTCCAGACCGGACCTGGCTCATCTGCCGATGACATACGCTGGAAGATTAGATCCCATGGCCAGCGGGGAGCTCCTTATTCTCGTCGGGCAGGAATGTAAGAACAAAGAGCATTATCTAAACAAAGATAAGGAATATGAGGTAGATATACTTTTTGGATTTAAGACCGATACGTACGATGCCTTGGGCATGGCCGAAAAGGATCGAATATTAAAAAATACAAACTTACTCTGTTCTGATGTTAGTAAATATGTCGGAAAATTTATGCAGCCGTACCCTCCATATTCATCGAAAACACATAACGGTGTTCAGATGCACAATTTGGCAAGAATAAGTAATTTGCCGGAAATGTTGCCACAAAGACAAGTTGAAATATACAGCATCTCCGTTTTGGGTAAAAAGATCGTGAGTTCAGAAGATCTGCTTACGGATATTAAAAGTTCTATATCAAAGGTACGCGGCGACTTCAGGCAAGAGGAAATTGTTAAAAGATGGGATGAATTATTTTCAACCGGGAATGAGTCTCATGTGGTTATGAAAATACGAGTCAAATGTTCTGCTGGCACATACATGCGCTCTTTGGCCTCCCGAATCGGCGAGGATGAAAATATCGGCGCTATCGCACTTCATATAAAGAGAACAAAAATATATTTATAATTTATATAGTGCCACCTCTTCTGGCCTTGGCTCTGTCTAATTCGGTCAAGAACTTCTTGCGGAGTCTTATATTTGACGGTGTGATTTCCAAGTACTCATCATCTCTCATGAGTTCTAAACCGCGTTCTATGTTTAATTTGAACGCCGGTGTGAGCATTATTGCTTCGTCCGAACCGGAGGCCCTCATGTTCGTTAACTGTTTGCCCTTGCATGGATTGACATCCATGTCGTCTCCCTTTGATACATCGCCGATCACCATGCCTTCGTATATCGAAGTTCCTGGTTCGATGAACAGTCTGCCTCGCTCTTGCAGATTCCACAGAGCGAAGCCCAGGGCCTTGCCAGACATCATGGATGTCATCGTGCCGGTTTCTCTTTTTTCTATATCTCCTGCATATTTCTTGAAGCCGATGACACGGGAAGACATGATGCCTTCACCCTTGGTGTCTATTGTGAATACGTTTCTATACCCGAGCAGCCCTCTTGTCGGTATTTCGAAAGTCATGCGAACCTGATTGCCGTGTGTCGCCATGTTTGTCATAACCCCCTTTCTTTTACCGAGCGTCTCAATGATTGCGCCTAAGTATTCTTGCGGGGTATCAATGATGAGTTCCTCGAACGGTTCATGCTTCGATCCATTTTCTTCCTTTATAATGACCTTCGGCTGTGAAACTTGGAGCTCATATCCTTCGCGTCTCATATTCTCAAGCAATATTCCGATATGTAATTCACCTCTTCCGTATACAGTAAAAAACTCGTTTGAGGAAAAATCAACTTTTAGTCCGACATTTGTCTCCAATTCTCGCTCGAGGCGTTCTCGTATTTGTCGGCCGGTGACGAATGTACCTTCTTGTCCAGCAAATGGTGAATTATTCACCAAAAATTGCAGGGAAATAGTCGGCTCATCTACTTTTATCGCCGGCAGAGGATTTTCTTTTTCAGAGTCGGTGATTGTCTCACCAATATATATATCTGGAATGCCAGCTACAGTTATGATATCCCCGGATTCAGCTTGTGACACTTCCGTTTTTTGTTTTCCGTCGAATGTAAAAAGTTTTGTAATTTTTCCCTGAAATGTTTTATCATTCACATCCTTGATCCATACGGCACTGCCGTCCTTTATTGTTCCTTCATATATTCTGGCAATAGCTAAGCGTCCTAGGAAATTATCATACCCGAGATTGAATACTTGCGCCTTGAGCGGTGCATCAGCATTTTTATTGGCTTTTGGAACAGAACTCAATATGCAATCTAGCAAAGGCGAGAGATCAGACGAGTTATCCGCCAAGTTTTTCTTTGCTATACCTTGCCTGCCGATAGCGTAAATGGTGGGAAAGTCGATTTGCGTGTCATTTGCGCCGAGTTCCATGAATAATTCCAGAACTTGATCATGAACGCGCATAGGATCAGATGCCGGCTTATCTATCTTATTTATGACCACTATTGGCATGAGTCCCAATTCGAGTGACTTTTTCAAAACAAATCTGGTCTGTGGCATGGGGCCCTCCTGAGCATCAACGACTAGAATGACGGCATCGATGGCTCGTAAGACTCTTTCTACTTCTGAACCAAAATCAGCATGGCCAGGAGTGTCTACAATGTTTATTTTCGTACCTTTATATGTGATCGATGTATTTTTGGCGTATATAGTGATACCCCTTTCTTGTTCAAGGGCATTTGAGTCCATAGATCCTTCCTCGCCATGTCCGCACTGCGTCATGATGGCGTCAGTCAGGGTTGTCTTGCCGTGGTCGACGTGAGCTATGATTGCGATATTCCTGATTTCCATAGAATTAAAAACGGGCTCTGCCCGAATGACTAAGTAAAGCATAAAAAATACATCTGTGTCAAACCTGAAAATTTATTGAGTATTCAAGCCATTTTTGAGTTTTGTGTAAACGATCGCTAATAAGATGATGCAAAAAAGTCCGCCTGATCAATAGGTGGACTCGAAATGCGAAATATTGCTAAATGACTTGCGGATGAGGTCTCGGGTGTTCGATGGCACTGATAAGCCGATGAACAGGGTGAGCCGGCACTGAGAGTATCCGGAGCCCTGTGTTGATCATGTCAGCGTCGAGCGGAGGCTCGTTCATGGACCTTATCTTAGTGAGGCAGGCAAAGATGCGCGGAGACATTGCCATGTCACGATCGAGACTGATGACTGCACCGTTGAATCTTTGAACAAGAGGTACGGTTTCGTTGTTGTACGATGCCATCCGCTGTTCGAAAACTGCTTCGCTCTCCAGGTCTTCAGGATCTCTTGTTTTGACTGGTTCGCTCCATAGACGGTTCAGAGCAGCCTCGTGACATTGTTCGGGTGAGGCATTGAGATGCACCAGGACGCACCGTCTGAAAGAATGCATGATATCTGCATGTTGGATCGATTCTGGAAAACCGCTGGCAAGAATCAGTCGAAGTCGCGGGTTTGTGGCTCGGATGTGCTCGATCCAGATTTGTACCAATGGAACGAGTACGTTTTGGGGCAGGAAATATCCTTGCTTGATCGTCCACTCATGCTGGCGAACCCGGTCGCCTACGCTCGTCGGTATATGCTTGCCCCATTCGATGATTTCGTGAATATCGATAGCTTTAACCCTATCGTCTGAACCTTTCGGATCAATGGTTTTCTTTAGGACTCTGCCGAAGGTCGTCCTACCTGAACCGGACGGACCGATGATTGCCACAGCATTTAATTTGCTCATGCAATGATGTTCGGATTGTATATCTGGCATTATTTCAATCCATGGTATGGAAGGAACAGCCGAGCAAACTCTAACACGCGAACATAACTTTGGCAAAAATTTATGATTACTTTCGCCATTATTAAACCCACTCATTATTTAATAGCTTCGTGAAGATTTTAACGGCAAGTTCTGAATGGCAACACTTCAAGGACGAAACAGGAGATTTTGTGCTAGATCTCGTCAAATATTGCATAGGACTAAATGCTACCGATATTCACATGGATCCTATTGTGAATAACTTGTGCATACGCATTAGAGTAGATGGACTCATAAAGTTTCTGGTGTCGATCGACCTGCGACATTGCGACGAATTATTGGCTAGGTTAAAGATATTATCGGGTACTCGTATTGATATCCATCACATGCCTCAGGACGGAAGTTTTCGCTTAGATCATGATAATGCACTTTACAATATCAGAGTCTCATTCATGCCCACACTTCACGGCGAAAATGCTGTTATGAGATTGCTTAAACAGAGGAATTTGACGAGGCAAACACTTGAAAGTGTCGGATTCTCACAAGATCAATCAGATGTGATACGTCAGATAATGCGATCAAACTCCGGTCTGATATTAGTTGTAGGACCTACGGGATCAGGCAAAACAACTACATTGAAAATATTGCTGGAAATGAAAACATCTGAGCCCTTATCAGTATTGGCATTGGAAGATCCGGTGGAATATGAGATAGACGGGGTTAGACACATTCCAGTATCCAGAGAAAGGGGAACATCATTTGCAAATTACTTGCGCTCATCATTAAGACAAGATCCTGATGTCATCATGTTGGGAGAAATACGAGATTTGGATACAGCAAAAACAGCGATTAGCACAGCTCTTACCGGACATCTTGTCTTGTCGACATTGCATACAAACTCGGCCATTGAGACTGTGCTTCGACTGGAAGAGATGGGAGTGGACAGATATCTCATTGCTGCAACCCTGAGATTGGTTATCTGTCAGCGGCTGGTAAGAGTATTGTGCGAGTCCTGTAAGGGATTAGATCAGGAAATTAAAAAAGGTTGCTCATTATGTAGCGGAAGTGGTTATTCAGGCAGGACTCTGATTGCCGAAATTTTGCCAATAAATAATGAGTTAAAAGACCAGATAGTGAGTGATATAAGAAATTTGAAAAATATCGGAATGGAAGGTGTGGGGCTACGCAGCATATTCGATCATGCCAGAGAAAAAGTGATGAGTGATATAACTTCAGAATTGGAAATAAGGCGAGTCATCTCTAATTAATATATGAAAAAAGCATGGAGCATATCCAAAGTAAGAATGTTTATCGATGGTCTTGCCATGTATTTGGGCGCAAACACTTCTCATATAGATGCCGTCAGATATTCGTTGGCAGGAGTTCGCTGTAAGGAGAAGGATGCAAATGATGTAATCATTCCCATAATGCGCGGAGCATCTCTCAGCCATGTTCTCAAAGAGGAAATGGGTCTATCGGCGCAATTCGTGGGAATTATAAAGGCCGGAGAATTGTCCGGCAATCTACATGAAGCTCTAGAACATGTATCCGAGATTATCAGAACCAGAGAAGATCTGAAGAGGAAGATCATTGGCGCAATGATATATCCTGGCGTAATCTTTATTTTCTCTTGCGCAGTGTTGTACGGGATTCTGACATATGTTTTGCCACAGATACTGCCGCTTCTGAAGGATCTCGGAGATGAATTACCGCCACTCACAAATTTGGTTGTGTGGTTATCAGAATTTGTAGGTCAATATTTATACCTGTGCATTATTGCAGTCGCGCTTACCCTTTTTATTACCCGCCTGCTGTTCAGGCGAAGTTCGAGATTTCGGTGGTCTGTTTGCGGGATTATAGAAAACACTCCAGTTATAGGACGTATCTATGTCTGTAATTCCATGTTTATCTTTTATTCATCGTTGGGAAAATTGCTATCTTCAAAAATGAGAATTGAAGACGCTATAAATTATGCCGGACAGTCCATATGGCTTGATACGTTGCGTCACAGTGTATTGCAAAAAATACCTCTTATTAAATCGGGTACATCTCTTACCGTGCTAGTCAGAGAATCAGATCCGATATTTAATAAAGCACTTCTATTAGCGGGCGAGCGATCTGGCAATCTGGATCGATCATTTACAAAGATTGGTGAATTATATTTTGAGCAGGTAAGTAATGCCTTACGCAAACTAACTGCGCTTGTCGAGCCGATAATCATGATATTTATGGGTTTTCTGGTTGGCACAATTGTAATAGCCATAATGCTGCCTCTATATGATATATCGAAAAATCTTCAACAATAAGGGTTTTCAATCTGTTGAAATAGTCGTGAGTTTAGCTTTGTTGTCTCTGTTTATTCCTGCGATCATTGTTTTACAAGATGGTACGGAAGATATGATTGATAGAGCATATAACAGATCCTTACTTTTAAAGGCATTTGCAAGCACTACGGTCGATTTTTTTGCGATTCATTATGGTACGAGCTCAAGACAAACTATATCTATTCCAAATCAGGCAATAAGTTTGACCCTGAATATCGACAAGCGCAAATTCGGTAACCTTTTCGATGAATATGTATATCGCTTAGAGGGTCTAGGTGAGCGTGCAATGTTTTCAGAAATTAGAATCAGATCACCATCTGATATTGTATCAGGGGTACCGGTATGTTCAGTTGATTATATTAATAATTATTTGATTGGTTCGAGAAAATATTATGAGGGCATGAATAATCAGACTATTCGCCCTGTTGTGAAGCAGATCAATCTGCCTATTAGCAGCAACTTGATTCCTACCGCATTTGTCATATCGGGCGATATGCTCTACACAACTTTCGATACGGCAGAGGCTCTGGATCCTGATATCATCATCTTCGACATATCAGATAGTAATAATCCTATAGTTTTAAGTTACTTGCATACCGGTCCGGGTCTAAGTGATCTTGTTAAATATGGTGATTATGTATTCGGCTCGGCGGCAAGTAGTGCGTATCAGCTTCATATAATTGATGTATCTTCGCCTGATAATCCATTTCTTGCGAAGCGATATAAATTGCCCATGCCCAGAGCGAACAGTAGTGCACCTTTCGCCACATCCATTTTCCTGAATGATAAGAATCTCTATGTTGGAACATATAAATGGGAAGGCCAAGAATTGAATGTGATAGACATAGGAAATCCGATAAATCCAAATTTCCGATATGGTTTCGAAACGGGCGGAAAGATCTCCCAAATATATCTGCTGGATAAATCATTACATCTGGCGTCCTCTGACACATACCAATATAGAATGATAAAAACCGAAGATGGTTTACCGACTGCATTAGTGTCAGAGCTGGCGCCGTCTGGGTACGAAAGACAGGAAGGAAAGGTCGTGAGCGTGTTCGAAGACAGATACTACTTTGGTCGGACGAATGGAGGGTTCAATATCGTTGATGATAAGGAATTTTTCGAAATATTCGGTAGTCGCGAACTAGATGTTCCAAGTGGTGTGTATGGAATCATGGCAGACAGATATCATGTTTATGTTTTGTCACGCGAACGAGGTCAGGAGTTATCAATATTCGAAAGAAGAAATTTCACTCTGAAAACATCTGTCGATATAAGCGATAGTGTATCTACAATGTCGTGTAGTAATTCAAGTATCTATCTATTATCCGCAACAAGACCAACTCTATATGAGATGTCCTTCCAATAAAAAATATGGCTTTACATTGATCGAAATGCTCATATACGTGCTCTTGTTGTCGTTTGTCATGGTGCTTCTATTCCAGTTCGCTAATGTCGTGATGAAAAAGAGTACAAATAATGAAAACAAAATCTACAGGGGATTATCTATCTTGTGAAGGATTCATAATGATTTCGCTCGTTATTTCCATCAGTTCATTCTTGTTGATGATATCGAGTATGAATATGCTTTCAGCACTATATTACTCAGACATGGTCAATAGACAAGAGTTTCGAATTCAAAAGAAGTTTAATGTTGCCGTATGTGAACAGATCAAGGAAATACTATCGCAAAGAAAGGATGTGTATAAGAAAAGTGTGATTTATAAAGAAATTGATTGTCTTGTCGAGACAACTCAAAATATATGATACCTAATATGATCGATAATAATAAAGGATTTACGTTGATAGAGATATTAATAGTTATTGGAATTATGGCGATTCTGGCTTCTATTATGCTAGTGGCTGTGAATCCATCTCGTCAATTCAAGGTGGCGCGCGATACACAGAGAATGTCAAATTTGAACGCTTTGTTGAATGCAATCCATGAAAATATAAGTGAGAATAAGGGCGATTTTGTCTGTAATGGAAGTACTAGAAATATTTCTAGTACTCCCTTGCTTGTTAAATATGGTGCGGGATATCCAGATTATGAGGGAGATATAGCTAGTTGTTTAGTACCAAATTATATATCTGGCCTTCCATGGAATCCGGGCAATAGCGCCTACTATTTTTCCAGCACCACTGACTATAATACGGGGTATGAATTGTTCAGAGATACCGATGGGCGTCTCGTGGCAAGTTCATCAGGAGAAATCAGTAAAACCATTCTAGTTAAGCGTTAGACATGATAAAGTTAATGAGTGATAAGCGAACATAGAAATCTGATTGCTGCCACTGCTCTTGCTCTCACGATATTGGGTTTTTTCTCGGGCTTAAAGTATGCAGAGTGGGAATCACAGAGAAACATTGCGGAAAATAAGACGAAGAATGTCAGGATGCCTGAGCAAATAGTCGAGGACATGCTCTCCAAGGAAAAGGTTCTGGAAACTGAAGATGGTTACTTTAGTACCACTACCAAACCAGTCATAAAAAATGAAACCAAGAACGAATTGCCTGTAAACGCCATATCTGCTGAAGCATATATTGTAGGGAATCTAAGGACAGGAAAGATCATAATGGAAAAAAATCCGGATAGGGTACTGCCGGTCGCATCAATGTCAAAACTTGTCACAGCTCTTGTGGCGACCAGAATATATTCGAGCTCAACTCAAATATTAGTCACAAGGGATGTTACTGCAGTACCGCCGGATGTGAGTGGTATAAAAGAAGGAGAAGCATACACTCTCCACGAACTGCTCCATCCGTTGCTCATGAGTTCGTCAAATATTGCCGGCGAAGCCATAGCCTCATCGAGTGACAGAACGGAATTTTTAGGTCTCATGTCTGAATATGCGTGGGAAATAGGGATGCCAAGTTCCTATATTGCTGATCCTACCGGCCTAAGCGAGAATAATTCTGCGACTGCCAGGGGATTTTTCGGTCTTGCCAGATATATTCTCCGGGAGGAGCCGGAGATCATGAAGATAACTACCATACCAAGTATAAAGCTTGCATCTACTACAGGTCATGGAGAAAAGAACATTCCAAATATTCATCCATTTGTTAATGATAAATTATTCTTGGGAGGGAAGACTGGAAGAACCAATGCGGCCATGGATACGATGCTCACGGTCTTGGATATAAAAGGCGAACCGATAGGTATCGTTGTGCTTCGTTCAAGAGATCGGATGAGAGATACGAGTTGGCTAGTTGAGGAACTTACTCAAACCAGCTTCTGATGAGCTTTTCTGTTTCAAACGGATCGGCAACTTGTACGCAATCTATGCCGGTAGCCTTGGCTGGGTAATCATTGCCTCCATAAAATAGAGCGTCACCCACATACAGCATTTCTTTTATAGGTATATGCAAATGTTCCTCTAGCTTATGTATGCCATAAGCCTTATTGATGCCTTTCTTAGTGATATCTATAGATGTTGCGCCACCGATTCTTACATCGAACCCTTGCAATTTATCTGTTATATACGATGCAATTTTTTGCCTCTTTGATCTATCCGGATCCCACTTTTCTTTTAAAACGAGTGGAGCTTCCTGACCTAGTCCTGAAAAGGTTATTTGTGACCCTCTGTCTTCTATGAGTTCGCCGAAAATTTTCTCTGGTGGTTCATACTGAGCCAGTCGCAGAGCATTTTTTATCAATCTAATGATATTTTTTCTTTCATCTGCTGGTATTTCCTCGTTATATAGTTCTGTCCAGTTGCCCTTCCAAATGTAGAACTTGGTGCCAGATGTGGGTAATAAATAGAGATTCGAAAATCCATCTGTACTGTTTGGTAAGGATGCAATAAATTGAGTTTTGAATTGCGGAAAACCGCCTCCGGAAATAACCGCAACTTTTATCTGCTTTATGAGATCGGATACCAGTACCGACATATTATGAGTCATTGGCTGTTTCGATGGAGCGAGTGTTCCATCTAGGTCGAAAATAACAAGCTTTTTACCTTGCAGGGAAGACATTTTATATCTCCATCATTTTTAGGAGTTTTGCCAGCTTGATCGTAGCGACACCGATCACATAATCAGCTGCACCGTAATACATATATACCGTACCTTTTCTGATGGTTAGTCCGCAGGGGAATACCACGTTCGGAACTACACCCTTATGTTCATATTCTTCTTGAGGTTCGAATAGGGGAATACCCGTCCTAGCCCTAACAATGGTTGGATCTTTTAGATCCAGTAACACCGCTCCGACTCGATAAGTAGTACTCCAAGATACCCCATGATACAAAAGTAGCCAGCCGTCCTTTGTTTTTACTGGCGGAGTTGAAATTCCGACTTTTCCGCCATCCCACATACCTTTTCTTGGAGAGATAATCTCAATACATTGAGTGACTCGCTCCTTCGAAAAATCCAGAGTTTTTACAAAATCAGCACATACGCTCTCGTGTACTCTGTGAAATACCATATACATGCCATTTACTTTTTCTGGCAGAATGGCAGCGTCTTTATCTGGAACGCCGTCCGGTGTTATAGCTTCAGGTTTTGACCATGCGCTCCATTTACGCGCGGTGAAGTCATTTACGCTGATTGATGAGACCGCAACTCTTGGTGTGGTCCCATTATATCCAGTGTATGTCATATATATGCGATCACCGATTCGCATAAATCTAGGATCTTCAACACCGTAATTATCGCCACCGCCATCCTTCAATTCGAATTTTTCTCTGGCGAAATATACGGGTTTGTCAGATCTGTAATCTATAGAAAATCCGTCGCATGATTCTGCATATCCGAATGTAGAAATATTACCCTTTGCTACCGCTCGATAGAAAATACATGTCTTTCCATCTATGTCTATAGAAGCAGGATTGATTGTGCCATCCTGTTCCCATAAGACACCCGGTCGAGGAGCGATGATAGGATTACCTGGAAATCTGACCAAAGACTTTTTCTCTTCAGTTCCGATGCTGTGGAGTAGGCTATCTAGAGGAATAGTAGCCATGGCTACATGAGTGTCAGTTGCACCGTAATAGACTTCCAGATTTCTACCATTTATGAGAGCACCGCTTGGAAATATGGTATGCGGCACTTGTCCCACATGCTCGTAATACATTTCTGGCACCATAAATGGACCCTTGGTTCTGCCTATGATACGTCTCGGATTCTCCAAATCTAGTAAAAGAACTTCTACTCCGAAGACATGATCCGGACGTCCGTATCTCTGAATATGGCAATAAACAACAACCCATCCCTTAGAAGTTTTGACCGGAGGAGCACCTAATTCGAGATGGTCATCTGGGAGCCTTCTGATGTGCAGTTTGTGAGCATCGACATTCGACAGCCAATCCTTCCAATAATTTGCTGACCACATGTCTTCCGGTTTATCGAATTCAGCATAACAAATATCGGATGGCTTTCTGTCCGTGTTTATAGTAACGAGTGTGGCGTATTTTCCGTCAATTTTTTCTGGAAACATTGCCATTCCTTTTGCATTGAATGGCGTGACTAGGTGCTTGCTTTCGATACTCTTCAAATCTTTAGAAACAGCGACTGCAACTTTTATGTTGTCTGCTCCGTAAGGAAAACCACCGAGAGCTGTATAAAAAATGTAGTATTTTCCACCGACTTTGGACACGCGAGGATCCTCACAGCCGTAACGATCAAAGTCAGAATCAGGCAAGATGAGCATTTCTCTGTCCTCAAACTTTATGCCGTCCTTGGAAACCGCTCTGGCTATAACAGACGTCGATGGGTGGTCCGGCTTCAATAGATCTGGCTCAGACATGGCTCGATAGAGCATGGTCATCTCCTTTTTTCCGGTCATGATAGGGCAGCCGTTAAATGCCGCTGCCGCTTCCCAAGGATGTTCTTTTACTGGCGAAATCAGCGGATTGAACTCCGATCGTGTGACTGTAAACATGATTTTTAATTCTTATTAACGTTGCCGTATTCCACCAACCATTGAAGCAACGGTTCTAGGGGAGTTTTGGCTATGCAGGTGTGTTTGTCTCCACCTCCATAATAAACTAATAAATTATCATCTTTGATGACGGCACCGGACGCATATACCACTCCAGGCTTGCCGTCATTCTCATAATGCATGTCCGGTGACAAAATGGGTTCAGGGGAGCGGTACAGTATTCTTGTCGGATCATTCAAATCCAATATCATTGCACCGACTTTATAACCAACCACATTGTTCGGGTTTCTGGTGTCTATGGCGTGATATAGGAGTAACCAACCCAAGCGAGTTCTAAGAGGTGGAGCTCCTGCTCCGCGAACTCGTTCATCCCAGTAACCAATTCTGGACTTGTCCTTATATCCTCCGCCCCCATGATCTCCGAGACTTTCAATCTTGGGCGCCATCTCCGGAGAATCGACATAAGCGACAAGAATTCTCGGTGCAATTCCATGCAAAATGGCATACTTTCCGTTAATTTTTTCTGGAAAGAGGACCCAATTCTTCGCACGAGACTTTGCCGGGGATATGAGGACTGGCCTTCTCCATTTCCATTTTCTAACCTTGAGATCGTTTTCGAGAATTGAAGTGACACCTATGCGCATATTAGCCCATCCTCCGAACGCGGTGTATGTCATATATATGCGGTCGCCGATTTTTACGACTCTTGGATCTTCAGTACCGCCCCAACCACCGCCCGATTCATAAGCAGATCGGTCGAATTTTTTCGGCCCTGTTGCATCCTCAGGTTCAGGTATTCCTAATCCTGGTTCAGGGCTGAAAACGGGGTACATAGATCTTTCCACGAAGTATAATCCGTCATCTGAAACCGCATGACCGACTCTAGATAATCCGTCGCTCCCTATGGCTCTATAGAAAAGATGAACTCGTCCTTCGTTGTCCATGACTGCACCTGGATTAAATGCTCCTTCAGTCTCCCAATAATTATGATTTTGTGGCGAGAGAATAGGATTATTAGAATGTCTGGCTAAGTCGTATCTCTTTCTGTAGACGATTTTTACGCTAAATCTGATGAGAGCATAGGCGCAGACGATAAAAACTATTATTGCCGCGGCCAATGTAAGAGTTGATATGATAGCTGAAATATTCATCAATTACTTATTTTCGGCAGTCCTGCCGTATTTATCCTCAAGTCTCACAATATCCTTTTCATCGAAATCTCCGTAAGCCAGTTCGACGAATACTAGAATATTTTTACCTCCAATAACGCGATGATTAATTCTTCGAGGTATATAACATACACTTCCTTTTGTAAGTGGGATTTTTTCATCACCGATGACAGCTACTCCATCGCCAGAAACAATGAACCAATGTTCATCTCTCTCATTGTGATATTGAAGACTGAGTGCTTCCCCTGGGTTTACAGAAATAATTTTAGCCATGCCCGGAATATTTACTCCGTCCATGAGCCATAATTCCTCACCCCAAGGCCGAATATCTTTGTAAGTCTTGGGCGCAACCATGTACATAAATTATATCATGCAAACACTGGCCATGACTGTGAATAAGCGTCATTTAATAATATAGGAATTAAGCTAGTTCTCTTTGGAAAAATATTCTTTGTCGCTTCTAAATAGGAATCTGGCCATGTGGCTTATCGTATAGGTTATGAAAAAGGCGGCTGCCACATCGATAGAGTAGTGCAGATGTCCCAAAAGTACAATTATTCCGAAAAAGACTGCACTCATCACGCAAAACCAACGCAGTTTAGGAAATTGCCAGAAAACCAAGCCCAATAAGAAAGGAATACCTGTATGGCCTGAAAAGAACAAATCTCCCCCAGAACTGAACACTGATGATGTCTCGGGATCTATTCGTAAAAAATCAGCCAAAGCTTGGCCACTGAAATCATTCAATTGCGTCCTGTCAGGAAAGGGGCCGAGGTGCGTCAGACTAATAAACAAAGATCTGATGAATACAAAAAGTGCCGTAGCTTTTATGGTGAAGGGAATTTTCTTTGGGTCTATAATGAGAAAATAAGATACTATTATCCAGAAGACGATCGGTCCCCAAATAAAAATAGTGTCGACATCATAAACCGGAATGTTTGAAAGTATTATATCCTCGACGTGATTACTAGCGTTCTTGAATGCAAAATGAGCGGCGTAATAGTTTGCAATTAATGATAGGAAGAGGAGTGTGAACGCCTCTACGAACAAGCGAATGAATTTTTTATCGGTAAAAGCTCTCCTGTATCGATTTTTTACTTGGGAAAAAAAGCGTTCGTTTACCACGTCCACAGGTGGGGTATTGTCCATAGCTTTGATTGAGAAATCATAACACAATAAAAGCCCTCCGTGGAACGTCGATTGACCTGCTAATGTCTTATTGAGGCCACGGCGGGAATCTTTCCTTACAGGAACTGTACAGGCTTCGTATGGTGCTCGACCTCATTGCTCCGCAATTCGGTCTTCTCACCATATACTCAGTCTTTTCGATTCCCGTCGCGAGGCATGCAGATGCCTCGCTCCGTGGAACGTCGATTGACCTGCTAATTTCTTATTGAGGCCACGGCGGGAATCGAACCCGCGCATAGCGGTTTTGCAGACCGCTGAATTACCACTTTTCTACGTGGCCATGTCCAAATCCTACATTGTTTTTGAGATGTCGTCTAATCTCTGACGATTCTTTTCTCCTTTATCGATTTCTGCCTCGAAAAAGGGGATGCGCATAATTCTGGAATTTTCAGTTACATACTTTCGAAGATCTGAGAGGTTTCTGTTTACGAACGCGAGAGCCGTCTCTTCCTGTGATTCGGGCATGACTGTAAACAATATTTTTGCTCGAGCGCCTCGCGAGAGTATTTCAATATTTGTGATAGTAATAAGAGATTGTCCGTTTGTCTCACGGGCAAAATATTTTGCCGACAATTCTCTTATTATTTCCTTCAATTTTGAATCTTTGATTTCACTCATATATTTTTCTCTACCATTCTAAATGCCTCTATCTTGTCGCCGGCAGCGATTTCTGTTTTGGATTCGATCATTGTGCCAAATTCGTAGCCCTCTCTGATTTCACTGACGCGCTTCTTCTGTTGCTGAAGTTCTCTTAGAAGTCCTTCGCCGATTTTCGCATCTCTTCTCAATATTCTTACATTCATGCCTGTCTCTATGAAGCCTTCTTGTACCTTGCCGCCTACGACTTGCTTATCTTTCTCTTTCGAGAAAACTGCCATCACTTTTGCTCGGCCTATGATTTGTTCGACGTACTCTTTCGGTACGAGTTTCAATAATTCTTCCTCAATGTGCTGTATCAGCTCGTATATTATGCGAAATGTCTTAATCTGCAATGGGACAGGTGATCGCTCTATGATAGCCGATGCCTTGGTGTCAGGTGTGACATTGAAACCGAAGAGACGTATGTTCGGATCCGATACCAGAAGTTTTACATCGTTTTCTCCTATATCTCCTATTCCTTCAGAAACTATCTCGAGCTCAACTTTTTCGTGTTTTATTTTTGCTAGTTCGTGCCTTATGCCGTCGAGTGATCCGATAACGTCCGCTTTTATTACTATTGGCAAAGAAACCTTCGCAGACTCTGCGTCACCCTTTGATTTTTTTGGCACACGCTCGGACATTTTCATTTTCGCATTTGAGGCATTCTTATCGCAGATTTGTTCTGCTTCTTTTTTCGATGAGACAGTGATAAATCTGCTACCGCATGGAGGAATTTCGTTCCAGCCGACTATGACGACCGGCATCGACGCTTTTGCGGTTTCTATCTTCTTATTTGCGAAGTTCTCTATATATCTTACTGGCGCAAAAGCGCTACCTGCGACGACGAATGAGCCTTTGGAAAGACTTCCGTCCTTGATGAGTAGGGTAGCCGTTATACCCTTTTTCGTATCCATTTCTGATTCTATCACCACACCCTCGGCTGGCTTTGACGTGCAGGTATTCAAATCGGACATTTCTCCTAAAAGCACGATCATGTCTAATAGATCGTTTACGCCCTTGCCGGTCAAGGCCGAAATAGAAACACAGGGTATATCTCCGCCCCAACCTTCCACATATATTTCGTTCTCACCTAAAGATTGCTTGGTCCTATTTTCATCTGCATTTGGCTTGTCGATTTTGTTGATCGCGACTATATAGGGAATTTTCGCTTCTTTGATCGATTTGTATGCTTCCATTGTTTGTGGCTTGACGCCATCTTCGGCGGATACAACCAAGATTGCAATATCGGCGGCCAAGGCACCCCTCTCTCTGATAGAGCAGAAGGCCTGATGCCCCGGAGTGTCCAAAAAAGTAAATGTGTGTTTCGTGCCATCGGCACTTACGTATTCTGCCTCGTAAGCCCCGACGTGTTGGGTGATGCCCCCGGCTTCATTTGCGACTACATTTGATTTACGTATGAAATCAAGCAGAGTAGATTTGCCATGATCTATATGCCCCATTACAACAATAACAGGGGATCGGCGAACCAGGTTTTGCTGGTCTTTTGTAGGCATATTAGTAGCCCCAATATAGCATTATTTGACAGTTTTGGAATGGTATTGACAGAATGTGCGATGATTTGACAGAACTAAATCAGAGTGTCCCTTTTATAATAATTTGATGGCTTCGTCGATACTCTTCTGTTCCTCCTCTGATAATTCATGAGTTGAGGTTTTGTTTTTTAGTGGTTTACCGAATACGCTCACGTGATCTCTCGAATATAGTGTGGAGATGACGACTCCGTCGCCCTCTTCATTAAGAAATGTCGTTGCAAAACTTTGACTTCCGCCTTCGCCGTTATTCTTCCAAGGATTGAATCTCACGGTATGAACAGACCGCAGGCTTTTTTTGAGGCGTCTTTCGACATCCTCCAAATATTTTTCTAGTTCATCCTTAAAGGATTTCAGTTCTTCGAGGTCTCCGGCAACTCGTGTCAACGAATCGGCTACATTGTGTGCGTCCAAATGAACAAGAAATCTCTTTTGTTTACGATACATAGAGATGACCATGTAGGCCAAAATGAGGACCAGAACACTCAAAATAATGTTTATGATCAGATTTATATCAGACAATATTATATTCATGAGACGATTTTAGCATAAGTTAATGCATCTTGAATTATTTATCGCCATGCGTTAGATTGCTACCTGGCCTATGATCACAGTATTTCTGTATTGGGATCTGGCGTTTGCTCTTACGTGGATGTTTTGGATCATTCTGACCACATCCATTCTGTCGGCGGATTCTACATTTCCTGAAGCAAAAAAGCGTGATTGCGTAACGTCTGTTGCACGTTTGATGCAGAAGGGGAAGCTGGCGTATGTTCAGAGGACATACCTTAGAATCCTTCTTATCGTTAACCCAAGACAACTTTGAAACCGAAGAGGTTTCGACCGCCTAGGCCAGCTGGGCGGTCTTTTTATTTGCCATGAATGGGAATGCATTATAGATTTATACTATGAAGAGAGTATACCTAGATTATGCATCTATGACCCCGATAGATCCGAAGGTTCTTCGGATTATGAATAGGTATTATTCGAATGAATATGCCAATCCAAGCTCTCTGTATAAGGAGGGAGTGTCAGCCGGTGAAGCTTTGTCTTCTGCAAGAAAAGATGTGGCTAAATTACTCAATTCTCACATAAACGAAATTTTTTTTACCTCAGGCGGAACGGAGTCCAATAATCTGGCTATTCAGGGCGTTATAAAAACATTTCAAGAAAAGACTGGCCGAAAGCCACACTTGATCATATCCAATATTGAGCATTCTTCGGTTATGGAAGTCGCAAAGAAATTGGAAAGTGAAGGTGTCGAGCTTACAATAATAAATGTAAACGAAAAAGGTGTAGTAAACGTTGAAGATATTAGAAAAAATATAAAAGATAATACTGCGCTGGTTTCTGTCATGACAGTGAATAATGAAATAGGAACAATCATGCCGATCAAGGAAATAGCAAAAGTGGTGCGATATGCTCGGACCAACGTTACAAAAACAGAGTTTCCTCTACTCCACACTGACGCATCTCAAGCTATGACAATGCTCGATATAAAGACCAATGAACTCGGAGCAGATCTTATGACTATAGATGGAACGAAAGTTTATGGTCCTCGTGGTGTGGGGTTGTTATACAAGAGGTTGCGTCTAGATATAAGACCGATATTGTTTGGCGGAGGACAGGAGTCCCATATGCGCCCGGGCACGGAGAATATTCCTGGAATTGTCGGCCTCGTTGAGGCTCTCAGATTGTGTGATGCGGAAAGAACATCTGAAAGAGCGAGACAATATCAGCTTAAAAAGGATCTTTATGAAGGCCTTAGAAGTGTTTCTAGGGAAATAGCTTTAAATCCCAGATCTCTCGATATAGATGATCCGATAATCGTGCCACACATACTAAACGTACAGATTCCTGGCATTGATAATGAATTTTTTGTTTTACAAATGGACGTTGCCGGTTTCGCCATTTCCACAAAAAGCTCTTGTTTGCACGATGAGGACGAGTCTTATGTCATAAGGGCTGTTGGCGGAGATAGTAATATTTCAGTAAGAATGTCGGTGGGGCGATATACGAAAAAGTCTGATATAAAGAGGTTTATCAAGGCTGTCGAACGAGTCTTAAGCCCGGATTTATAGGCATGAATTTCCTTTACGCGACGATTTGCCTTTGTTTAGGTGACTAAATGAAGCCCGGTTGACTCATTGGGATGATTTTGGTAAGTTTAGTTCCTAATATGTCAACAATATCCAAGTCTGTAGAAACGATGTTTGGGGCGGGTGCCCATTTTGGTTTGGACCGTTCCCGTAGACATCCTTCAGTAAAATCCTATATTTTCGGCACAAAAAACAGGACCGACATCATCGACCTTGAGAAAACTATCAAGATGCTAGATGAGGCCAAACAGTATGTGTCTGATCTCGCAAAAGACGGCAAGATCATTCTGTTTGTAGGAGGTAAAAAGGAAGCTTCTGCCACTGTAAAATCAGCCGCGCAATCCCTGGGCATGCCTCATGTCGAAGGACGTTGGATAGGTGGAACTATCACAAATTTTGGCCAGACCAGGAAACGTGTAGAAAGATATGAGAAGCTTGTATCTGACAAAGAAAAAGGTGAACTCGCAAAATATACCAAGCGTGAACGAATGCTCATCGATAAAGAGATTGCTTCGCTCGAAAAGATGTTTTTGGGCATTGTATCCTTGAAAAAGATGCCGGATGCTATATTTATAGTTGATCCAAGAAGGGAAAAGAATGCAATTGCGGAGGCCAAGCATGGTAAAATACCTGTGATTGCTCTGGCAGGATCAGATTGTGATATAAAAGGCATAGCTTATCCTATTGTCGCTAACGATTCAGCCAAATCAAGCATAAAGTATTTCCTGGATCAGATAGTTCTCGCCTATGAGAATGGCAAAAAACTCTCGAAGGAGAGCAAGTAATTTCACATGATTTCGCCTATTACTCTCTGGTTGCATAAAAACCAAGGTAACAAACAAGAAAATAATAAAACCATGACAAAAGAATCAAACACAAAAGCTATTTCTACTGAGCAAGTAAAGGAGCTACGAGATCAGACGGGGATTTCTGTTATGCAGTGCAAAAAGGCATTGGAAGAGGCGGGCGGCAGTATGGAAAAAGCTTTGGTTATATTGCGCAAGCTATCCAGTGGTATAGCAGCCAAGAAAAGTGACAGAACGTTTAAGTCTGGAGCGATAGCTTCATATGTACATGCCAACGGTTCCGTAGGAACGATGATAGAGCTCAATTGCGAAACTGATTTTGTTGCCAACAATGAAGAATTTAAAACCCTGGCTAGAGATATCGCTATGCATATTACTGCCACAAATCCCAAGTTTCTGAAAAAAGAGGACATAACCGAAGCCGATAAGAAGGTGGCCATGGAAGTATTCGAGGCTGAGGTGAAGGATAAGCCAGAAGCAGTCAGATCAAAAATATTGGAAGGCAAACTCGCCAGCTATTTTGCAGAAATGGTATTGCTCGATCAGCCGTTCATTAAAAATCCTGATGTTACTATTCAGGGACTTTTGGATGCGGCTATGCAGAAATTCGGTGAGAAGACAGCTATAGGCAGATACACTAGGTTCAAGATATTGGAACGATAGGTTTGTCTATGATTACACTCATAACAATTTTCTACATCTCTCTCATTTGCATGATACTCATGCTTCTCATGAAGCGTCGTGAAATAATGACGGGTAAACAAAGCATCTTTTCTAAGATCGGTGCAAATTCTGATCACATATTTAATTCTGTTTATATGAAAGCTCGAAACATTCTTTCATACGTGAATAAACATACATTTGTCGCCCTGGCGAACTGGATCGCCTACCACATACTCCTCAGGGTCAGAAAAATATATGTCGAGATCAAGTCTAAATTCTTGGAAAACCCTCATGGCAAGAAGCTCATAGATGCTGTTCGTGGTAGAGGTGATGTGAAGAACCATGGTGCGTCATTTTATCTGCGCAGGATTTCCAATAATCAGATACAAAAATAGTTTACTATTTGCTCGGTTTGTTCTAAAGTATTGTCTATTGCCACCTTAGCTCAGTTGGTAGAGCAACGCTTTTGTAAAGCGAAGGTCCCCGGTTCAAGCCCGGGAGGTGGCTCAGAAAGTTACATAATCTGATATTTTTGCTATATTTAGCCCATGAACGAAATGCAAAAAGGGCATCTTCATCCGATCACGCAAACAATTCGTGAAATATACTCAGTTTTTCAGGAAATGGGTTTTGAAATAGCTCTAGGTCCCGAGTTGGAATATGAGTATTACAATTTCGACGCCTTGAATATTCCCGCAAATCATCCTTCTAGAGATATGCAGGATACATTCTGGATAAAGGAAAAGCCAGCCAATATCAAAAACGCAAGCGGTCATCTTTTGGGCAGAAGACTGCTCACGACCCAGACTTCTGCGGTTCAGATCAGGTATATGGAGACACATAAACCGCCGTTTCGAACTCTTGTTCCCGGTAAGGTTTTTAGAAATGAAGCTACCGATTCCACTCACGAGGCGCAGTTTTTCCAATTAGAAGGTCTCATGGTAGATAAGAATGTCTCTATGGCTCATCTTAAGGGGACATTAGAGCACGCCTTCAAGAAACTATTCGGTCAGAATAGCGAGGTCAGATTTCGGCCAAGTTATTTTCCATTCGTAGAGCCTGGTGTAGAGGTGGATGTTAAATGGAAAGATAGATGGCTGGAAGTTCTGGGAGCTGGCCTAGTTCATGCGCATGTGCTTCGAGCGGGTGGAATAGATCCAGATGAATGGCAGGGTTTCGCATTTGCTTTCGGAATAGATCGCATCGTTATGCTGAAACACGGCATAGACGATATTCGTTGGTTGTACGGTGGTGACCTACGCTTTGTAAATCAATTCTAATATGAAAATATCCCGAAATTGGCTCCAAAAATATTTCGATCAAGATATTCCAGAGGCTAGCGATCTGGAAAAGCTTTTCACCTTCCACTCATTTGAGGTAGAAGCGGTGGAAAAGGTTGGAGAGGATAGTGTCATGGGCGTGAAGGTCTTACCGGATCGAGCACATTACTGTCTTTCACATCGAGGTATAGCCGGAGAAGTGTCCGTTTTGACAGGAATGAAAATCAGGCAAAATCTCGAAGGAGAAATGAAAGCAGATTCATCAGATTTGCCCGATGTCGTTAATAAATCCCCGGAATTTTGTCGCAGATACATGGCGCGATATGTAGATTTGGGCGTAATCACTGCCACAGACGCTAATATACAAAATATGCTTGTTTCTATCGGAGAGCGATCGATACATCCGATTGTAGACGCTACCAACTATACGATGTTCGATCTGGGGCAACCTCTGCATGCATTCGATGCAGAAAAGATCTCGGGGACAATTACCATCCGAAATGCTAAACGTGGAGAAAAAATATCATTACTCGATTCTTCGACAGGACCAGGTCAGGAAGTGGAGCTATTGGAAACAGATCATGTTATCGCAGATGAAGATGGTCCTATCGCCATTGCGGGCGTTAAGGGTGGAAAAAGGGCCGGAGTGACTGGTTCAACGAAAAGGATTATCCTGGAATCGGCAAATTTTGATCCTGCATCGATTCGAAAGACTGCGACGCGCCTCGGTCTACGCAGTGAGTCGTCCAAACGCTATGAAAATGAAATCACTCCTGAATTGACAGGTGACGGTATGAATGAAGTCAGTTCGATCATAAAGAAACAGTTCGAAAACGCTAAATTTGGACCCATTCTAGATCACTATCATTCTCCGGTAAAAAAACAGATTATTACTGTGGATCCGAAATATATAAATGATCGGCTCGGAATAAATGTACCGACAGTTCGGATGAAGGAGATACTTGAGAGTATGGGTGTTACCGTAATGGACGATAGTGGGGAATGGAAATTGGAAATTCCGCATGACAGGTTTGATCTTAGAATAAAGGAAGATGTGGTAGAGGAGGTCGGGCGCGTTTACGGGTACGATCACATAGAGGGGACATTGCATACCGACAATTCAGCCAAGGTAAATGTTCTTCCAGCTTTCTATCTGACAGAAAAAATAAAAAACATTTTGAAGGACAGATCCTGGAGTGAAGTTTGTCTCTATACTCTGGTAAAAAGTGGCGATATAGAAACCGCATACCCTCTGGCAAAGGATAAGGCCTTTGTGAGGAGTAATCTCAAGACTTCAATGGAAGAATGTCTGACAAAAAATATTTTGAACGCGGATTTACTGGGACTTCAGGCGATAAAAACATTTGAAATCGGGCATGTTTTTACTAAGGAACATGAAAAAGTGTCTCTGTGTATGGGCTTGTCGCAAATAAAGAAGATGAAAGGCAAAACATCTCAAATTATTTTGGAAGAGGAAATCAAAGGTCTTTTTGAAAATCTTGGCGCAACAGTTCCTGCCAATTTTAAAGCTGAAAACAAAGGCAATATGTCGATTATAGAAATTGATCATACCGATTTTATGACTAATTACTGCTTGCCTAAAGATGCTGAGTATAAAGATCTATGTTTCGGACCTGCGAGTTCTAGCAAGTTCGAAAAAATATCTCCATATCCGTTTATCGTGAGGGATATCGCCGTTTTTTCTCCAAGTAATATTTCTGCACAGGAGGTGTGGAGCGTTATTGAGTCTTCACTAATAAAAAATAGACATGACGCACTTCTCAGGAGGCATTCTCACTTCGATACTTATACCAAGGACGATAAGGTGTCGAATGCATTTCGATTAGTTTTCCAATCCATGGATAAAACACTTACAGATCAGGAGGCCAATAGTATCATGGACATTATATACGAATATATAAAAGCGAAGGGTTGGGAAGTCAGATAAAAAAATCGACGCCCACCGAATAGATGAGCGTCGAGCTAAAAAGTTTCCATGGTCAGAGTTTCAGAATGGGGAGTTCCGGCCAAACATTCTCATTCCATCTTGAAATGGAATGATTAAGCTTGTGGAAACCCGCTTCATCCTCAAAGCCGTCCGGGCAGTGGCTGATCGTATAGATAGTCACGATCGTGGCCGTTGCGATTGCAAGACAAACAAGAATGAGAATGCTCATGGTAAATGAAACCGGATTCCGCCGGTGCGGTTCTTCGAAAGACGTCAAAGAGCGTATTTAGGTATATTATAATACATAATACAAAATAAATCAAGTCAAGAGGTGAATAAGAATTCCTGCCCCATGCTGGCCTATTATTTTGCAGTAAAAATGCTATAATTGAGTCACAAGGGAAAACCTTTTTTGTTTATGGCAGATACTAGCAAGGAAAAGAAAAAGAATAAGACCACTGATAAATCGGGGGGAGGGGGCTATGATGCTTCGTCCATTACTGTTCTTGAAGGGCTCGATCCTGTCAGGAAGCGTCCTGGAATGTATATCGGCACCACTGGGCCTGATGGTTTGCATCATCTCATAACTGAAATATTCGATAACTCTCGCGATGAAGCGATGGGTGGTTTTGCAAATGATATTGAGATTGCTTTGCTTCCTGGCAATAGAGTGAGAGTCACTGATAATGGCCGAGGTATTCCGGTGGATATTCACAAGCAGACAAAAGTTTCTGCCCTGGAAACTATAATGACGGTACTTCATGCTGGAGGTAAATTTGGCGGAGAGTCGACAGGATATAAGGTTTCTGGAGGATTACACGGAGTCGGTGCTTCTGTTGTCAATGCCCTATCTGTTCACATGAAAGTCTTGGTACACAAGGAAGGAGGTATATACATGCAGGAGTACTCAAGAGGCAAGAGGAAGGCGGCTGTAAAAAAGATAGGTTCCACTAAACTTAATGGAACTATTGTTACGTTCGAACCTGATCCGGAAATTTTCAAAGAAGGCATAAAATTTGAGTGGATGAGAATAGTCAACCACATGCGCCAGCAGGCATATCTAGTTCGAGGTCTTAGGATTTCGGTCATTGATGCCAGGGAACAGGTAGAGACTTTCGGACAAGACGATGAACTGTTTTACATCAGGGAGACAGGCGTGGATGCGCCTTCATACACATTCTTTTTCGAGGGTGGACTGATATCTCTCATCAGGTTTTCCAATCAGCTACTCAAGCCTGGCCATAAAAATATTTTTTATACTGAAAAGAAGGTTGAAGGAGTGGAGTCTGTGGAGGTTGCGCTCCAATACGCGGACGATGTCACTTCTAGGATAATGTGTTTTGCTAACAACATACATAACCCAGAAGGCGGTACGCACCTGACTGGATTCAAGACGGCCCTCACCAGAACCCTGAATACTTATGCCAAGAATAATAATCTGGCCAAAGGCGAAGGCGAGAGTTTCACTGGCGATGATGCTCTGGAAGGCATCACTGCGGTCATATCGGTCAAGTTGCGCGAGATCCAGTTCGAGGGTCAGACTAAGGCAAAGCTCGGTTCGATGGAAGCACAAAGCGCCGTAAATACAGTATTCGGTGATGCCTTCTCGGCATTTCTGGAAGAAAATCCCGATGACGCTAGATCAATAGTGAATAAGGTTATTTTGGCCATGAAAGCTCGCAAAGCAGCTAAGGCAGCTAAGGACAGCGTTCTTAGGAAGGGGGCACTAGAAGGTATGACACTGCCAGGTAAACTCGCCGACTGCCAGACCAATGATCCGGCCGAATCGGAGTTATTCATCGTGGAGGGAGATTCTGCAGGTGGCACAGCTAAGCAAGGCAGAGACAGGAGAACGCAAGCCATATTGCCACTTAGAGGTAAGATATTAAATATCGAGCGAGCTAGACTTGATCGTATGCTAGGTTCCGAGCAAATAAAAAATCTAGTTCTTGCTCTGGGCACTGCCATAGGAGATACGTTTGAGATAGGTAAGTTGCGATATCATAAAATAATTCTTGCAACTGACGCCGATGTGGACGGCGCTCACATAAGGACTCTCATATTGACACTTCTTTACAGATATTTCAGACCGCTCATAGATCAGGGGCATGTATACATAGCACAACCGCCTCTCTATAAGGTGAGGAAAGGAAGAGAGATACTATATTTCTATGACGAACAGTCGAAGCTAAAAGCTTTGGGCAAGGACTTCGATGAATCACAGGTGATGGAAGATGCAGACCTTGAGACGGCAAAATCAGAATTGCTGGCTGCTGCCGGACAAGTATCTCCGGAAGTCAGCGAAGATGTAGAAGAGGAAATGGGCAAGACAAAACAGCCGAAGATTTCTATCCAGCGTTACAAGGGTCTTGGAGAAATGAATGCAGATGAATTGTGGGATACCACTATGGATCCAGCCAAGCGAATATTGAAGCAGGTAAATATCGAGGATGCCCAGGATGCGGACAAGGTGTTCGATATGCTCATGGGTGATGATGTTCCTGCCAGGAAATCATTCATTCAATCAAACGCAAAGCTGGCGACCTTGGATATTTAGTATTTGACACATGACATACAAATGTTTTATAGTCTGTGAGGAAACGCAGATGAATGCATATTTATAGCCACAGCAGAGAATGATGAGATTTTCGTAAAGATCGATTGTTTTCTGCTATGGCGATAAGGTAGCCCTCTAGCTCATACATAAACTCATACGAAAGGACTGACCATGGATCAAAATACCATGCTCGGCAAGATTATTCGGATGGTTGTGACTATGTCGAGTGATACTCTCGGTATGGTCGTCGACCTCCTCGAAAAGGTGAATGGAAACGATAAGGCTAGCTGGGTATCTGAATTGAAGATGTTTCTCCGCAAGGAACCCTGTTGGAGTAACGGACAGGTCGCACAAGTGGCGGAACCGAAACCCACACCCTCGATCCTAGAGCTCGTCTCGACGGTCGTGGTCCCCGCAACCACCGGCAAGTTTGTCGCGAAGACCGCGTTCGTGGTCAACACCAAGCGCAATGCGAAGGTGTTGATCTCGGCAGTCTGGGACAACTTCGCCAGGTGGTTCCTGTCGGGTGACGGCAAGACCGAAGATCCTGAGAGCGAACAGACGCTCCGCTACCACAAATTGCGGAAGTCTTCAGGTGATGGTCCCATCATCGAGGATCTCGGTGGCGAAGCGAAAGCTGAAACCACCTTGTCGGAGATGTTCTCCCTCATGGAGAAGCAGAAGAATGGTGAAGACGGTGTTCTCTTGAATAACGGCTACGCCAACATCTTCTACGTTCGGGACCAGAATGGTGTGCTGCGCGCGGTCTACGTGGGCTGGTTCGACGACGGTTGGCGCGTCGATGCGGTCTCCGTCGAGGATCCGAGCAGGTGGTTCGATGGCAGCCAGGTGTTCTCTCGCAATTCTGTTCTCGGATCCTCGGAAACTTCGGCTCCGGC
>CAZWUU010000002.1:0-36330 GCA_964637485.1 uncultured Candidatus Saccharibacteria bacterium
AGAACCAGCTATTACCAGGCTCGATTAGCTTTTCACTTCTTACCACAAGTCATCCCAATGAGTTGAACGACAAACGGGTTCGGGCCTCCATTTATCTTTCGACAAACTTCACCCTGCTCATGGTAAGCTCGCATTGGCTTCGGGTCTGATACATACTACGTACGCGCTATTCACACTCGGTTTCCCTATGGCTCCATCCTCTCGGACTTAGCCTGCAGCATATATCAACTCGTTGGCTCATTCTTCAATAGGCACGCCGTGACGGATATAAATATCCGCTCCGACTCCTTGTAGGCATATGGTTTCAGGTCTATTTCACCGCCCTTACCGGGCTGCTTTTCACCTTTCCCTCACGGTACTAGTTCACTATCGGTCTTTTAGAATATTTAGACTTGCCGGTTAGTTCCGGCGGATTCCCCCAAGCTTTTCGTGTCCTGGGGTACTTAAGAACAGAAACAAAGAAGATTTTTTATTTTCATCTACAGGGCTATCACCTGCTAGGGCCCAACTTTCCAGATGGTTCGATTAATAAAAAATTTTGTAACTTCTCTGCTATAAATAGCACGTCTCCGTCTTGCAACTCCTTCCGACTCGACACCGAGAACCTCGCTCACGACTCTTGCCCAAATCATTGAGCTCATCTTGAGTGAGACACACAGTGTCGAATCGAAAGGTTTAGTCTTCTCCGCGTTCGCTCGCCGCTACTGACGGAATGCATAGTTTGTTTTTATTCCTCCTGGTACTGAAATGTTTTACTTCCCAGGGTACGCTCCGTGCACTATTTCTGTTCTCAATGCTTATAAAACATTAAGCGCAAAAATAGTGCACGATTATATGAGTTCATCATACAGGGTTTCCCCATTCGGAAATCTCCGGATCAAAGGTTGCTCGGCACCTCCCCGAAGCATATCGTCGCCACGCCACGTCCTTCATCGCTTCTAAAAGCCAAGGCATCCACCATACGCCCTTAAAATTCCCATCGGGAACTTTAAAAACCGCTTGTGTTATATTTTGTTTATATTTGACCCGCAATTCACCGACCAGGTGAACAGCGGAATATAAACTACCTACATTGCTTATTACTTACATACTTGCCTGACCGCAACTCCTAATAAATTAAGAGCGGGTCAAGTTATTCCATTTTCAAAGATTCAATCATCCTGCCTTATAAACGAAAAACCGCTTCATTGAGCGGCCGATTGTCACTTCACCAAAGGCGAATGTGGCTATGGCCGACTGTATGCGCGATTAGTGTTTGTAATCATTCTGATGTAGGCATAAGTATACTTGCCGTCGAAATATAGTCAATAGTCTTCTCAGTAGATAAGCGGACTTGGTAAAACATGAATGATATAATGAAAAAATGAAGAATCGCGGGTTCACTCTTATTGAACTACTTGTAGTAGTTTCCATCATAGGAATGCTCGCTTCTATAGTTCTAGCGTCACTTTCTAGCGCCAGAGACAAAGCCAGACTAGCATCTGCGATGCAATTCGCTGGAAATGTATACAGAGCAAACGGTGATCAGATGATGGTAGGATTTAACTTTGATGAGTCATCTGGAAATGCTCTGGATATTTCAGGCAACAACAGAAACGGTGTAGTACAAAATGGAGCGTTGAGATCAACCGACGTATATTATGGGACTGGCAGATCCATCCAGTTCGACGGAGTAAACGACTTCGTTGAGATTCCGGCATTCAGCCCAGAATTGAATGGCACTGAGGAGACGGTAACCTTGTGGGTAAAACACAACACAGCTCTCAGTGATTATATTTTGATCAACACCGGTGATTGGAGGAGAAGATTATTCGGTACCACATGGACACTGGTAAACAGTGCGGGCACTTATCACAATATGAATTTGCCCAAAGTTAATGATGGTAACTGGCATCATGTCGCTTACACAGTAAAAGGTACTGAGGTGAGATCCTATGTCGATGGAAGACTCATAGAATCCAGGATTATGGATGCAGGAATGCCCTCAACAAGTGGTACCTGGTGGCTTGGAAGAATATGCGCCGGAGCCAGTTGTGATTTGTATTATGCTGGCAAAGCTGACGATCTAAATATATACGGCAGGAGTCTAGTAGGTTATGAGATAGAGGAACTTTATAGGCAAGGGATTATAGCGCGATTGGCCGACAACACGGGCCAGTGATCCGACAAGAATATTTATTCCTTCTATAAAACTTAATCGTATATGTAACGCTCCTGAAAAAGCGGTAAAACAAAACAGCCCCTAGCAATAGCCGGGACTGTTTCGTAAATGATGGTTTGAAACTCCTTAGTCCTTCTGCAACACTGTCTGTGCAGTCTTTTCTATGAGCTTCTGAGCGGTGTCTCTTCCACCCAAACCAAACGCCAATCCAAGAGCAAGCGCGAGGCCTGCAAAGATTGCGGTGATAAGAGTCTGTATGAGACTCGGCGCTACACCCAAGGTGTAAAGCGCGGTCAATAAAGCAAATATCCAGATAGACCACTTTGTGACTCTTCCGCCCAATTCGGCTACGTGAAGATGACCGGCCTTGGCACTGGCAACGACGACTTTCTGCATCGTTGTAGCAACGACCGCTCCTATGAGCAATACGAGTACTGCTACGATAACCTGAGGCAAGTAGCTGACTACGCTCTGTAAGAATTCATTGACCTGATTCAGTCCCAAGATCTCAAATGAGGCCATGAGAAAAACCACGATCACGAACCACTTACACAGAACTCCTACAAACCTTCCAGAGTCCAGATTGTGTCCGGCTCTCTTTACTACATCCTCCATTCCAGCTGATCTGAGTGCTGAATCGAGTTTGAGAGTCTTGATTATGCTGTCGACCAACTTTTCAACCAAGGCGGCAAGAACCCAACCAATGGCGAATATAATAATAGCGACTATGAGATTTGGCACCTGAGCCATGACCCCATACCAAACGTTTTGGAGCGAAGCTGTAAATACCTCTCCCCAATTTTGAATAAATGTCATAATTATGTTTTAGGCTTATAATTACCTTATAACACCTATATTATATCGTTACGAGAGCTCTAAGCCCAGACGGTCCAACAGAGTTATGTGGGGATAATCCAATATATCTCGTATCAATCGGTCGTGAATTCCCAATCTATATTCGAAATCTTGAGTTTCAAACGCAGAATATGCTATTTCTCGGCCTATTTCAGCTTCTATGGACTTAATGATTGATTCTATTCTTCTCTGATCCAACTCATCTCCCACTATCAAGAGATCCACTCTTGAGTCCAAAGACTGCATGAATATTCCCGAAGCAACCAATAATTTTAACTTGCCAATATGAGTGAACTTCTTGGTCAAACTATCATCGGCCGAAACACTGGCGACTATGAGCAAATTCTTTAATTGCTCTACATATATAAACTTTGTATTCAATGCATACGAAAGACCATGATATTTTTTCATATCTTTTCCCTCTTCCGAACTGGCAGTGATTTCCTTGGTCGTAAGTCGCTTTTTTAATAGACCCACTTTCAATAAATTAGACAGCTCTTTTTTTACCACAGACTCCTTGATTTTCGTCCTTTCTATGATTTCCTCCAGGAAAAATGGCGTTTCAGGGTTAAATAAGAAGAGCCTCAAAATACGGACTTTCGCTTGGCTACCAAATATGGCGGTTAATATATCCATGATCGGTATTGATTAATTTGCGGGGGCATTGTAGCATAGCCTCAAGGCCAAAGACAGAAGGCAATCGGTATTCAAAAGAGATTTTGAAATAACCGATTAATAAGACCTTCCGAGGTTATATCTCAAGTTTTTTCGGCCTATTGGGTCGAATTTATTATTAGCACAGAACAAAAAAATGGCTCGCACAAAAGTACAAAAACAAGAAATCATAGACAAGCTGAGCTCGGCTATGAAGGATTCAAATTCTTTGGTCTTCGTAAACTTTCACGGACTCACCGTAGGTGAAGTCACCGCCATGAGGAAAAACCTCAAGAAAGACGGCGTGAAGTATTTCGTTGCAAAGAAGACCTTGGTTGAAAAAGCTCTTCAGAGTCAGGGATATGCTGGGAATCAACCTTCCCTAGTCGGAGAGTTTGGACTGGCCTACGGAACTGATCTCGTAGCGCCAGCAAGAGGAGTCTATGAATTCCAGAGGAAGTTCAAGGATAAGGTTTCGATCGTCGGTGGAGTATTCGAAAAATCATACATGAATAAAGATGAGATGGTTGCTATAGCGGCAATACCTCCTCGAGAAACTCTGTATGGCATGTTCGTAAACGTCATCAACTCCCCTATTCAGGGATTGGTCATGGCTCTCGATCAGATCGCAAAGAAGCCTTCAAGTACCCCGGCCACAGCGTAATATTAACAGTCATTAATTAAAATTTATGGAATCAAATCAAACAGTTGAAATTCCGGCAAAATTCAAGACATTAGTTGAATCAATCGAAAAGATGTCGGTCATTGAGCTTAATGAGCTCGTAAAATTATTGGAAAAGAAATTCGGCGTATCAGCGCAGGCAGTAGCAGTCGCCGCTCCTGGAGCCGCAGCCGCACCAGCAGCAGGTGAGGAGAAGAGCACCGTAGCAGTACATCTCAAGGAAGCAGGTGCTCAAAAGATTGCAGTCATAAAGGTTGTAAAGGAAGTCTTGGGACTCGGTCTCAAGGAAGCCAAGGATCTCGTCGACGGAGCACCCGCTCTCATCAAGGACGCAATGAAAAAGGAAGATGCAGAAGCTCTCAAGAAGCAGATCGAAACAGCTGGTGGAAAAGTAGAATTCAAATAATCCAGACGCAGCAAATAAAAAACCGTCCTTCGACTATACTCGGGGCGGTTTTTTATATTATTAGTTGCTAATAGAGTCTGTAATTTCAATGAATTCTTTTATATATCCGACCAACCTCAGTCTTTCCTGCTTCGAAAGTTCCTTAATATTTATGTGACCTGTTAATTTCAGCAGACTCAGTGATTGCTTTTCAAACTGTCTCAATTTATTTTGTTTTATTAATTTTCTTAGTTTATCGAATTTCATCAGAACTTTTTTATCTGATGACGTATCCCCTAAAATCTTAATTGAGAATTTTTCAATGACATCGATCATCATATCTGTCGCAAGTACTTCTGCTTGTTTAGTAGTCGTGGCATTGCCGGGCAGGCCTGTACCATTCATCGTGACATAATCGTCCACACCACCATCTCCGTCATTATCAATGAGCAAGGGATCCAATCTGTCTGTCGATATGGAACTCGATGCTATGAGAAGCGGACTAGTAACGATGGTTTCATATAATACCCTCTTCGAATCACTTTCGGTGTTTAACTCCACCTCATATGAAGCAAAGCCAAACCCTGTGCCTTTTATAGATATGGAATACTCAGAAGATACATCATATGGTAAATCTATGAACGTGTGATATCCACCAGATCCATCATCAGTGATCCTAAATCTACTTCCGGGTATATTTTCCTCATACTGCGCCTTCACATATGAATCCGTATTCTCAATACTGAGACTTTCGACCAGCCCCGTATGTCTTCCATACTTATCATACACGTGTAATTCTACCGGAGAATGCGTACTGACTGCCACAGATGATTTGTTTGACTGTATTTGCTGCTCTGCTCCAAGCGTAATTACATTGTCAGGTTCTAAGGAGTCATAATCTTTCAATACTATTTTTCTGATAGTATCCTGAACGACACTGGAACCGAGAATATTTGAATGATCTCTGCGATCCCCGGCTTCAGATAGCTTTGTCAAATTGATAGATGTGGTAGTTCCCGTTCCATATGTAGCACTTGAAGCAACGACAGTCCCATCGCCTTGATCGGTATTAACGATTTCATAATACGCTTCTGGTACACACGTCGATTTCATAAGTGCAAAAGAACATTTTTGTCTTGATCCGTATCTCACCGCCGAGGCTGTAGGATGACTTGTTCCCACTATGCCATATCTATCTATATTGTTAGGCCAAACAAAGTTATTTATTTCCCTGTGTATATTGTCGGCAAGGCCAATCAGCAAATCATTGGCAATAATCGGTTTATTGATTTCAGCGGAATCTGGCTGTTTTCTTATACCGAGCTTATCCGCCAAGAATGATTCCTGATCGAAATAACTACTTATACTTCGCGCATACGAACCATCATTAATATAAGACGGTGTATCATCAGAAAAAATAATTGTTGGATCAGACACATTTTCGAAGTATTTCTTAGATGGAAGCAGTTGATACAGACTCGGCATATTCCTGCCCAAGTTTCTGGCAGATGATTCATTCAAGAAAAAACCATTCAAGATATTGTGTCCATTGCCATGAAGCAGTCCCGCTATCGCCTCCGGCGTCCCCAGATACGGCACCGCCACGGATATGTATGTATCAACAATATTCGAGAGACCCAATTCCTGTAAATGTTTTATGAAGTATCTAGCAACCAGACCACCATTGCTATGAGCAACAATATTAATTTTCCCAGTAAATGATGAGGACGCCAATTGTATCGCTTCATCCAAGAGACTCTTGGTCGTAGATGTCGATAATGTATGAATCAATGCGGTAGTAGAGGCCGGCATTCGCCAATCATATGCGTATTCTTTCCAACTATATATATGTCCGTCCTGCACAAGCTTGCTCAGATAATTTATGAATGACCCATATATATCTTTTGCTCCGTAAGCTGATCCGATCACTGATCCGACCGTTATATCTGATTTAGTACTTGAACCGAAGGAATCCAAATGCATTATTTCCAGGTCAGAACTGCTATAGGGCTCCCACAATTTCTTATCACCGTAATATAGTCTACTGCCTTCAAGACCTGGCAGGAATAATATACTCGAACAGCAAGACAGTTTGCGTGATCTCGAGACTGGATTGTAATCAAGCCATGGATCATATGTCACATCTCCGACTATTCTATTTATACCTATTCGAGACGGACCAGATTCACTTCCCCACCAATTATCCTTCGCCTCGACCGAACGAAAATTGTAGGTGTTATCGATCGCTCTATTATTATTTATAAATGAGGAATATGTTACATCAATTTCAGAGGGTATTTGCAATTCTGGCTCTCTCAATCCATATATTCCCGCAGCACCATTGTTTTCAAAAACGGAGTTCCGAACCTTGGCTTTACTTGCCCAAAGATATAAACCAGATCCGGATGCCCCAGTAACACTCGACGAGGCAAAGTTCAAATCAGACATGTATGCAACAACTGTTGTTTTCGTAAACCGCGCGTACTTTATGCTCATACTAGCGCGCCTAGAATGTATCTTGAATATTTGTGACACCTGGACCGGCTCTTGTTCTGTGCCATTTATATGAAGCGAGGCATCAGGGTCAAGATACAGTCCTATGTCAGAAGCATCACTAGTCTTTCCTACGACAACCCCAGGCTGAATATCCAGTCTGACACCAGTTCTAACAAAGATATCTTTGTTGAGAAGGTATGGATTACCGTCCTTGGTCCAAACTTGAGAAGTAGAAATATCTGTATCAACGATGGTTCCAGTCTGCTTTTTTGCAGAATGAACAGGCGACCAATAATAAACGATAGCCACAAAAACAACCATCACGCACGCCGAATACTTTACATATCGGCCAGGATAAAATTTTTGCATTATTTCCTATTATGAATAATGCAGTAAATCTAACCGGGCAGATTAAAAATTAGGCAAAACAAATATTAAATTTGTAATAAAGTATTAATTTGTGTATTGAACGGCAACAACAATGACCACGAGACTTAACGCCAGAATTGCGACGAAACCCATCAAAAATTTAAAAAAGGTTTTATCAAATAATCCGAACATTATATTTGCTTGTTTAGTAGTGCTCTGGTAGAGGGGCCTACGACTCCGACTGGACTCAGATTATTAGCTTTTTGATACTTAGAAACTGCTTGAGAAGTCAGTACCCCGAACTTGCCAGTGACAGGACCGCTGTAATGACCGAGTTTCGTTAATAACTTTTGAAGAGCGGTGACATCAGCCCCAGTCATTCCAGATGATATATTCCTATAGAAAGTGATTTTATCGCTAGCTTGATTTGATGGTGGTACCGCTTGAGCAACAGAAGCCGATTGGCTCGACCCGGACAAATAATCCGTGCTAACAACAAAATTGATAGAATTTCTCTTACCTGCCTGATTTGCAATTTCTATTTTGACCGGCAACGAAGATTGTTCATTGATTGTAAGGGTGTAACTGACAACATAAGGTCCGCTCCCTGCACCGGAAACACTCAATCTCTTGTTATCACCAACGATTACTGTTGGCATATTTACAGCCTGGTTTGTGCTGAAATTGATATTGAGCATTGTTCCATTCCCCATGAATTGTCCTGACCCGTTAGAAGAAATGGAGATATTTGTTATCGATGGACTTACATTTTGATTATTGGTAGCGGTATTATTCGCCGCAGATCCGGAAGAATTTGAATTTGGCGCGACATATACATATATATACCCACACCCACCCGCCACCTGACAAATCTTTATATTTACACCTCCGAAATCTCGTCCTGTTAACTCCAGATTATTGCCATTTATGTTTGCTGTGACAATATTTGGACTTGGATTTTCCTGCACCGAATAATTTCCCAGGCCATAAATATTTGCAGTCTTATTTTCACCCACTATCATATTTATTGTACTTGGATTGAAAGTGATTGCATTTGTGTTTTGATTTACTGTGCTTTGATTATTTTGACTTTGCCCGACAACCGTCACATCCACCCTGCCACAACTCGTGCTATTCGCCGATGAGGCGCAAACCGAGATTGCAGCCGTTCCAGCCGATAGTGGATTTAGAGTTAGTGCATTACCATTTAGATAAGCATTCACAACACCTGGGGCTGGATTTGACGATATATAGTAATTACCGGCACCACTCACAGTGATTGTCCTCGGTACACCGAGGTTCACTGTAACCGAACTTTCGCTGAACGAAAGTGGACCATTTGATCCCGATGAAGATGTATTACCCTGCTGGACGGTCACCAACACAGTAGAACATCCCATCGTACCGGCACAAATTCGAATGTTTGAACTTCCGACAGTTAAAGCGTTTATTATTATCTGGTGCCCATTTACATAAGCCTGTACCGACGAGCTGTTGGAATTTTCCGAAATGTTTAGTCCTGAACTGGCATTTGTCACTACGACACTATTTTGTCCGACAGTCAGACTTAATTGAGACGGGCTGGCAGATAATCCGCCTGAAATAGAAGAAATGGTAGGCCAGTTTACTATCTGCGATCTCTGTCCATCTACCATGACATATACGGGAGCCTGCGAAGTGATTCCATACTGCGACGAATTTACGGATGTCAAAACATATCCGCTTACATTAGTATTTCCCAATGAAATAACACCATACGATCCTCCTGATGGATAATACAGAGTGGCTTGAGTGTTTGGATTGGCTCCATATATGGTCACTTGAACCGCATCAGTACCAGAAGACGGTTGACCCAAGATCAGATTTGGCACGAGAGCCGCCTGCGCTTGCGATACAAAAATCATAAAAATAAATGCTGATGTGATCGCAATACCGAAGCACTTCCTCGCTGAGATTATTATGTTCGCTATATTTATTGAATTATTGTTTGTCATGATCCAATTATAACAAAAACCACCCTTTCGGGTGGTTTTTGTTAATTCTAAACTCCTGTCTTAAACAGAAGGATTAGAGATTGTTTGGAGTCCTCCATTCTGGCTGATTGGCCATGAATGTAGTGATAGTAGCACCTGCGTTAGTTACAGAGTTGATACCTTGTAACTGTACGGCGTACTTGTCAGTTGTAACTGCGAAGTTTGGAACCGAGAAGGCAAACTCAACTGGGACAGTGACCTCACCGTTCCTTGGAAGAGTGAAGGTTGTACCATCGCTAGAAAGAGTGGTGCCTGTCGGCCTCGAGTAGTTAACTGATACAGAACGGCCGTTGGTGATGTAGTTTGCTAGACCACCGTCAGCTGCTGTAGTGCTGTAGTTGCTTACGCTGTTCTTATACACAGTGAAGGAGCTCGTAGCAACAGATGAAGTTGCGGTCGAGAACATATCCTGTGTGGTTGAGCTGGTCAAACCGAACAATATGTCGGTACCGACAGCCCTGACCTTGACGTTGAAGCGTGCTGTGAAGGTTGTTGTTGAATTGCTGTCTACACCGTTAGCAACTGTGGTGTAAGTGATGGTCGGAGTTCCTACGAGTGTGTAGAGAGGACCGACTGAAGCAATTGTCTGTGTGTTACCTGTAGCTGCACCGTTTACTGTAACTGTCGAGTCATTTGATGACAAGATAGTCTGAGTACCTGTGGTTGAAGCTGTAACAGTCAATGAACCTGATGTCACGCCAGTTACGTCCACCTTGACGGTGTAAGGAACTGTTGTGTTTACAGATACGACTGAACCAGGTGTGCCCTTAGCGATGTTGCTGAATGAAGCAACGCCACCAGAGACTGAAGCTGAGCTGACCATGGTGCTACCCTGATAGAGGTAAGCTGCACCAACTGAACCAGTTCCGCTTGTAACAACACCAACGTTTATAGTGCGAAGCTGAAGAGCATCGTTCTGAGCGTTGACATTGAATACGAGGACAGGCAAGCCGAGGTACTGACCATTTGTTGTGTCATTTACCGGGATTGACTGTACGAGTGGTGATTCAGGAGCGAGAGAGACGTTTGCCTGAGCATTATCAACCAATGACTGGTTGACTGTCAAAGCCTGATAGAAACCGGTGACTGGACCATAGAGGTTCAAACCGGCACCATCAACACCTCGAACTCCGTTAGCTACGACACCAAGACCCCAACCTGTGAAGGCTGTTGCATTGATGCTGTTCTGAGCTGTTCCAATACCATCAGGATAATTTGAACCTGAGGCAGAATAGTAAGAAGAGTCAATTGAAGAATTCAAAGAACCCTTGATGACTATATCCTTGTATGTGCCCTTCGGGACGAAGAAGTGGAATCCAGCGATACCCAAGAGGTATTCTGAACCACTCTGTACAACTGTTGATCCATTCAAAGCTTGTGAAGCAAGGACGGTGTTGCCGTCTGTCACAGCGATGGTGTGGAAGAGCTTGTTGTAGATAGCTGTGTTGTTACCGACGTTGAGGGTCAAGCTCTGGACATCGAGGTCAGAGTATTGAGCCTGAACACGGATTGTCAAAACAGGTACCATCTGCTGACCTACGTTCAAAACTGTGTTTGAGATAGGACCAGCTGTAACTGTCATGATTCCTGGTACGCCAACTGTGGTGATACCACCGCCAGTTGAACCACCTGAGACTGGAGCTGTTCCAGCGACTGGAGTACAAACGAAACCTGCAGGGCAGGTGACGGTTGAAGGAGCGCCAGCCATAGGAGCTGTTCCGCCATTCAAAGCTGCGCGGGTCAAAGGACCTACGAAGCCGGTGTTAGGAATACCGCGAGCGGCCTGATAAAGCTTAACTGCAGCCTGTGTCTGTGATCCAAAGTAACCCTTGGAAGCAGCACCGGATGCGATTGCAGGAATATTGTAGCCAGCAGACATAAGAGCTGTCTGAAGAGCAACAACCTGAGGGCCTGATGATCCAACACTCAAATTAGTGGTGAACACAGCACCCTGAGCTCCAGCAACTGTAGCAAGAGCCAAAACGGCTATGCCTGTTGCAAAGAGAACTTTTTTCATAAGTATGATTTTTATAATTAACGATTCCCTCTCGGTCTTACCTAATAATATTTCGAGAGTTTAGAATCGCCTAGTAAGACTAATAATACATTCCACAATTCCCTACGTTCGTACTATCGACATGCAAACGTAAAGATTTAGTGGGCAATAACCAAAACAAACTTGTGACACATATTAAGTTGTCAAAGTTCGTTCTTCCGAGGTTTTTACACCTTGGGACGAACGCATATCAAACGACTGACACGCGCTCGTTGCAAGGAATTATATCTCATAATTATGGCTCAACCAACGCTTCGGAATGTGGATAACTCTAATGTATTCGACCTCAAAAGTCAATGAATTATATACTAAAATGCCTTTTTTGTCAAAGCATGGCTCATTATATGAGTTTTAGCGTACTTTTTTCCGACAAAACCAGACTCAAACTCAACAGCCAGTAAATGGGTGCCTATAATTTACATGAGTGAATACTTACTCCAACGACGCTCCCCTTCCTTCTTTATAATTCCCCTTTCCACCATATCCAAGAGTTCTCTCTGTATTGTCTTTTCGCTGCAATCAGTTATTACCTTGGAAAAATCCTTGATCGTCAGATTGGACTGGTTTTTCAAAAGATCCAAAATGACAGACTGTCGCCCGGCTTTCTTTTCATCTACATGACTAGGGCTCTGTCCTGCAGAGCGTGAATCTGAAGGTTTAACATCCCTAAAACCGGCTGAAAATAACGACGGTGTGTCAAAATATGACTCAGATAGAACATAACCCGCAGTGGCTGCATTCTTGAACAATTGCTCACGCAATAAATGCAATATTCTGTCTATCTCACCGACGAGGAGCTTGTGATTCATGTCAGAAATTAGATTTGAGACCCTTGCGACATTTAACAAAGAAATCGTCTCGAGTGCCGCACCAAATATAGTCTGTATCATCGAATTCTTATCTCCAGGAACTGAACTGGACGCAGAAAAGGACGCCGATATCAGATTCATACCCTTGTCCCTTAATTCCCATTTGAGGGGTTCCTCGTCCTTTAGAAGTCCAGATACAAGATAAAGGGCAGAGGTAATTTTTTCTGTCTTTTTGAAAATATAGACAAGATAATCCTCGGCAGAAAAGAATCCTAGCCCCCTCCACATCAGGGGGTTTTCATTGCTATTATTGTCCTTTTTGTCCTTATTCATTGTCTGTGTCCTTGATATGTCTGTTTGCTAAAAGACCCTTAAAGACATATAAAAGTCGAGCTTATTATATAGCTACAACTTTTATATGCAAGCAGTATGTTGAACACCTCGCAATGATCATTACCGTCTGTTGTGTGTACTTCGTTTTTTGCTTTTTCTGATGATCAATAATTTCAATGCGTGAATAAATCTGTGATATTATTAGCCCATGGCAAAAAAATCCGACGGCGTTGATGTTCCCGCAAAAGGCTCCGATCAGCCTATTTTCAAGGATCTAAGTGACGGTGCGGTGCGTACAATTTCAGCTATTGCTTGCTTTGCGATTGCGTTGTTATCACTTTTTGCATCATTTGGCATGGCCGGCTGGGGCAACGCTATTTTTTCATTTTTAGAAAAAATGTTCGGCATCGGTTATTTTCTCATACCTATAATTTTTGCCATTCTGGGAATCACCTATTTGCGAGGAGTGGAACATAGGATGGAAACGACTAAGATTGTTGGCTCAGTGTTCTTTTTCTTATCCAGTCTTGGAATCATATATTTGATTTCCGACAGAGCCGCAGGAGTGGTAGGTGGCTTCCTAGCAAAACCACTTATTCAGTTGGTAGATGTATACGCGGCCACAACTCTTCTGGTCGCAATATTTATAATTTCCCTAGTCATGATATTCGAATGGGAATTCTCTCTTTCGACGTTTAAATTATTCAAAAAGAAATCAACCGATCTGCTCGATAAGTCAGGTGACAATATAGACAGCACAGGTAAGGACATCGAAGATGAGCAGAAAGAAGAGGCCGAACGTGCCGAACAAGAAGCTCTGGCAAAATACGAGCCAAAAATAGTCACACCGAAAACTGATAATTCCAAGAAAAATTCGCAAGCGTTCGACGAAGACGCTGAATACGGCTTGCTTTCGAAAAACACTCTGCCCCGAATGATGCCTTTCACGCCCCCTCCCCTTTCTATACTGGAGAGAGACAAGGGCAAGCCGGAAACGGGAGACATAAAGGCAAACGCTAATATTATAAAGAGGACCCTGCAGAACTTCGGCATATCTGTCGAGATGGATGAGATATCCATCGGCCCGTCAGTCACCAGATACGCTCTGAAACCTGCCGAAGGTGTGAAACTATCGAAGATAGTCGCTCTAAACAATGACCTAGCTCTCGCCCTCGCCGCACATCCTATAAGAATAGAGGCACCGATACCCGGAAAATCTCTGGTCGGTATCGAGGTACCCAACACCGCAAAAACCACCGTCGGTTTGGGCACCCTGCTCTCTTCATCTGATTATCAAGAATCGGAAAAGCCTCTGCTTACCTCCTTGGGCAAAGATATTGCCGGAAAAGCTCATTTCTCGAATCTCGCTAAGGCTCCTCATATGCTCATCGCTGGAGCCACCGGTTCTGGAAAATCTGTAACCATTCATGCCCTCATCACTTCTCTTCTGTATAGAAACTCTCCAGAAAACCTCAGATTCATAATGATCGATCCAAAAAGAGTAGAACTCACTCTCTATAACAAGATTCCTCATCTACTGACCCCAGTAATTACAGATCCTAAGAAAGCTATCCTAGCCCTCAAATGGGCGGCAAAAGAAATGGCTAGAAGATATGACATATTAGAGAAGGCCGCCGCTCGAGACATAGAGTCATATCACAAGAACGTATTATCGCCAGCTCTCGAAGCTCATAAGAAGCGCCTCGAGGAGGATGAGGTGGATGAACAGAATCAAGAATTGCCTGAGGGCATGCATTATATAGTGATTGTCATAGATGAATTAGCGGACATCATGCAGACATATCCCCGAGAATTGGAATCTGCGATTGTAAGACTGGCTCAAATGAGCCGTGCGGTAGGCATACATCTTGTCATTTCCACCCAGAGGCCGTCTGTAAATGTCATCACGGGCCTTATAAAAGCAAATATTCCTACCAGAATAGCCCTTCAGGTGGCATCACAGATCGATTCGAGAACTATATTGGACCAGGCTGGTGCAGAAAAATTGTTGGGCGCAGGAGATATGCTCTATCTCGGTGGTGAAATGTCGAAGCCGATCCGCTTGCAATCCGCCTATATATCGGAAGCGGAGGTAAAACAACTAGTGAAATATCTTGCCGATCAATATAGGGATGAAATACTGAGCGAGCTTAACTTGAACATGACCGAAGCAGGATCATCAGCCGCATTCGACGCCATCACAGATGGAGAATCCTTTGATGACGATGAAATGTATGAACCCGCAAAGGAAGCGGTGCTTTCTGCAGGAAAAGCTTCGACATCATATATTCAGAGAAAACTCGGCATAGGGTACTCGAGAGCCGCTAAGCTTATGGACATGCTATACGAGAGAGGTATCATTGGACCCGCAAATGGTTCCAAACCTCGTGAAGTTATTAGCACAGGTTCTGATGTGCCAAATCCTGTACCCAACGATCAGGAAGAAAACAATATTTAATATTTTATGACAAGAAAGGCATACACGCGCTCTGATTTCCTGAGATTGGCGAAGATTTTTGTGTTTATCGCATTTATTCTAGTTATTGGAGTATACGCCTCGATACGCAGTTTGCCTTACAGCAAGGGACCATCTATAACAGTGCTTTACCCTATCGACGGAATGGAGATATCAACTTCCACAATCGAAATACTCGGCAGAGTCGATAGAGTCAATGAACTATATGTTAATGGTTACCCTATTTCTATAGATGAACAAGGTAATTTTTCAATGATTTTGGTCACACAAAATGGATTAAACCTGCTCGACATCAAAGGCAAGGACCAGTTCGACCGAACCACAGAGACACTAATCCGTTACTACGGAAAAATCTGATTACTTGCCTACCCTCTCTTTATATTCGGCTGTTTCAGTATTTATCCTGATTATTTCTCCAGCGTTCACGAATAGAGGCACGTTCATGGTAGCGCCGGTCTCGAGCGTCACTATTTTTTGACCACCTGTAGCTGTGTCGCCTTTTATACTGGGCGGAGCATCCACTACTTTTAATTCCACTATTATAGGAAACTTGAAACCCATGGGCTTCTCTCTGAAAACCAGCTGTTCTATGACTGTGTTTGGTTTTAAAAACTTTCCCTGAGGCCCGAGTTCATCTTCTGAAACTTTGAATCTCTTAGACGGATCACTCGGATCAGTAAACCACCATTCTCCCCTATTATTGTAGAGATATTTGACCTCTCTGCTGTCTATCTCTGCTTCTTCCACCTTTTCTGATTGATGAAATGAATATTCTGTTACTTTGCCCGTAATCAAATTCTTCAGCTTGGTCGCATTCACAGGTTTTCTCTGTTGCTTTCTGAAAACGTGTGAGGATATGACTTCATATGGTGCCCCATCGAGCACAATAAATTTCTTTTCTGTAATTTCGTTGTATTCTAGCAAAGACATATTATTCGTTTATTTTCTCTTTTATCTTTTTTAATATTTCGCTTCTTATGTCAGCGTTTTCCTTCAAAAACTGTCGAGTGGCATCATAACCTCTTCCGAGTTTTACCTCACCGTATGAATACGAAGCGCCAGAATGCGATACTATATCATATTTTTCTCCCAAGGCTATGATCTCGCCTTCTTGTGATATGCCTTCGTTATACATGAGATCAAACTCGGTCTGTCGAAACGGCGCAGCGACTTTATTTTTTACCACCTTTACTCTTACTCTGCCTCCCATGATTTCTTCGCCCTTCTTGATCTGAGCAATTCTTCTGATATCCAATCTGACTGAGGAATAGAATTTCAACGCTTTACCTCCTGGAGTTGTCTCAGGATTACCAAACATGACACCGATCTGCATCCTTATCTGGTTTATAAATATGACAACAGTCTTTGATTTTGCGACGATTGATGTCAGTTTTCTGAGTGCCTGAGACATGAGTCTGGCCTGAGATCCGACATGAAAAGCCCCCATGTCTCCCTCTATTTCAGCTTTCGGAGTAAGAGCCGCAACGGAATCAATAACTACGACATCCATGTTCCCTGTTCTTATGAGACTTTCGACGATTTCCAATGCCTGCTCGCCAGTATCTGGTTGAGAAATGAGTAAGTCCTCCACCTTCACGCCCAATTTCTTTGCATAATCAGGATCCATGGCATGTTCAGCGTCGATAAAAGCACACATTCCACCTTTTTTCTGAGCTTCGGCGACCACATGTAAAGCCAGGGTAGTTTTTCCAGAAGATTCTGGACCGAATATTTCTATGACTCGGCCTCTTGGCAGACCGCCGATTCCGAGTGCAGCATCCAGACCGAGTGAACCCGTCGATATCGCTCCTATGTTTACCTTCGGCTTATCACCGAGCCGCATTATTGCCTCTTCACCGAACTTCACTCTGATCGCATCGAGAGCGCTTTTTACATCCTCCAGTGAGCGTGGTTTATCCGCACTCTTAGACAGAACTGAATCTGGGATTTTTTTTGATTCAGATTTTGCCTGTGTTTTCTTTGCTATCATATTTTTATCTAGCTACGTATGGCAACAATCCCATAAAGCGTGCTCTCTTTACTGCCGTTGCCAGCTGTCTCTGATACTTTGCAGATATCTGAGATCGCTTTCGGCTGATAAGTCGGCCGTGCGGATTGAGAAATTTCTTAAGGATTTCTGTATCCTTATAATCGATTTGCTTTATATTGTGTTGACTGAAATAACACTGTTTCTTCATGTAATTTGATTTATTTTCTTTTAAAATGGTATGTCATCCGGGTTAATATCATCCTGAGGATATTCGATGGTCTCCGCTGATGATTCCTTGCCCTCTTCTTTGGGATTCTTTGACGTTCCACTTCCGCCAGAACCGCCTTTTGTCCCGAATTGAACATTATCAGCAATGATTTCTGTCCTGTATTTTTTTGTGCCATCTGGAGCGTCCCATGAACGGGTCTGTATCCTGCCCTCCACGAGAGCCTGTGCTCCCTTTCTCAAATACTGACCGCACAATTCGCCCAATTTAGCGAATGCGACGATGTTGTGATAATCGGTAGATTCTTGTCTGGCTCCATTCTTGTCTTTGTATATCCTGTTCGTAGCCAAACTAAAACTTACTACCTTTGTTCCTGAAGGCAAAGCCCTGACTTCAGGATCTCTGGTTAGGTTTCCTATAATATATGCTTTGTTTAGGTACATGGTTATTGGTTATTTATTAAACCTCCTTGACCATTTCATCGATGCTTTTGTCCATCTCCTCTATTGTAGCAGGCGGTTCTGTAGTATCCTCCTTTTTCGACACGACGCTTTCCACCTGTCCTTCAGGTTTTCTGCTTATAGAAGCAGCGACGATCGATGCCCTTTTGCCCAAATACGTATTTTCTCTCGTAGCAGTAGTGATAAGTATTCTCAAGACTGAAGACATGGCCTCGATCTGATTCTTGATGACATTCGTTTTGTCGGTACTTGCCTCGAATTTTATCCAACCAAAGTAGGCCTGGTCGTATTTTTCATATGAACCAGACACGGTCTTTTTCCTCATCGTATAGGCAAGCTGTTCCTGACGAGGTGCTTCCTCGGCTATTATTTCTGAGCCGTTTTTGATAATTATTTCTCGAAGCGCAAGGTTTTCTGATTCAACCCTGTCTTCCGGTATTCCTGCAAGGAGATAACCGACTTCATAGACCGATAAACGATCCGCAAATTTATTTTCGCTCATAGTTTTTTGTGCAAGTGATCTCGAGTGACTATTTCGAGAACCCGATTGTATATTACTTTCGGGACTTACAACTATTATTACTAATATGCGGAGACTAACACGATTTTATACTCTGCGCAAGAGAACCTCATGGAGGTAATCGCAAGTTATCAAACCAGTCATATATAAAGACTAAATAATATATAAATAATCAATAAACTGTCCCGTCAACGCTATTTTCGAAGAAATAGTGGTTTTTCTGGCATTTTACCATCCCTTATCAGGGTCATGATGTTTTCAGAAGTATCTGGCAAAACCGCTCGGAGCATGAAGGCAATCTTATATATCTCACACCCGAGAAGCGCAATCATGGACTTCCCTTTTTCTGCATCATTCTTTATGACCTTGAAGGGCTCTTCCTTTTGAATGATTTTGTCGGTCTCCTGAATTTTATTCCAAACAACATCACAATATTCCTTCAGATTGAACGATTCGAGAGCTGGCAGTTTACCTGTATCTACAGATTTCCAATCTATACTCACCTTATTATCGATAGCCATTTTCATGACTCTAGACACCAAATTACCCAATCCGTTTGCCAGACCAGAATTGTAGGCGTCCTTGAATAGCTGTTTTGAAAACGGCGAATCTTCGAATGGATGTAGCTCTCTGGATACATAATATCGTAAAGCGTCCTTTCCATACTCCTCGACTATTTCCTTGGGATCTACAGTATTGCCGAGAGACTTGGACATCTTCATGCCTCCCTCGCCTGTAATAAATCCATCGATTACTATCGTCTTACTATTTGGCAAACCTGCCGCCATAAGCATGGCTTGCCACATTGCTGACTGCTGTCTCAGATTGTCTTTGCCACAATACTGAACTACGTTTTCCGCCCTTACCCAATATTCATCAAATTTTTTACTGTCACCCGGCCACCCTGTGGCTGAAACATAATTGACCAAGGCGTCAAACCAAACATACATGACCTGAGTGTCATCTCCAGGGACCGGGACTCCCCACGGCATCTTATTGGCTAGTCGAGATATGCTGAAATCTTCCAGTCCATTTTCTACGAACTTCTTTATTTCATTAAATCTAAAATCGGGGATCACGAAGTCAGGCCTACTTTCGTAGAATGCGAGCAACTTATCTGCGAAGGCGCTGAACTTGAAAAAGTAATTCTCTTCCTTTATGGTTTCCAGTTCTTGAAGCGGGTGCAGAGGGCAACGATCATTTTCAAGTTCTGATTCGGTTTTTTCCAATTCACATCCGACACAATATTTCACCGAATAATTTTTCTTATATATGTAGCCATTCTTATCTACTCTGCGCCAAAACTCCTGCGCCGCTTCGACATGATGCTTATCGGTAGTACGAATAAAATTTACTTCCGGCATTATGCCGAGCATTTCTATAAGATTCTCGAATTTCTGTGCGGCGGAGTCGCAATATTCCTGCGGAGAAAGATTGTTTTCGACAGCCTTCCTGTAGATTTTCAGGCCATGCTCATCAGTGCCTGTATTGAAAAATACATCGTATCCGGCCAGCTTCTTCGATCTGGCGATAATATCGGCTCTAATGATTTCCATTGCAAACCCTATATGCGGTTCTGCATTCACATATGGCAATGTCGTAGTTATATAAAATTTCTTTGAATTCATATCAGTATTTTAATATTGACTTGAATGAATCGGCGTCGCTCCTCCCCACCAAGGCCAAATTGAGATGTTTATCTACGAATATTTGATTGGCGAGTTTTCTTACATCTTCGGCTGTTACAGACTGAATCTTCCCTAGAATTTCCTTTGGAGTCTCTATCTTGCCCTTCAGAATCTCCGCCGAACCGGCATATTCTGCTCTGGCTTCCGATGTTTCGAGTTCAAGCATAGTAGTTCCTGATATATAATCCTTGGCTTTTTTCAATTCACTTTCTGGCACGAGATCAGTCTTAAACCTAGCGCAAACCTTGAGTATCTCTGTGATTGCTTCCTTAACCCTATTATTGTCCACTCCCGCAGATATAGATAATTCGCCATGATCCGTAGAAGGACCGTGATCTGTTTTTATGTAATAACATATTCCCATTTCATCTCGCATTTTAGTAAACAATCTAGAACTCATCCCCTTGCCCATAACAGTTGCAAGCACAGTCATGGCAGGCAGTCTCTCGTCTGTTATCGGAAATGTTCTAGTAGATATGACCAGATGAGTCTGATCAGTTTCTTTGAATTTAGAACGCATTTTCGGCACACTCTGTGCTTCCTTGACAGGAAGCTTGGCCTTGCCCTTCTCGGATGAGATGGATGAAAACGCTTTATCTATTTTCTGGATTATCGTCTTTTCGTCGAATGAGCCGGACACTATCACTATCGTTTTTTCACTGACGTAGTGAGAATTCCTATAGTCGACGATATCTTGTCTTTTGAATGATTTTACGGTCTCTTCTGTGCCTGCAATATTCCATCCGGCCGGCTGATCTCCATATAGCAATTCATTCATGATGTCATGAACTTGATACTGTGGAAGGTCGTTATACATTCGAATCTCTTCTACGATCACACCTTTTTCCTTCTCTATCTCCTGTTCATTCAATAAAGGATCGATATACATGTCAGCCACTACATCCAGAGCAATATCCAACTTTTTTGCGTCTGCTTTTACCCAATAACCCGTCACTTCCTGACCTGTAAAGGCGTTATAATGCGCCCCTATACTATCCAACTCTCTGGAAATATCAGACATCTTGGGTCGCTTCGTAGTACCCTTGAATACCATATGCTCTAAGAAGTGTGATATGCCGTTTATCTTCTTAGTTTCGTATTTAGATCCGGCCTTGACCATTATGAGAATCGTCACGGAAGGATTATCGGCCATCGGTACCGTCACTACGGTCAACCCATTATCTAAAATAGTTTTATTGAATTGCATGAAAACACTCTAGCAAAAAAGCCCGCAAAATGAAATGAAAAATCCCGCCTCCTATGACAGAGGCGGGGGTTGATTGTTTGCCGAGTAGCTATCCGAGTCGCAGGAAGCTACAAGGCGGCCGATGCGTTGGCGATATTCTTGTTGAGGCGGATCGAGCGGGCGGTGGGGTCGTGATTATGGCGCATGTTTCGGGGATCTCCAGATGCTGTATTCAACAGGATTCCAATGATAGGAAACCGCAAGGAACAGCTGGAAACAATACTAACAAACGACTATATATTTGCAAGTGTATTATTTCTGAACTTTGTATATCAGCCAATCTTGGATTTTATATAATTCACCAAATCTTTTTCGAGGATCCTTTCCTGTTTTCCTGTATCGCGATCTCTTACCGTCACACCAGCGCTTTTCTCTATCGTTTCGAAGTCGATCGTCACGCAATACGGAGTGCCTATTTCATCCTGTCGGCGATACCTCTTGCCTATATTGCCATTGTCATCAAAATTAACTGCCGGTATCTCCTTTTTTATTTCTGCGTATATTTCTTTGGCTTTCTTTACCAGTTCCGGCTTATTCTTCAAAAGCGGAAATACTGCAATTTTATATGGAGCTATTCGCGGTGCGAATTTCATATATACCCTCTTTTCTCCGCCGAGCTCGTCTACAGTATAAGCATTTGTTAAGACAGCCAGAAGCGACCTATCGACGCCAAATGACGGCTCTATACAATGCGGGACAAAACGCTCCTTTGTGATTTCATCATAGTAACTCAAATCGACTTTGCTATATTCGCTGTGACGCGTAAGGTCATAATCCGTTCGATAGGCCAAACCATACAATTCCTTTCGTCCAAAAGGAAAATCAAATTCAAAATCGATCGTTCTCTTGGAATAAAAAGCTCGATCTCCATCCGGTATTTCGAGTTCATGCACCCTGTCGACATCCAGTCCGATATCGACATTAAATGCTTTGATCTCCTTTCTGAAATGTTCGAAGGACGTAGTCCAATCTTTAGGATTAACAAAATATTCTATTTCCATCTGCTCAAATTCTCTGGACCGGAATAGGAAATCTCTCGGTGCGATTTCGTTTCTGAAGGCTTTTCCGATCTGCGCCAAGCCGAATGGCAGAGATGGATGTTCTGTATCTAAAACATTTTTAAAATTTACAAACATTCCTTGTGCTGTCTCCGGTCGCAAATATGCGATAGACGTGGTGTCTTCTGATGCCCCAACTTGGGTCTTAAACATCATATTAAATTGTTTTGGTACACTCCAATTAACATTCCGACAATTTGGACATTCAACACGCGAATTCATTAACATTTCGTGTTGTTTATGAGCATCAGCCGGAATAATTTGAACCTGGCCCGGAGACATTCTTGCTAACAATACATCTGCTCGATCACGATGTTTGCACTTTGCACATTCAACTAGCGGATCAGAGAAACCACTAGCATGTCCGCTTGCCTCCCAGACTCTCGGATTCATAATGATGGCGGCATCCATTCCATACATATCATCTCTATCGTCGACAAAACGCTTCCACCAGACATTCTTAATATTGTTTTTCAACATGACTCCGAGATGTCCATAATCCCATGTACCAGCCAAACCACCGTATATTTCTGAACCCTGAAATATGAAACCTCGCCTCTTGCACAGCGAAACCAACGAATCCATCAATTCTTCGTTTTTATTCATACGGGCATTTTACTCTAACTATGGAGCTTTGACTACCACGCCGTCTCCAGGCCTAAATGTAGTATCAGTGCTGAAACTTGTAGTGAGATACATCTGAGCATTTTCGATTGACTCTTTCGTCCAGTTATCGAGGCCTGTCAATCGCGCCTGATTTACAATGATAGGAGACGTGCCTACATGCTCGACTGATGGTTCAACTGAGACTTGGAAAGCAACCTCCTTTCGACCAGACGATGATGTATATGTATTTATCCGGCCAACATTCCATGTGACGAGACCGCTGTTACTGTCATATTTTATATCCTCAGACTGCGGACTCACCTGTCCCGTCCATGTCACATAGGGTGGAAGCGTGGCTGTGACTACGGCATTTGTGACGACATTATTTGTATTGTCTATAGACCAGACCACGGTATATGTAGAAGTTCTATCTGATACAGGGGGTATCGGGCCTGTGTTTATAAACGGACCACTATTTCTCAAAATTCTTCCTGACAGATTTGTTTCAGTTGAGACTTTTATTCGTCTTGCAGTCTCTCCTGTTTTCATAGGTACATTTATATTACTCACGCGGTCACCCGTGGCATAGACTTGGATATTAATTTCGGGATTAGTGATATTGCTTAATGCACCTCCAGACTCTGAGGGCGTGACATTGAAAGTAAGATTGCCACTCGCTCCGGCAGAAACCGTCGCCAATTCGGGGTTGGTTCTCTGATCCCAGATCATATCGTCCGTTCCAGACCTGTAATACCCTCCCCAGCTCGTCACATACGTCTTATCGTAAGCAGAACCATCCAAATGAGCTACAATAACCAGATTTTTGACTGTTTCCGGCAGGTTGTTGGCCCATCTGATCCTGACATTTGTGGATTTTCCAAACTTGGCATTCTTATCTGCAAGTCCAGTATCACCATCTATAGATATATCCAGGGAAATGAAAGGTTTTCGTATATTTATTTCTTGTTGAACATCCATAAAGGCAGTTCCTATGATGTTCGGATTTGTCGGATTACGCGCTCCCACAGAAAAGTTGAATACGCGAAGCTCATCGTCCTCTCCAGTCAAACTGCCAGTCACACTGACCGTCCTCTCTCCTCCCGGAGGAATGTCACCGATATTCCAAACTGTATTATCTATAGTCAGAGGTTTGAGCGAGGAAGTTTTGAAACTAAAACCGAAAGGATAGACAGCCTTTACCAAGACATTTTTTATCGTATTCGTAGAATTCGATTTTATATTTAGACGAACATCGAAGCTCTGTCCGGAAATAGTTTCCTTTATTGAATTAATACTCACCACTATAGGCGAAGCACTGATGAGAACATCGTGGCTGTTTTCCTTGGTAAACACCGATGACGAACCGGCAATTCCGTATGTAACTGTTGCCAATATTTTCTTCTGTGAGTTTTGCTCTCCGAAGATCACTGATTCGACCGATTTTGATGCCGAACCGCCGGACGGAATGTCGCCCATCACATATCGCACATCTTCGAGAAGAGTGGTTGTGTCTACAGGATCAGTCGATCCGGCAGGAAATTTTATATGCAGATCGACAGTCTTCAGAGCGACGTTATTTTTATTGATTACTGTAACTTCAAACTTGGAAGGGCTTCCTCCGGAAATGGATATGGGCCCTGTTATTTTTATATCTATATTGTCTCCAGAAATAAAATTGGAACCATTAAAGAACATGTAAGCCCCAGCGCCTACTGCTAGAACACAAAAAACAAAGGATGATATCAAGAGTTTTGTAAAAAAAGACATACCGCGCTTAGAATTATCCTCATATTCCTGATTTAATACAACCTCCTCCTTTTCTTCTTCTGCCCTGCCCCAATCCCTAGGTAAATCCGACTCCTCGTCGCTGTATCGAAGTTTTCTGTTCGTTTTTATTTTCGGAGCATCTCTTTCATACAGAGATTGTTTCAAATCCTCTATTTTGTTTCTTTCATTAGGATCCATTGCCAAATTATACTACAAATGACTGAATTTAAGGGCTTTGTTTATTTTTGGATTGATCACACCTATGTCGGCCGAAGCTTTTCTGAGCATCTCTGCTGAGATTTTTTCATTAACGATATATTCAGTTCGAGGGTCATTTTCTATATAACCCAGAAGGAACAGTATCTTGTAGACTATGACAGATTCTAGACATTTTACATCCTGAGGCGATAAAGACCCACCGAGATCAAGCATGGATTCCCTGATCACTCGGAAAAGTTCAGGGTGAGACTCCTCGCCCTGCAATAGTCGTCTTAGCAGGCCCGCTACACGACACGCCAGCTCGTATCTAGGATCATCGACCTTCAATACGGTCTGGTAATCCGCTGGTTGTGCGCTGGTCAATCTGTAGTAGTCTTTACCTCTTACGAGTGAAAAATCTCCGAAAGAATAGTCCTGGCAATAATATCTTAGTTTAGATTTTTCAAATCTTATTCCTTGAGCAATCGCGGCCACGAATCCGAGCTTATCGGTAAATATAAACAGCATTTTGTCGGCCTCGCCTTTTTCCATGGAGCCGACTATAAACCCTGAAGTGTTAATAATCGAGTACATACTCAAAACTTCAAATCCAAAGTCGGACCATATTCTACAGAGGAAATCTTCGTGACTTTCATGATTGCATCAATATTTTTCGTAACCATTGTCCGAAGATCTTCAGTCACAACTAGGACAGCGACGTCCTTTATGGTTAACCCTTTCGATTTTCTCAAGTCTTGAACTTTTCGTAAGAATTCCCTCAACTCCCCTTCTTCTCTCAATTCATCGGTTATGTTTGTATCTAGTTCTACTGAATTTTTTATGTTTTGATCGAAAACAACCGACTTGATATTGACTTCGTCTTTTATGATCTCAATCATTTCTTCAGACAATTTCTTGAAAGCCATATTATTTACAGATAACTTATGAAGCGGTTGTCTGACATTTATTTTTGACTGCATTCTGGCATCCAGTCCAGCCGAACAGACAGCACGAACCACTTCCATCTGGTCCAATATTTTCTTATCCGCCTTCTTCATTTTTGGCCATTTTTCCAGATGAACGCTCTCTGATTTGCCTCCCATTTCCATGTATATTTCCTCAGCAAAAAATGGAGTAAACGGCGCCAATACTTTTGACAGTTCGAGCATTACATATTTTAGAGTGGAAAGGGCTTGCTTCTTATCTCCTCCATTATTCTTGAAACGGTCTCTGGATCTCCTGACATACCATTGGGACAGATCGGCGGAGAAGTCTCTTAGAGCCCTGGTTGGTTCGAAGAATTTGTACTTATCCATACTTTCGGCTGTAATCATCGACAGTTCGGCCAATCTAGCAATTATCCACTTATCAAGAATATTTTTCGAAGAGTCCTTTGCTTCCACACTTCCATCATCGTAAAGCTTATAAAATGAGATAACATTGGAAATGAGGTTGAAAACTTTCTTGACTATCTCATCGACTGTTTTTTCTTCGAAATTCTTCGACTCACCAGGTTGATTGATAGAATACATCCACAATCTGAGAGCATCCACGCCATATTTATCCATCATGTCCCAAGGATTTACGATATTACCGAGCGATTTCGACATCTTTTTGCCATCCTTATCCAAGATATGTCCCAAACAAACGACGTTTTTATATGATCTACCCTTGCCCATGATGACTCCGATAGCATGCAAGGTGTAAAACCAGCCACGAGTTTGATCGATGGCTTCCGAGATAAAATCTGCCGGATACGCAAACGAGCCAAAAACAGATTTTTTTTCGAACGGATAATGATCCTGAGCGAACGGCATACCTCCAGAATCAAACCAAACATCCAAAACTTCTTTAACTCTTCTATATTTACCCCCACAGGAACAATCCAGAACGACATCATCTATAAATGGCTTATGGAGGTCAGATTCATATTCTGAATTATGAGGCAAAATTTTGAAATCAAGCTTTCTACACTCAGCATTTTTTATAGCATCCTTATCAGTTCTTGCGTTCAAAGTCTGCTTTCTATCTAGACCTTTTGCGGCAGATTCGAGGAGGAATATTGGCGTTTCGTGAGAAATGATCAGTATTTTCTTACCTTTATATTTCGATTCGATATCATACAGGAAATCTCCCATCCTTTTTTTGATCAGAGCAAAATTCTCTATACCTCCCTCACTCAGAGTAAATCGATCTTGGCCGACATATTGCTTGTGATAATCATCCACCTTTCTGCCATTCCACTCGCCGGTGCCGAGTTCGCCCAATCTTTCATCAATGACTATCTGACTATCAGCAAGATTCTGAATTGATTTCACTATATCCGCAGTTTCTTTAGTCCTCACGAATGGCGAAACAAAAACCATATCGAACTTCTGCTTTTTAAATGAAGTAGCAGATTTTTCCACCTGCCTTCTGCCCTTATCGGTCAGGTGATGTGGAGCATCGGCGATTCCAGACAAAATACCCAAAACATTATTTTCTGCCTCACCATGTCTCATCACAAAGTAATCATTCTCTGGAGATCGGGCAATTTCAGAAATTGAACCGGGCACTTTTCTCTTTTCACACTTATCGCATATCCATACAGGTAAAGGCGTCCCCCAATATCTCTCCCTAGAAATTGCCCAGTCCTTGATTTCTCTGAGCCATTCTCCGAACCTTCCCTCTTTGATGTGATCCGGCTCCCAATTTATCTTATCGTTGGCCTTAACGAGTTCATTTCTAAGAGACGACATCCTGATGTACCAGGAATCCCTAGCAAAATAGATAAGAGGCGTCTTACATCGCCAACAAAACGGATAGGTGTGTTCATACTTTTCCTTGGCAAACAGAAGACCTCGACTAGCCAAATCCTTTATTATCGCCACATCAGTCGTTTCATCCTTTACGAAGGCACCCGCCAGAAATCCAGCTTCGTTTTTAAATGTGCCATCATCAGATACAAGATGATATTTTGGTAATCCTACTTTAGTTCCCAATTCAAAATCATCCTGACCATACATGACCGCAGTATGTACAACTCCTGTACCATCAGCAGTCGTCACAAAATCAGCACTATACACCTTGTAGGCATTACATAGCTTGGATTTTTCTGAACTGGATATATTTTGTGCCAAAAAAGGATACAGGGGTTCATACACGACTCCGACAAGCTGTTTCCCTGCTACTATCTTCAATATTTCGTACTTGGCATCTTTCATGACAGACAAACGTTCCTTGGCCAAGATAAGTGTTTCTCCCGTTTCTATTTTTATTTCGCAGTACTGTATCTCGTCTGAAACTGCCAATGCCACGTTGCCTGGCAATGTCCAAGGAGTCGTCGTCCAAGCCAGAATAAATGTATTGTCGCGATCTTTTAGCTTGAATTTTACATAAACCGAAAGATCTTTGACCACATCATAGCCCTGTGCCAATTCATGAGAGGACAATGCCGTACCACACCTAGGACACCACGGGACAACTTTATAATCTTTATATAATAATCCTCTATCGTCAGCATTTTTTATGATATTCCAAATAGATTCTATGTATTTGGCTTCATACGTGATATATGGATTTTTCAAATCAACCCAATAGCCTATTCTTTCTGTAAAGTTTTCCCACTCTTTTACATATTTCCAGACAGACTCCCTACACTTATTATTAAATTCGCCAATACCATATTTCTCAATATCTTTTTTTGATTTAAGACCTAATTCTTTTTCCACCTGTAATTCAACAGGTAATCCATGAGTATCCCAGCCGCCTTTCCTGCGCACACGATAACCCAACATCGTTTTATATCTAGGTATAGCGTCTTTGAATGCTCTGGCTTCAAGATGGTGTATGCCAGGCAGACCGTTTGCCGTCGGTGGCCCTTCATAAAATACAAAATCTCCTTTTGGAGATTTCTTCTCCAGTGTCTTTTTAAATATTTCCTTCTCTTGCCAGTATTTGAGGATTTTTTCTTCCTTTTCAGCTCTTTGACTCTTCATGACGTGACCATTCTAGCGCAATATTTGCCGACTTGCGACTCATATTTTTTTCGAAGGGATGAAGCTTACATTTTATGCGGAACCTTTATTCCGAGTATATCCAGACCGCTTTCGACAATTTCATAGAATTTCCTGGTCAATGCCAGTCTGTATGAAGACAAACCTTCCGAATCGTCGATGATCGTATGCATAGAATAGTAATTATTATATGCACCGCAAAGGTTTATAAGATAATTAGCGATGAGTTGAGGTGATAATTCATTGATTGCTCGACTTGTAATATCATCGAACCTGGAAATCAATCTTTCCACATCATGAACCTGGGAAGGATATCTACTTATCGGCGTCGTTTGAACATTCATGCTTTCAGCTTTCTTTAATACGGAACGAGCTCTGACTGCCGTATATTGCAGATACGGTCCAGAATCTCCTTCGAATGAAATAGATTTCGCAGAATCAAAGATCACATCTCCGCCGACGGACTGACGGAGGATCGTGTATTTGATCGCTGCTATGGCTACGGTTTCACTCACTTGATCTTTTTCCGTATCTGACCAATCCCTGTCAGCGACTTTTTTTATGACCATGTTCTTGATATCTCCGATGAGCTCTTCCGCACTTATGATATTCCCCTTCCTCGAAGACATCTTCCCATCCCTAAATCTCATCATTCCATGACTTATATGGAGGGTCTTTTCGCCAACTTTTGTATTTATGACTGACAAAACCTTCCTTAGGACTCGGAAATAATCATCCTGCTCATTTGCTGTGATGATGATCGACTTCGACAAATCTGGGTACAATTCGAATTTCAGCGTATTCAAACCCAATTCTTTTGTTTCGTAAGTGGGTATGCCCTGCGAGGTCACGAAAACTCTGGTATGAAGGCCGTCCTTTTCTCCCTTATAGACAATAGCACCGTCGCTTTTCTCGAAAACGCCAGATTTCGCAAACTTATCGACGACTCGTAGACCATCGTGCACGACTTCACTTTCGAAAAAATATTTATCAAACTTTGTACCTAGCAAAGAATATATTCCTTCGAAATAATCGAGACTCCATTTGCGTCCCATGTCATATATAGCATTGATTTCTTGATCACTACGATCAAATATCTTCATGTTTATGACCGCCATCTCTTTTTTTACAGCCGGATCATCCTCGCATTGAGAACCTGTGACATACATATCACCTAGCCATTTTACTTTTTCCACAACCGTTCCCTTCATGGAAGACATATCTACCGAAGTTTTCTTGTCCTTATTCATGATAGCCCATATGGTTTTTGCCACATGAAGGCCGACATCGCCCTGATAACATGCCCTTATGACCTTATATCCGCCCTTTTCGAACAATCTAGCCACAGATTCGCCGATAGCATTCGCCATGAGATGACCAATGTGGAAAATTTTGAACGGATTTGGATCAGTGTACTCGACCATAATCGTCTTTGTATTTGAAACAGCCGAAGATTTGGATCTGCTGGTCGAATTATCAATAATGAAATCTAGATAATATCTTGGTTCCATTTTGAAGTTTATAAACCCAGGTCCAGCAGTCTCTATGGCAGAAACAAGGGAAATATTTTCATTTTGGAGTCTCAGAACGATTTCGTTAGCGACAGCAATTGGATTTTGTTTGGCCTTCTTGGCTATTATCATGGCGACATTAGTTGAAAACTCCCCCCGATCATCGATTGGAGGATAGTCGAGAGCTACCTCAACATCATGGAAACCCATATCAAATATAACTTTCTGTATCTTTTCTTTCAGCAATTGTTTCATAAGGCGAATTGTAACAGAGCCCTTATCAGCCTGCTATTTGACTTTTTATATTTTATAGGTTAATCTGCTTACAGAGAGGTCGCGCATGCGAAGAAAACCGATGTCCTACGCCGCCTAACGATATGGCATCGGGAGCGTATTAGCCCCTCCCTGCTCCTTCGCAAAACCCTCCGTCGTCTCCGAGTGACCGAAATGGTCATACGCAGTCGGTCACTCGGAGCGACGCCCAACCGCAATCATTGATTGCGGTTTTTTATTACTCCGGATTAGTTTTATTTAATTTGTGCTTTTCTTAGAATCAAGTCGATCTTTCTGGCGATCTTGATCATATCTTTCTCTTTCTTGCCTCTTGTTGTTTCAGCTGCCGTGCCAAGACGAATACCCGATGGATCCATCGGCGTTCTGCTGTCAAAAGGAATTGCGTTTTTATTCACAATAATACCCTCCTTCTCGAGAACATCACTTGCGATCTTACCCGGCACGCCTCCTGCTCCTTTTTCATTTATTACATTACTCATCCAAGTATCAACCAGTATGAGATGTGAATCTGTTCCGCCAGAAATGATCCTCCATCCGAGATTTTTAAGCTCATTAGCCAGCGTATTTGCATTTTTTACCACCTGCAGTGCATAACGAACAAAACTTTTTGAATCAGCTTCTCTTAGAGCGACCGCGATTCCTGCTATCTGATTTATATGCGGACCACCTTGCAAGCCGGGAAATACTGCTTTGTCTATTTTCTTGTCTAATTCTCTAGCATCTTTTTTTACAAAAATCATAGCCGATCTTGGTCCGCGTAATGTCTTGTGAGTGGTAGTAGTCACAATATCAGCATGCAAAAACGGTGAGGGATATGCGCCTCCAGCGACCAAACCAGCGATGTGAGACATGTCTACCATAAGTAGCGACTCGCTCGCATCAGCGATATTTCTCATTTTCTCCCAGTCAATGTGTCTCGGATAGGCTGTATAACCGGCCACGATAACATTTGGTTTTTCTTTTATAGCTTGCTCCATCAACTGATCATAATTTAATGTTTCAGTCACAGGATCAATACCGTAAGGAACCTGGGTCCAAAACTTACCGGTAGCTGACACTTTATGTCCATGGGTCAAATGTCCGCCATGATCGAGAGACATGCCCATTATCTTCCCTCCCTGCGGAACTGTTGCCGTATATACCGCCAAATTTGCCGGCGATCCAGACAGAGGTTGGACATTCACATGCCATTTTTCCTTATCAAGTTTGAACAATTTTAGAGCTCTTTCGATACATAAATTTTCTATCTTATCTACTATTTCATTGCCTCCGTAATAACGCTTCCCTGCATAACCCTCGGCATATTTATTGGTCAATTCTGAACCGAGAGCTTCCAGGACATCTTTAGAAACATAATTTTCCGAAGCAATCAGATTTATTACCTTCTTTTGTCTGACCTGCTCTGCTTTTATCAGTTTTTTTATTTGCACATCTTTCATGGTTTTTGATTGTAACACGAAAAAATTATTTTCCCGTACTCCCCATGCGACCCCCACCTCTCTTGGTTTCGTTCAATTTATCGACTAGAACTATATCTGGATTTTCAATTTTCTGAATTAGCATTTGAGCAACCTTGTGGCCCTTAAGAAAGGTATATTTTTTATTGGATATATTCGCCATCCCTATCATGATTTCCCCTCTGTAGCCGGAATCAATAACTCCAGCCAAAACTTTTAAGCCTTCTTTTATAGATATTCCGCTTTTATCCCACACAAGGCCCACATAACCAGATGGTATTTCCATCGCAATACCACTCTTTACCGGCCTTATCTCTCCAGGAGCAAAGGTTGTATCTTCCAGAGCAAATAGATCCATACCCGCATCGCCTGGATGTGCGTACTTCGGAACAACTGCTTCATTGTGCATTTTCTTGACCTTGATTTTCATATTATTAAAATATACTGTGATATAATCGCACTGCAATCATTTTTTTTCAACATGAAACCATTTAATGAACGAGTTCCAGATCATCAATATAAAGACCTGTTGAGAGACATTTTAGAACACGGAACCAGAACTCCAAGTCAACAAGGAGTAGACGCTCTTACAATCATTGGTCCTAAGCCTTTTCATTTCAAATTTGATAATGGTGTGCCTCTCATAACAGAGCGCAACATGAACCCCAAGACCTCCGAAAATTTGCCCGTAACGGTTTGGCAACAGGCAGTCGGGGAAATTTTTGCATTTATAAATGGTGTCAGAACTCAGAAAGAACTAGAAAATTTCGGCTGCTACTGGTGGCGATCTTGGGTAACAAAGGATAAATGTGAGAAAAGGGGCCTTGAAGAAGGAGATCTGGGTCCTGGATCGTACGGGGCCGCTTTCCATGACTTTCCCACCCAGGACGGCAAGGCCTACAATCAATTTCAAAATATTATTGAACAGATAAAGGAAATGCCTCACCTAAGAACTCATTTTATCACTCCCTGGATACCTCAATACACCATTCGAGGTAAAGGAAAAAATCAAAAAGTTGTAGTTGCCCCGTGTCACGGTTGGATGCATATAAGGATCATAGAGAACAAGCTGACGTTGCACATGTTCCAGAGATCATGTGATGTGCCAGTAGGACTTCCTGCAAACCTTATACAATATTCGGCACTGACACTGGCTCTTGCTCATGTCACAGGGACTGAACCATACGAATATGTTCACAGCTTTTCTGACGCACACATATACGTAGATCAGATCGACGCAGTAAAGACCATGATCGAAAGAGAGTCCCGAAGACTTCCTACACTGGAGATCAATAGGAGCAAATCAAATATTTTTGATATTAGAAGAGACGACTTTATTTTGACTGACTACGATCCCCACCCTGGAATAAAGAAGATTCCTGTAGCAATATAATACTATGAACGCCTTCATTAATCTCGAAAACACGAGACGAAATGACCAGAAGGAAATAATGGAGCAGATTAACCGTGAGAAACATTGCCCTTTTTGCAAAGAAAATCTCGACAAATATCATAAGAAGCCGATAATCAAAGAAGGAAAATTTTGGATACTAACTGATAATCAGTGGCCATACGAAAAAGTTAAGCATCAACTGTTGGCTATTTACAAATCACACATAGAGCATATCGAGCAGATGAATCCTGAAGCCGGTTCAGAGCTCATCGAAATGTTTCAGAATGAGTCAAAAAACAGAAATATTCCCGGTGGAGGAATAGCTATCAGATTTGGGGGACAATCCGAACACGGCACATACGGAAACAGTGTTCTGCATCTTCATGCGCATCTTATTGAACCAGATCTTGCCGCCTTAAATCCCGAAGAATCTTGGAAATTCAAGTTCGGTCAGCCAAAAAATTACAAGAAATGACACAGATGTGATCATGTATCATTAAACTTGCAATAAAATTTGCTCTATTTTGCTTTTTTAACAAAAATAATTTTAACTCCCTTACTTTTTAGTATTCTCTTCCCATCCAACACTCCATAACCACCTGAATAATATAGTTTTGAAATACCTGAATATGCAATCAATTTTGCACACGGCGGACAAGGAAAGGTGGTTACATACATAGACGTTCCTTTCAAAGAAACACCCTTCAGGGCCGCCTCAGCTATGAGGCCAGCTTCAGCATGCATGGCGGTCGATAATTCCAGATTAACTCCTTTACTAAAATCACACCTAGGATCGCCATCTTGATATGGCATATGTTCCGAAGGTACGTGTCGATTGTGAGAAATCAGTACTATCTCATCGCCTTGAACTATTGCAGCTCCGACACGTCTCCACCAATCACTACTTTTGTTTGCCTCCTCTTTTAGCAAGGCAATGATTTTTTGATCGGAATCCTTATCAGAGATAGTCTGATCAATTTCTACAGCTGTTTCCTCGGTTGATTTGTGTTTATCCCAACGCAAAAAAACATCGTCGAACACCACCTTATTCTTCGTAAAATAATTATTGCTGATCTCACGCATGATTTCATCATTCGGCAAAACAACATCTGTATGTGACTTAGCCAGATCGATCAGATTCTTCTTTGAAGCAACCACTATATTGTCGAAAATGTTCCAACCGATTATTGCCTGACGCACCGTTTCTGGTTTTAAGGCTCTCAAATCCTTTGTTAATGCTTTAAAATCTGCCGAGACATCAGATCCTATCAGGTAAAGACTCTTAATATCAGAATGTTTATCGAAAAATTTCTTATATCCATCGTGCAAAACCGGCACATATGCAACGACGGCCTTATTCTTTGCTTTTGTTTTTTGCATGTCTCGTTCCACTTCCTGTGATGGCATCATTTATGAGAACTGATAACTTGGGCAAAATGGCTTTTTCGAAACGTTTAGCTAGTTTGAGTTGTAACAATCTTATTTTGGCACTGGTAGAAGTGGTAGCCATGGGATCCAAAACCTTCACACGACCGCACAATTTCTGCATTTCTTTCATCTTCTTAATGCCGTATTTCTCGAGAGTTTCCTTGGTAATGATGAGCGTATCCGGTCTAACCGACTTTATCAATTGCCACTGAGGCATATTATGTTCCTTCAGTGTAACGATATCCACAGATCTCATATGAGTGACCATTTCAAGACGTTCTTCTTGTGGTACGAGTGGCCTATCGGGGCCCTTTCTCATTCTTACCTTCTTATCACTATCAACACCCACAATCAAAATATCTCCGTGTTTTTTGGCCTCCTCGAAATATCTAGCGTGCCCGATATGAACCATGTCATACGTACCCTGAGTCAGAACTATTCTAAGACCTAGGCCTTTTAGGTGATCCGAGATCTCCTTTAATCTTCTGTAATCAGGAACAAATCTGTCCTTGAAATTGGAGTTGATTGAGAAAATACCTCCATTAGTCACAAAACCTTTCGAAGTCATAAAAACTAGTATAATCGCAGGAGCGACAAACGCAACGATGACATGTGCACAGTTTCGTATTGAAATGCTATCATTGTCGCTATGAATTGCTTTATCATTTCCTGCCTTACCGCAGACGGTTATATAGGCAAAAATTCATCGCATGCTGCCCACTGGACGAGCAAGGAAGACAAGAAGAGGTTCATCGAGATCACAAAGAGGGCTGGAGTCATGGTCATGGGTCTCAACACATGGCTAACTTTTGGCGGTAAACCACTCAAGGATAGATTGCATATAGTTTACTCCCCCACCCCCCTCGATAATCTGCCTGACAAGGTCGAGTATACGAACAAAAGTCCGAAAGACTTACTGATTGAGCTAGAAGGGCGCGGGTTTAAAGAGGTGGCGATTTGTGGCGGATCACAGATATATACGATGTTCATGAAGTCGGGTCTGGTCAATAAGCTTTACTTGACTATCGAACCCATATTATTCGGAGACGGCGTGCGTCTGTTCAAGGAGGATTTAAATTATCGACTGAAATTGGACAAAGCAGAACATACTCCCGGAGGAACAGCCATGCTGGATTATTCGGTTGATAATTCTGCGCCCCTCGTATAGCATATCGGCAGATCT
>CAZWUU010000003.1:0-29235 GCA_964637485.1 uncultured Candidatus Saccharibacteria bacterium
TCCTTAGTATTCATTATCGATCTCATTATGGATGAGATTTCCTTTATCATTTTTTCTACCTTGTCTTCCCTTATCTCATATACCAATTCATCATGCACTTGCAACAGCGGGTGCACATCGTTCAGAAGATCGTTATCTTTCAAATAATTCTGAATCTTCACCATGGCGATCTTTATAATATCGGCCTCGGTTCCCTGAATCGGTGCATTTATAGCCATTCGTTCGGCCTGGGCCTTTATGTAGGGTATTTTTGATTTTATTCCCTCGAAATATCTCCTTCTGCCAAAAAATGTTTCCGTATATCCTTTCCTCTCGGTCTCTGCCTTAATTTCATCCAGATACTTCGCCAAGGTCTCGAACTCCGCAAAGTAATCATTATAAAATTTTTGTGCTTCATCTCGGCTTGTGCCGAGGTTTTGCTTCAGCGCCAATACCCCCATTCCGTATATAATTCCAAAATTTATTATTTTTGCTCTTCGCCTCATTTCTGGATCAACCTTATCTTGAGAAACCTTGAAAACACGACTCGCTACCGCACTGTGAACGTCTTCTCCATTCTTAAATATTGAGATGAGCTTCTCATCACCGGACAAAAATGCAGCGATTCTCAGTTCCATTTGTGAATAATCAAACCCGGCTAATACATAACCCTTTTCTGCAATAAACGCCTTTCTTATGGCACGACCGAGATCAGTACGCATCGGAATATTCTGAATATTCGGGTTTTGGGATGACATTCTGCCAGTCGTCGTGCCTGTCTGGATAAAACGAGTATGCAACCGGTCATTGTCATCGAGAAGTGGCGGTATGGCGTCTATGTATGTAGAAAGCAATTTTTGCAGTTCTCGATATTCGAAAATGAGCGGGATTATTTCATGAGTATCGCGCAACTTTTCCAACTCCGATTCTTTGGTAGATCTCGCCCCGCCGGCCGTCTTTTTCATATTCTTGGCTGATAAGTTCATCTTGTCGAACAAAATAACACCGAGCTGTTTCGGTGAATTTATGTTGAATTGCTCACCGGCCATCTTCCAGATAGCACCTTCGAGCTCAGATAGTTTTTTATGATATGTTATCCCAAGTTCTGCCAAGAATTGTTTGTCTATTTTCACTCCCCTTTTCTCCATTATTTCTCTCACTGGGATGAGCGGTAATTCGATATTTTCATAAACACTTCTCTGATTTCTCTTTTCAAGTTCAGAAAATATCGTCTCTTTAGCCTGTTCATATGAATCTGTATTAGCGAAATTCAGCACATCTTCCATTTTAGGGTCTGTCAGATTGGAATTCACTAGCCAGAGAGCCAGAGCTGTCTTTTCGAAATCCGGATCAATGCGAGAGTTTTCAAACAGACTCTTCGAGGGATTCTCGTCAGTTTTTTCTTGCTTTTCCAGCTGAATTTTTTTCTCCTTTTTTTCCTCTGTCATCTTTCCATCTAGGAGGTTTTTTAACCTTTGAGGCAGAGTTCTAAATTCCAACTCAGTCCAGAGGGCGGTTATTTTATGAATATCCAGATTCTCTCTTACTGTCTTTGTTGGCAATTCGAACTTTATCGGCACATTCATATGTATAGTTGCCAATACCTTACTAAATTCTGCTTCTTCCTTATTTGTTTTCAGAAGATCAATGATCCTAGGCTTGATTCCGGCATTTATGAAAAGGTCATTGTGCCCCGCTTCAAGTTCCTTATATATATTTTCTATGCTCCCAAACGTCTCCAAGAGAGTGGTCGCGGTCTTTTCACCTATACCTTTTACACCGGGGATATTATCTGAAGCGTCTCCACAAAGTCCTTTGTAATCCGGTATTTGTTTTGGCCCAAAGCCATATCTTGTCTTTACTGCCTCTTCATCATACATAACCGTATCATTCAGCCCTTTCTTCAAAGTAAAAACTTTCACTCTCTTTCCAGAAATGAGTTGCATAGTATCCATATCACCTGAAGCTATGATTATCTCTAAATCATTACAGTTCTTAGTTTGTTCAACTATTGTTCCCAAAATATCATCCGCCTCAAAACCCTCCTTATCATATATCGGTATATTAAAGGCAGAGAAAATTTCCCTGGAACTTTTCATCTGAGCAATAAGATCGTCCTCAGCCTTTTTTCGCTGAGCCTTGTATTCCCTGTAGGCTTCATGCCTATGCGTCGCCCCCTTAACATCGTAACAAGCAACCAAATAGTCGGGTTTGAGATCGCCTGTTATCTTTAGAATCATTGTCGAAAGACCATAGAGTGCTCCTGTCGGCTCGCCTTTTGCATTAGAAAAATCAGGCAATGCGTGATAAGCACGATGGAGTATGGCATGAGCATCTAGTAATACGAGTCGTTTCATAATTTAATTGTAACGCTTAAATGAAAAAGTGTAATTTCCATCTTTTATTTCACATTCTATGACCTCGTCCAGGTCATCAATCGATAAACCGACATTTTCCGGCCACTCTATCATGACCAGATTGTTTGGATCGGAAATGACATCTTCAAATCTCAACGCTTCCAATTCCTCTCTTCTTTCCAATCTGTAAGCATCTATGTGAACCAGACGAGCAAATGAAAAATTATTACTCGTATATATCTTCATCAAGACGAAAGTCGGACTCGTCACAACATCCGAGATCCCCATGTGCTCCGCAATACATTTAACAAACGATGTCTTTCCCGCACCAAGATGACCTGACAATCCGACAACGAAAGCCTCATTCTTATTGGATCTGTTCGCTTTGCGCTCCAAGACTTCGTCCAGCCAGTTTTTGGCTATGGTCTTGGTATCATTCATGCCTTTTGCTCGTTTCGTATTCATGACCGAATAATACCTCATCTGATATACTAGAGCGAAGTCATGACTATCATATTTGATGAAGAAAAGAATAAGCAACGTTTGAATGACCTGCTCAAAAAAGAAGAGGAGGAGCTGGTGCAAATACTTTCAGCAAAGCACGGCATAGAATATGTAAACCTACAGACAACAAACATAAACTCTGATGCCATCAGACTTGTCGAGGAGCCCCTAGCCCGTGAATTGAAAATAACCCCCTATGCCCTGCTCGGAAAGAGGTTAAAACTTGCCTGCAGAAATCCTGGTGACCCGAAGGTCGCAGAACTCATAGAGAAATTAAAGGCCAAAGGATACCAGCCGGAACTTTCTATCACCTCCACACTCAGTCTAGAAAAAGCGTGGAAGACTTATAAGGATCTCTCATACGCCTACGAAAGCCGTGGTGGTTCACTAGAGATTTCAAATACTGAAATAGCCGAAATTATAAAAGAAGCAAAGAATTTGCCGGTCATCGTTTCAATATTAGAAAATACTCTCAAGGCTAATAAGAGTTACAGAATATCCAGAATATTGGAAACCGTGATCGCTGGCGCACTGGCCACCGACGCTTCTGACATACACATCGAACCTGAAGAAGGATATGTCCGTCTACGTTACAGACTAGACGGCGTGCTACACGATGTCATCCGATTTGATATTGAGACTTATAATTTGATTCTCTCCAGAATAAAACTTATTTCCGGAATGAAATTAAACATTAAGAAAGATTCCCAGGACGGCAGATTTAGCATAAAACTGGAAACAGGAGACATAGAAGTTCGTGTCTCTGCCCTGCCCGGAGCATACAATGAATCCATGGTGATGCGTCTTCTCAACCCCAAGGCCATAGAGGTGCCTCTCGAAAATCTCGGCATACCTGACAGGTTGCTACAAATACTTTTGGAGGAAATGAACAGACCAAATGGCATGATACTCACAACAGGACCTACCGGGTCTGGAAAAACAACGACTCTATATGCGTTTATTAAAAAGGTTCATAATTCTGACATCAAGATAATCACTATAGAAGATCCTATAGAATATCACCTGCCCGGAATAGTACAGACTCAAGTCAATGATAAGGGCTACAATTTCTTGGAAGGTCTGCGAGCCGCCGTGCGACAAGACCCTGACATCATCATGATAGGTGAAATCAGAGACGCCGAGACCGCCGCCATAGCTGTAAATTCAGCACAAACCGGTCACCTCGTCTTCTCTACCTTGCACACAAATGATGCCGCTGGAACATTTCCGAGACTCATAGATCTCAAAGTAAACCCCAACGTCATACCATCCGCTCTACGGGTATCGATGGCACAGAGACTTGTAAGAAAGCTCTGCAATGAATGCAAGAAACGGATTGTGATGGATGATAAAACTGAAAAAGAAATCCGTGGTGTTTTGGATGAAATCGAAAACAAATCGCTGATTCCCAAAGACGTATCTAAAATGTGGCAATCTGTCGGATGCGAAAAGTGTAACGGCACAGGTTATAAAGGCAGAGTGGGTATATACGAAGCCATAATAATGACTCCGAAAATCGAAGATGTAGTGAAGAAGAGTTCAAGCGACAGAGAGATCTGGTCAGCTGCGAAGGGTCAGAACATACTCACCATGAGACAGGATGGCGTACTAAAAGTCTTATCTGGCATCACTTCACTGGTAGAACTTGAAAGGGTTATAGCTCTCACAGATTAGTAGATCCGTATTGCCATAGATACAATATGTGTTCTAAATAAAATATCCACAAAATTTTATTGCAAATAGATTTTGCTTCTGTAGGATACGAACAGATGTGAATTTTTGAGCTCAAACTCGGAAATCTCTAAGCAATATCTTTCGGCATGACGCTGAAAGCGAGGTAAAGTCCCGAGGATAATTTCAGTAAGTGACACCTGAGTGTCAGAACCAACATGTCCTTAGCACTTTACCCAAACCTCGTAAGGCCATTGCTTAGAGATTCCTGGGTTCGAAGCAGATAATATGCGTTCGCTAGAATCCTAGCATAATCTAATGGATATGTCAAGAACAGCAAAAAAGCCCTCTGGTGGACCAATTTCGGAAAAAGATGCCGGCTTTTTGGACCAGACATTGAGGCCCAGCCACTGGGAGGAATACATCGGACAGAAGAATATCAAGGACAACCTTCACATACTGCTTCGAGCCGCTAAGGAGAGGAATCATCCGCCAGAACACATCCTTTTTTATGGGCCTCCAGGTTTGGGCAAGACTACCCTCGCCCATCTGGTCGCAAAAGAAACCGGTGCACAGATGAAGGTCACGTCAGGACCAGCCATCATGAAAGTCGGCGATCTAGCGTCCATACTTACAAACCTCTCTTCAGGCGACATATTATTTATAGATGAAATACATCGACTGAATAAGGCAATTGAGGAAGTCCTGTACCCCGCCATGGAGTCCGGTACACTGGACATCATCATTGGTAAAGGTCCTTCGGCCAGAACCATCCAGCTCGACCTCCCTCCCTTTACTCTCATTGCCGCAACCACTCGCGTCGCAATGATTTCATCGCCCTTGCGTTCTCGCTTCTCCGGCGGAGTTTTTAAACTTGAATTCTATAATGAGACAGAGATCGGTGAGATCATTCGAAGATCAGCCGGGATATTGAAAGTAGACATAGAAGATACGGCCGTCTCTGAAATAGCCAAACGATCCAGATTTACCCCGAGAACAGCGAACTATCATCTCAAGAGATGCCGTGATTATGCGCAGATCAATAAAACTAAATTGACCCAAGATTCAGTAGAAAAATCTCTGAACATGCTCGGGGTCGATTCGCTGGGACTAACATCAGCGGATCGAGAAATAATGAGCGTCCTCATCAACAAATTTAATGGTGGCCCTGTAGGACTCAGCACTATATCTGCAGCGCTATCGGAGGAACAAGCAACTATAGAAGAAGTCTATGAACCGTATCTTATTCAGTTGGGATTACTGGAAAGGACACCCCGAGGAAGAGTGGTCACAGATAAGGCCTACGCTCATTTGAATATTAAAAATCAAAATAAACTTATATAAAATGTCCGGACACAACAAATTTTCTAAAATTAAACACCTCAAGGCTAAGAATGATGCAGAAAAAAGCAAGGCGTACGGAAAATTAGTAAGACTAATATCGATGGAAGCAAAAAAATCTGCCGGCAACTTATCTTCACCAGGACTGATCAGTGCCATAGAGAAAGCACGCAAAGAAAATATGCCGAACGACACCATAGATCGAGCCATAAAGAAGGCCACATCAGACAATTCCGCTCAAATGGAGGAAATAATATATGAAGCATACGGACCAGGAGGAGTAGCCATGCTCATGGTCGCTCTTACAGACAACAGGAACAAGGCGGCACAAGAGATTAAGCACATCCTGTCCAAGCACGATATAACCCTCGCCTCCCCCGGTAGTGCATCCTGGGCATTCGAAAAGAAAGCTCACGAATGGAACGCAACGACTACCGTACCACTGGAAGATGTGGATATCGACAAATTATCTGCGCTGGTGGCAGACCTAGAAGCAAACGACGAAGTCCAAGAAGTTTTTACAAATGCTGAATAAGCCAAAACAAAATACTAGAATTATATTGGGGATCGATCCGGGCTATGACCGTCTGGGCATTGCCCTTATCGAAAAAACTGGTTCAAAGGATGTTCTGATTCATTCGGAATGCCTGCAGACGTCATCCAAAGATGATATTTATACCAGACTATATTATGTAGGCAGAAAAATATCTTCCGTATTGGACGATTTCCAGCCCACGGAGCTTGCGATTGAAAATCTATTTATAACAAAAAATCAAAAAACTGCGATGCGCGTATCTGAAGCAAGAGGAATAATTCTTTATGAGTGCAAAAAACGTGAAATAGCAATAAATGAATATACTCCAATGGAAATAAAGTCTGCAATATGTGGTGACGGAACTAGTGACAAGATCAGAATCATCAAAATGATACACATGCTCATCAAACCTACAAAAAAAATACTCCTGGATGATGAATATGATGCCATAGCGGTGGCTCTTACTCATTCCGCCATACAAAAATAAATTATCCACAACAGAGTGTTGTTGCATTAGGCTCTAAGCTTTGATACAAAATACCCATCATTAAAGATAATTAATATATTTTAGTTGATTATGGCAACAAAAAAGGCAACGAAAAAAGTCGTTCAGGAAGAGACCGAGGAGATTCCTCCTATAAGTAAAATAAAGAAAGAAAAAGATATCGAGATCGATCCGGTAGATCCAGTTGTGGGTGATAAGGAGGAAGAGGTTGAAGATTTGGAAGAGGTTAGTGCCGAAGACGAGCTGGAGGAAGAAATAGGCATAGACGAAGAAGAGCTGAATCCATTCAAGGATAAGTGGGAGGAGTGATCATCAAACTCTCATTTTAGTGCTATAATCGGCTCAAATATGAGCCGTGTCTCTCGCCACAAGCGGAATAAATACCGATTGAAAGTCATTTTGTCACTCTTTCTCTCGTGCCTATTTATTTTCGTAGGTATCACGACTGTGTGGCTCATGACTTTGCAAATACCAGACATAGACTCTTTTGCCAACAGAAAAATCAGCTCCTCGACCAAGATTTACGACCGTACTGGAAATGTTTTACTTTTTGATACTGGAGCTGATGCAAAAAGAACAGTCATTGCCCTCGAAGACATGTCCCCTTTTATACCCAAGGCAACTATTGCGATTGAAGACTCAAATTTTTATAACAATATCGGTATAGAGCCGACCGCCATTGTACGAGCAGTCATCACTGATGTGCTCATGGGCGGATATGAACAAGGCGCGTCTACAATAACTCAGCAAGTTATAAAAAATAGCCTTCTTACAACTGACAAGACGATCACCAGAAAAATAAAGGAGTGGGTTCTTGCTATAAAGCTCACCAAAGTAATGAGCAAGGATCAAATTCTGCAAGCATATTTGAACGAAACTTCTTATGGGGGAACAATATTTGGCGTAGAAGCAGCGAGTCAACAGTTTTTCGGGATACCGGCCAAAGATGTAACTCTTGCCCAAGCTTCGTATCTGGCAGCAATACCTCAAGCTCCGACATATTTTTCACCATACGGAACTCGACAAGAAGCATTAAAAAAACGTGCCGATTTAGTATTGTCGAGGATGTTCGAGCTAGGAGTAATAGACAAGGATCAATATCATGAGGCCTTAAATGAAAAGGTGAAGTTCCTTTCAAAAAACTCCGGTGGAATTAAGGCCCCTCATTTCGTCATGTATGTTAGAGATTATCTAGTAAATAAATATGGTGAAGATCTTGTGTACAACGGCGGTCTTCGTGTCATAACTACCTTGGATTATGAAATGCAACAAATGGCTGAGAATGTTATAGAAAAATACGCGGACTCGCTCAGTGTAAATTTCAATGCCAGCAACACAGCCATGATTGCCTTAAACCCGCAAAATGGTGATGTGCTTACCATGGTTGGATCACGAGATTACTTTGATCATGAAATTGATGGCAATTACAATGTCACTCTGGCAGCGAGACAGCCCGGCTCTACATTCAAACCTTTTGTATATGCCGCGATGTTTAGAAAAGGTTTCACTCCAGAGACTGTCCTTTGGGATGTTAAAACGGAATTCTCTACCCTGTGTAATCCAGACGGCACCCCCAAGAATCCTCAGGATGATCCAAAGGAAGTATGCTACTCGCCAGGAGAATATGATGATGTTTTCGACGGACCAATAATAGCCAAGAAGGCCCTGGCTCAATCCAGAAACATTCCGGCCGTGCAAGCCCTTCATCTGGCAGGAATACCTCAAACTGTCAGGATGGCTGAAGATATGGGGATGACCATCACAAACGTCGCACGTTGTGGACTGACACTAGTGCTCGGTGGTTGTGAGGTCAGCTTGATAGATCTAGCCGGCGCCTATGGAGTATTTGCAAATGACGGCATAAGAAACCAGACTAGAATAGTGTTGGAAGTTAAAAATAGAAAAGGTGAAACCTTAGAAGAACCCATCTCCAGTCCTGTTCAAGTGATACAGCCTGAAATAGCCAGAAGTATAAATGACATACTTTCGGACAGAAACATAAGAATGAACAGTTTGAAACCCATCGGTGACAGTGTCGGTCGTCCTGTAGCCATCAAAACCGGTACAACAAATGATTACAAAGACGTTTGGACTATGGGATACACACCAAACCTGGTCATAGGAGCTTGGGCAGGCAACAACGACAATGTGCCTATGCAGAGGAATATCGCAGGCTTGATCATTTCCCCTCTCTGGGGAGCATTCATGTCACAAGCTGTGAAAAATTTTCCCAATGAATCATTCAACCCTCCCCCGGCACCATTAACTGACGGCAAACCAGTATTGCGTGGTATCTGGCAAGGGGGAATATCATACTGGAAAGATAAAATATCTGGAAAAGTGGCTACTGAATATACGCCGAAGGAAACACGGGAGGAAATTGTATTTCCAAATGTACATTCCACACTATTCTGGGCTGACAAAGACGACCCCAGAGGACCTTCTCCAATGGAAAAGTCTGATGATTCTCAATTTCCATATTGGGAATACGCTGTAGGAGAGTGGTTAAAGCAATACAAGGTTAAAAACCCATCATTCCAAGATCAGGTTCCGCCAGTTATTCCGACCGACGTTGATGATATTCATGTACCAGGAAGTTTTCCGAGTGCCAATTTTAGATTCCCTGTTCCCGGAACAATATTAGATCCGCGTTCAAGAATAGGAATCGAACTCGCCACATCAGGCAGATATCCTCCCTTAAAAACAGAGGTCTATATGAACGGTCGTTATGTCATGACATCTTCCAACAATCCTGTTTCATTCTCGTTTGTACCAGACGACGTTGGCAGTGTACGCGAAAACAATATTATTTCCGTAATCGTTTACGATACTGTATTTAACAAAACACAAGCTACCACCACCTTTTCGGTAATGCCAGACATGTTGAACAGGCAGGATTAACACTCTCCTTCTAGCGAAAAACTACATCGCTTAATCTTAAACCTTGCGCTTGCTCGGTGAATCTATCGTTAATATCTTTCAGAATTTCGTTTTTCTTCATGAAAATATGGGTCTTTTGGGTTTGTGATAAGTTTTTTAATATCAATTTTCCTCCTCCGAACTCGACTTTCGTCATATCAATAACCACCTCCCTGTGCTTTTTTACAATCTCAGTAACAATAATTTTTCTCAAAACATTTTTTGTTTGAGCATTTCTTATTTTAGACAGAAATTCAGATATGTTTTTCATCACCTATTCATGGGCATGACCAGGTAAAGAAAGTCTGATTCTCCGGATATCGGCCTGATAACTAACGGCTTATTCTTACCATTAAACTGAAGGGACACGCTGTCTGCATCAATGGCCTGAAAAACATCAGCTATATATTTGTGATTAAAGTTTATTTCTAACACCTCTCCTGAAATAGCAGAGTCTAGCAACGTTTCTTGTTCGCCTACTTCTGTATTTTTTGTGCTTATCTGAAACTTCTTCGATTTCGGATCAATAATTATTTTTATCTGATTAAACGAATCTGAAAATACGGTCGATAATCGAAGTGAATTTGCTAGATCTTGCTTTAACAAAACAGCCTCAGTGGAAAAGGTTTTTGGTATTATTTGTCGATAATCAGGAAAAATACCATCAATAACCCTGGATGTGATAGTGACTCCTTGCCCTCCGAAAGCCACCAGGTTCTTGTTTGCGCGCATTTTTATCGTACCTCCTACGTATTCGAGCACCTTCGATATCTCAATGCTATTCTTGAGCGGTATAAGCATTTCATCAAAACTAAAATTTTGGGGTGCATTAATCTTTTTTTCTGCCAAGCGGAAAGAATCTGTCGAAGCAAAAACCAACTTGTCTGATTCTTTAAACAAATAGATACTTGATAATTCGGGTTTAACATTCGAAACAGACGCGCTATACCATACCGATTTTAAACCTTTTATGATCAGATCTGATGGTATTTCTGTTATCTTGTCTGAATCAACCTTAGGAATCAGCGGAAAATCGTCGTGGGGCATTGTTTTGACCAAGCCCTTGGATTTCGCAACGTAAATATTCAGATTATTGTCCTGGACCTCTAGTCTGGCGATTGATTCTTTTGTGTTTATTTGTGAAAGAAATGCAGAGAGGGTCCTCGCGGGAACGGCAACCTTACATTCTCCATCGATCTTTGCCGACAACTCGACCTCAATACCAACATCGAGGTTGGTAGCACGCAGGGTCAAACCGTTCTTAACAAAATCCATGTATATACAAGACAGTACTGGTAGAGTCCCCTGCCTATTTGTCACCCTTTCTAGAAGTGAGACGGATTGTTTAAACTTTTCGAATGGTAATTCGCATTTCATAATATGTATTATAGTTCTTTATATATAAATTTATTACTCTTATTAGTCCTGTGGATATGTGGTTAATTTATTTTAAGCTTATTCTGCTTGGTGTTTATAGGAAACCATTCTTTTCTCCTGTTAATTACTTTTGATGGATTGTTACAATCAGAGCCACTAATCAAACTATTCCACATTCTATAAAATTTAAGTAACAAATTCCTGACATTCTATAAACAATTAATTCACAGTTTTACTAACAGTTTATTAGACGAAAGCGTGCACCGCCCGAACATCACGAAGTCTTAATGAAGTCTTACAACATCGACCTCAACTGGCTTATTTCCTGAGATAAGACCGGATCTGTCTTGAGCTCATCTTTAATCTTATTGTAGGAGTGTATTACCGTAGTGTGGTCCCTGCCACCCAACTTCTCCCCTATTGAAGGGAATGATACGTTGAAATCTTCACGCAGAATGAACATGACCACTTGTCTTGGTTTAACAACCTCTTTTCTTCGGGTTTTGTTGTAAATAGCGTCCTCGGAAAGATTATAAAACTCTGAGACTGTTTTGACGACATCCTTTACAGACAACATCTTCTTTGGTTTAGTGTTGTTTTTTAGTATGTTTCTTATCTCATTCAAGCTAAGTTCTTTGTTTTTGAACTGTGTCTGACAGGCTATTATATTTACCACCCCTTCTATTTCTCTTATATTATCCTTGATTGTCGAGGCTATGTGTTCGATAACATCTGCTGAAAGATTGATGTTGTAGTTATTGCACTTCGCCTTAACTATATACATCCTAGATTCATGATCTGGCTCTGGAATATCGAGAACCATGCCGGCATTGAAACGTCCACGCAGACGGTCTTCGAGGCCAGGAATAACATTGGGATGTTTATCTGACGAGAATATCAACTGACGGCCGGTATCCGCGTACATATTAAAGAGATGGAAGAATTCTTCTTGAAATTTTTCTTTGCCGGAAAAGAATTGAATATCATCCATTATAAGTACATCATATTTCCTATATTTATCTTTGAATTGCTGAGCCTTTCCTTCTTGCAGTGCTGTCAAAAGCTCATTGCCAAATCTTTCCGAAGTCATATAAAACACCTTTTTCCCCTGAAATAAAGATTTTATTTTATTTCCTATGGCTTGTATCAGGTGTGTCTTCCCTCTTCCGGTCTCTCCATATACAAACAGAGGGTTATAAATTTTCCCCGGATCTTTCAATATGGTCTGAGAAGCTGCGTGTGCTAATTCATTGAAAGGTCCGATGATGAATGTCTCGAATGTGTATCGCGGGTTAAGATTATCTTCTTTGTTGATATAGAAGTCTTGAAGCGGTATAGCCATGGTGGGGGCTGGCGCCGACTGTTTCTTGTGAGAATTACCCTTATCATCCTTTATGATGACGTATTCAAGGGCTCTAACCTTGGTATCCATCTGTCTCAATATTCGCAAAATAGAATTATGAAATTTCTTCTGCAGCCATTCTTGAGTGAATGAGTTAGGTACTCCCAGATAAATAGTCCCTTCGTCTTCACGTAATATGTTTGTATCTTTGAACCAAGTGGAAAAGTTTGCTTGTGAAACCGCCGCTTCTATATCGACAAGTGCCGTTTGCCACATTTTGGAGTAGTCGTTCATAGATGTTTGCGAAAATAAGTATATACCTGTTAATAAATCTGCAAACTTGTGGACTGCCAAAAAATATGTTGATAAGTTGTGAATATTTGTCTTTTCCTAAAATTCGTGTAATATTTACCCATCATGTCATTTACTTACAAACCAAAGAAAAGAAAGCGCGCAAAAACTCATGGTTTTTTGGTTAGGATGAGATCAGTGGGCGGAAAGAAGGCTTTGGCTCGAAGAAGATCCAAGGGACGCAAGCGTATCTCCGTATAAATACACAATTTCAAATGCTCGCGAAGTCATTGAGGCTTACTCGAAAACAACTCGAGGAGATAATAAAAGGGGGTAAGGTGACTCACTCCCCTCTTTTTACTGTTAGATATACAAAAGACGATAAACTTTTTCCAAAATGCGGAATAGCTACTGTTGCGTCTGTAAAAATTGCGAAAACATCCGTTCTACGACACAGAATAAGAAGGATTATCTATTCTGCGACAGAAACATTCGTTAGTGATATAAAGCCCGGTTACGCTATTGCTATATTCGCCAAGTCGGGCATCGCAGATATGAAATCGGCTGACTTGATCAAACCACTCAAAGAAATTTTTGTGAAAGCAGGATTAATGCGTTAGTATTATTCCACAATGTACAACGAATATATATTTCGCCCGCTTTATAACGGTTTAGTAGGTGTTTTGGATGTGTTGCCGTGGGCCGATGTCGGTGTTGCGGTGATAATATTTACGATTCTAGTTAAGATCATTCTCTATCCCCTATCTAAGTCTGCAATTCTAACTCAAATAAAGATGAAGGAAGTGGAGCCGGAAGCAAACAGGATAAGAAACCAATATCCGACAGATAAACAGCTTCAGGCGACAAAATTGATGGAATTGTATAAAGAGAAAAAGATTAAGCCGTTTTCCGGCATTCTGCTCTTGTTCATACAACTGCCTATACTTTTTGCTCTGATAAGCGTCTTTTATAAAGTCGTTCCTGAAATAGACACCACCCTGCTTTATAGTTTCATTACTGCGCCAGATCTGACAGATAAGACTAAATTCCTAGGCATGATAGATCTGCTCCAGCCGAGCCTTATATTGGCTCTCATCACGGCGGTTATTCAATATTTGCAGATACGATACAGTATTGCGTCTAGACAGATGAGCGAACAGAAAAATCAACCTCAATCAAATCCACTGGCCGCTTCGATGAATTCGTTAAATACGCAAATGAAGTACTTCATTCCTGTCCTGGCATTCGCTTCAATTTATTGGATTATTCCCTCTAGTTTTCCGAAAGCAGCATCTATTGTAGGTATATACTGGGCTACTAGTTCCCTCGTAACCCTATTGCAGGAATTATATATAGGCAAGAAACATCTGCCAGCCAAAGCAGTTAAATAACTACTTTATTTTTGTAAGATCGAATGACCATAACGACAGGTCGTTTTTATTCATGAAAAACAGATAATGATCTTTCGGATCCAGATCGACCGAGGTGAGATTTAGTAGTCTGTCTGACTGATCCACGAGTGAAGATATCTGCTTTATATCGCCGTTAGAAGCGTTTATGCGCCACAATCTATCTGATGATGCCGTGCCTCCGAGATACCAATCATCAGGATATACAGCATTACCTAGATCTGATGGTACTCCGCAGTATGCAACGACCTTCACCTCGTATGACCAGGCGCACTTGTCTGCCAAAGTCCTTATGACTGCGTCCGTAGTTGTTCCGGCATTAACGGAATATATAGCAGTCTTCAATCCATCATCAGTATTATAGGAATAAAGTATATGTCTTCCATCTCGGCTCACTGCAGCACTCAATCCGCTGAATGGCCCCAAAACTTTTCTCAGCGAACCATTCTTGGGATTAATAAAATAGGTAAATCCTAGGTAACTGGCACTTCCTTTTGTGGTAACAGCAATGACGGAATCAGACGGCCAAGTGATATTTATCTGTGTCATTGGTATTGTGAATACTCTCGTCGTATTCGATCCGTTAAATTGAGAAACATATCCGACAGCATTTCCGCTTTCATTTAGGACGAGGAGTATCTGGTTTCTGTCCGGAGATGAGGCATATCCTATGATATCCCCGGGCACGCTTTTACCGCGAAGTTCATATGGCGTGAATTGCCCGTTAGTCGCAAGAGGAATCGTCGTTGTACCGACTCGTGTCGATGTGGCCTGTTTTATCAATTCGCCATAGACGGTTTCCGGAGCGAGTTTCGATCCCTCGTATAATGAACCTACGAATGATGTAAGATTTTTATTCCAGACACTCTTGAACATTTTCGGCACGACTGTATTGGAAAGATTTATTATTTCCGGAGAATTGTACGATGCCTCGTATATGTTTCCCCTGCCCCTATCTATCCACCTGACTCTGGTGGTGGTTCCTGTCGTTGATGCCGAATAACCTCCCACCGGCAATGAACTCAGCATGCGCAAGGTCACTATCTTTGATTGAGTCGGTTGGTTTTGGGTTGTGGTCGATGTGCCGGTTGGAATTGTCGATGTGGGGGTTTGTCCGGGCATCTGAGAAGGCCTGTTTAATGGGCTGAAACCTCCTGTGTCGGCGGGCTGGGTCGGAGTGATGTTGGGAGTCGTGTCGAGAGGTCTCATCATGTAATACCAATAAGCAAAACCAGCCGCCCCTATCATGACTACTATTACGATTGTGAAGAATAGTTTTTTCATTAATTTGTGGGAGGCAAAATAACCGGTGGTTCATAAGTGCCAAAATTCTTATCAAGATCGGTTGCCTTCATAACCATTTCGTTTTTTCTGTTATTCATATCAGATATCAAGTCTCGATCTATAACATCAGTATTTTCGTTTGCGAACGTTGTGATGCTGACAATCGCTAACTGAACATTGGTCAAGGATTGATTTTTAATGTTTTCCCAGGCTTGTCTATTGGTCAGTGAGCTCGGACTTGCCATAGCAGCATTTAAATTGAACCAATTAAGAGCGAATGTTCCGTATGTGTACAGGATTCTGGCATACTCAGTGCTTGTTTTTGATGAATATCTATTATAAATTTCTGTAAATTTTGCCGCTTCTCCTAAGTTTTTGAAACAACCTAGATTGGACATGCTGCCACAGTGCTGAACCGAGGCTCTCATCACCGCCATTCCCATATTTAAATTCTGTATTTGATTTAGATTAACAGATTCCTCAGCTTTTTGTGCTCGTTGCCTGCACAGCTCTCTAATTTGCTCGTCGAGATTTGGCTGGTTGCATTCCCTGCTAATTTCCTGCTCATCCATTTCTTGGCCATAAATACTACTTAATTGGCTGTCTATTTGTTGAATACTCGACTCGAGGGCAGAAATCTGGTCCTTTGTCTGGTTTATTTTGTTCGTAAAAGTTCTCATATCGCTCTGATATGTGCGAAGATCCCTCTCAAATTCATCGAAGATCTGCCTGCTTATATCTCGATACTTACTCATATCTATATTTAACGGAGCTACGAGTGTGGATGGTATGGCTACCAGTCTCGGGTCAACGGTGCGCAGGATGAGATAGGAGGTCAGTACCAGCACCAGTCCCAGTAATGCGTTCTTCGCTTTATCCAAACCTTCTTTCTTGCCGGTATACGAGTCTTTGGTCATATACATGAGTCCCCCATAAACTGTCATAAATACTGCCAGGGCGGCCGCTATGGCAATGATCAGATTGAATGTGGACTGGACATACTTTTCGAAATTTACCTCGGTGACCATGTTTCCGGTGCATTCAACACCGTTTCCCGGTATGCAGGGCAAAGGTTCCAGTAATTTGTAGCCATTCTGAGCATTTGCCGGTTCGTGAAATATCGATAAGGCTATGATCACAAGAATTGCCGTGATGAAACTTCGTTGCAATGATTTTTTAAATAGTATTTTCATATTAGAAATTCGTATTTATTCGATTATTGCCTGTTGTAAATGAGGCAATGAAACTATTTTCGGCGCTCTGTAATATCGATTCTTTGTTCGTGATCTTGAGATTAATATTTGAATTTCCGGAGGTTCCTTCTGGAGCACGCAAGGTGATAGCGAGATTGGATGAAAGATCAGTCAGCTCTCTGCCGTTGATGAGCCATGTAGTAATGAGATTGCCTATGTTATCTGCTTTGACATTGAAACCAAAAGGCACTGCCAGCACCCCCACCTCTCTTCTCTGTCGAAGGTATATGGTGCTCGGTATCGCATTGTTGTATAAAGGGCCATATGTCGGGTCGTTTTCGTAAAAATTTATTACCGGAGAGCTCTGGTTTATGATGAGCAATGATTTTGTTCCTGATGTTCCGTCACGGCTGGTGACTGTGAGCACTATTTCTATAGGTCTAGGTATCACATCTGCAAATATAGTTATGCTTTGTCTGCCGTAACCTGACTGATTTTGTAATACGTTTCCATTTTGTTCCCATTTATATATCAGGTTCTTAGGATCGAGAATATTTCCGGAAGAATCGGCCAATTGAGGCACGGCCACGACTTTTATCTGGTTCTGATATGAGACCGGAATCTTTCCTGGGTACATCGGAGGAACGTATCCCTGAGGTTCTACTATCATGTCTATGGATCCCGATGTTATAAGTATTTCGTTTGAAAACTCAAAGCCCTCTGAGCTGACGGCTTCTATGCTTATGCGCAATGTCTTTCCGAGTGCCGGAGCTTTCGTGTTTACGATGGTGATACCCACCCCCCTTTGCAAGATCTTCCCATCTGCCAACCAAACAATATTTGCTGCGTTTATATCGAAGGCATAACTCTTGGCTGTGATAGTAATATTCTGATTTGGTGAAGGATTTGGTACCGAAGAAAGAAGTTCGATGTTTTGCTGAGCATTTGCATTACCCCACCCAGCAATACAAGAAAATGCAAATATAATTACGAAATATATTCGAGAATTAGAATTCATCCGCTTAATTTTATCAATATATATGGATATATGCGATGTTAGTTATTCACGCACCTATCTTACGGGCCTGAGATCGGTATTTCTTACAGGTTCTCTTACTCCATCTACGTATAATGGCTGATCTTGTTGCTGGACGTTCGAGTCTGTTGCTCGATCATCGATCCGGCTAGATTTTTTGTTTGGGTTTCCTCCCTTCATTCCTTTATTGCGCTTATCTTCCATTCTGGTCATGAATATTATAGCCGCAGTTCCGAGGGTCAGCGTGGGCAAAATCTGTATGACAGGTAATATTTCGGCGATGAATGAGAGCGCTGTAGTCGTCAGTCGACGAGCGTTTATCAGTTTAAAACCACGGAGAGATAGATATATGCTCACCAATATCCAATGAAATCCACCGAATATGCCACCTATAATAGGGATGATGCTCAGGCCATCGTTTATTACAGCCAACATGAGCAGGACTATTGCAGAGCCGTTCCCTATCCTGTAATTCATGAACTTATTATATCAGTTAGGCCAGGTTATTTCGTTCCAGATCTTTTTTGGCTTTCTCTATTTCCAGAACCTGTGCAGGATTTGTGGTGATGATCTGGTCTTCTGTATATGATGCTCTGATCTGTATGGCTACATGTTTTAATCCTACGAAAAATATTCCCTCGCCTACGTCTGATTCCAATAGAAGATACTTTTCCTCATCGGTCAGATTGAAGGTTTGCTGAATGTGATCTATGACTGTCGGTGACTGTTTCAACAATATTTGGATAGAAGAGTTCGTAAGTATCGGTAATCCATATGGAGATTTCAAGAAGTCGTCCACGTCTTGGGTTATTGTTGCCAGGCCGAGATAGTATTTTCTGCCTCTTTTCGCCAATCCATACAGGAATGAAGCGGTGTCTTCTGATTTCATCATCCACCACGCCTCGTCGATGACCAGCAATCTCTTCTTGCGAACTTTTCGCACGGCATTCCATATATAGTGCGTGACAATGTACATGGCTACTGGCTTCAGCTCATCTTCCATATCTCGGAGTGAGAATACGATGAATTTGTTATTTATATCGACATTTGACGGCCTGTTTATAAAACCAGACCAAGTGCCCTTGGTATATTTCGTGAGTCTCTGTACTAATGAATCAGCCCCTTCCATTCCAGCTAAGACCAATTCAAAATCAGAAAGAAGAGGTGGTTCTACGTTTGTAAAATCTGATTCGGGAGTTATGTCTTTCAACGCATACGTCTCGGTGATGGCTCTGTCTATGAGCGCATCTTCCTCCTGAGTGAGTCCTCCCAGCATGATCCTGAATAAGCCGACTAGATTTATTATGTTAGATCGAAGCACGTCTGCGGAAGATTCGTCCTCCCCTACTATGGGCAGGTCAAAAGGATTTATGTGGTGCTCGGAATTCAATGAGATGTTGAAATACTTTCCGCCCGTTGCTTCTGACATGTATTCATATTCTTTTTCTGGGTCAATGACTATGACGTCACCATCGAACATGAGTGTTCTCAGTATTTCCAATTTAGTGCAATAAGATTTTCCCGCACCGGCCATGGCAAATGTGACAGAGTTATAGTTTGGCAAAGAATATCTGTCGAACAATACCAATGATGAATTGTGTCTATTTATTCCATAAAGTATTCCTTTATCAGACGTGAGGTCGAACGATACGAACGGAAATACACTGGAAAGCGGTGATGAGTTAAGTTTTGTGTGCACTAGGAGTTGATCATCGGCTAGAGGAATGACGCTCTTGAATCCTTGCTCCTGCTGAAACAGGGCGGGTTTTAGATAAACCAGCTTTGATTCCATGATGGATTTAATCTCTGATTCGAGCTTATCCAGCTCTGCGTCTGAATCTGCAAATATTGTGAGATATACGCCGACGTCGAAAAGATGTTCCTGGGCCTGCATGAGCTGATCACGCAATGACTCCAAGTCCTGATATGCAGTGTCCAGGGAGGGCTCTCTTACTAGTCCCTTCTCTTCTCTTCTGGATATCTGACTTTGTACTTCGGCGACCTTCTTCTGAAAATGACGCAGTATCTTGGCTGTATCTACAGGATGGATAAATATGGAGGCATTGAAAACCTTGTCTAGGTTTATGATAGGAGCAAACCAGCTTTCATCTAGAAATCTCGGATACGATATGACGAAGAGTGTCCTGCCGACCTTTTCGCCTAGATTTATATCTTTGGGACTGATTTTCAGAGCAGATGGAGCTATGACATCTTTTAACTCCAGTACGCCTGCCTGGTATATTTCTTCCGGCAGTATTGAAACTATCGGTTCCTCTCCCTTTTTCTTGCTGAATAATCCATTGAATATACTCATGATACTTGTATGGGCTTTTCCGTTTCGCCTGGATTAAATATTTTATAATATAGCTCGACCACTTCTTCGGTGCCCAACTCTGCCGCTCTGATACCGCATCTCACCAGTCCTTGTTCTACTACTGCTACCCTCTGTTCCAACTGACTGCGATATTCTGCAAATTTATCATCCGGCAATATTGAATTCTTCGATCCGCCCTTGCCCCCTACCAAGCTGGATATTGGGTTTTTGCCTGACATGAGTGGTGGGTCATACGGAACAACCACGAAAAAGCTCTTGGACATGATGTTCGTAGATTCTACGAAGGTTTTTATGAATTCTATGTATTCTCTCACCTGTATCTTCATGAGCTCAGATATTTGCTCTTTGTATCTGTCTTCAAGTAGAGCGATGTATGGCCTTATGTCTAGCTTTTTTGATTGTATATATATCTGTATAGAAAAATCCAAAGAATTAAGAAAACTTTGGAATTGCATGAGGATGGCCCTCTGCTCATCGGATGATTTCAATGCAAAGTTAAGAGATGTGGCTAGGACAACGGCTCTCATCCCGCCGTTTTTCAGAATGACGACACCTTCGCGTATTTCCTGTATCGGTACGAAGTTTTGAGTTGTTTGTGGTGCTGTAGGCATTATCGTTGTTTTTTGTCGCTATATATACTCTCCTTTATATCGAGACTCCAAGTCAGATCCTTGAGTTTGCTGTCGGCTATTTTTGGCACCATTATTGATGCGTAATTTTTTGCTTCTCGTACGACATTATCTGGAGTTGGTGCAACGGGCTTATTCTCCTTTTTCCATATATACAGCTTGGATCCGCGCCAGTATTTATAGGCAGACTCAGCCATGGCGATGAGAGGTCGGCTGTTTATCCTATAAAAAGCCAGTGATACGGAGACTCCTAAGACCAATACCATCGGTATCACCGCCAAAAGAAAACTATTGAGTGTAATATAAATGACAAAACACAGACCTGCTCCGCCAGCAAGATAAATAAACTGTTTCAGAGTTAGAGGACCGATGATTTTGTCTTCAACTTCGATGAATTGAGGTACTTGGAATCGCATCAGCAATATTATACCAAATTATGAGATTGGTTCCCTGTATAAATCATCCGAGGGCAGATTTTTTGGCACTGGAACATCATTGTTCGGCACATCGGCGGGCGAAAAATTTTCTCGTCGAGTGATCCTTTCGGCTGGTATGGCAGTCGGAGAATTCAATAATTGATCGACTAATGGTTCGGAATACTTGTTTGTTGAACTCGTGTATGTACCAGTTGGTACGCTTCTGATAGCACTGGGGTTTTCTATACTGTTTATGAGCACCTCCCTATCCTCTACCGTGCGTACTTCAGTTTCCGGATGACTGTCTGGGTGTTTGTAGCTATTATCGACTGAAAAATTGCCGTGCTGTTCTATGGCGCTGTGATCTTGCAGATCACTCGCTTCCTTTGGCGGAGTCGTTGATTCCCTTCTCAAGGATTGAAGAACTTCATTGTTTATCGATTCCGTGATAGATCTGGCAACTTCTGTTTTTATACCAGCTTCTTTTTCGAGCGTCTTGGTGAAATCTTGCGATGGTATTATGCTCAGAAGAACACCTGCTAGCGTTTCCATGACTATGCCAGTTTGTTCTATGTCCAATGAATTTTCTGTTGCTATTTCTGCTACTCTGTCGGCTGTTTCTTGAGAAACCAGCACCTTCTGAACTGTTTCCGGTAAGGAATTAAACCTGCTCTCCAAAGTTTTTGAGTCAATTTTCATTTTATACTTGTTTTAGTTCATCAATTTTTGTTTCCAGACGGCCGACTTCATTAACCTTCTTAACTTCATCCTTCATAAGCTCAGCCATATCGTCCTTTTGTTTTTGGGTTCCGCCGTTCGGATCTGCGTTCATCGCCTTCTTTAACATTTTTATGTCAGCTCGGATTTCCTTTAGATCATCTTTATTTCTGATCAATTCTTTCTCGACTATAGGAATTTCGATTTTAGCGGCCGCAGTCTTGTCTGTGGCGTAATGAGAAAGCAGACTCATTCCCTTTACATTCGGTTTCTCTATAGTCCTTGCATAATTCATTGAACGCTCTTTTTCAATATTAGATATTAATCCCTTCGTTTGACCAATATTGGATTTGAGTTGATCTATAACTGACTGATTAGCACCTCTTGCTCGCGCTGAAGCCATTTGAGATTCAAAACTTCTAAGTACTGATTTTTGCTCATTTAGCTTGGCTGGATTCGCGCCCAAAGATTCGGCAAATTCAGTCTGAGACTTTATTTGTTTATCCACGCCGGACTTGTATTCTGAACCCGCTGCTCGAGTACCTTTAAGCAGTAGAGCAGCAGTTCTGCTTTTCGAAGCAGCGTCTTTCATATATTCAGATTCCGACACAGCGTTTGCTGTTCGTCCGTATGTGTTTCTACCAGTCCATGATCCCACAGTACCCCAAACCTTATTTGCACCAAAATTCTTCTGCGCCTTATCCAATATTCCTATAGTCTTCCCTGCTATGCTCACAGCGGCGACTAGGGGCAAGTTCAACATTACTATCACTACAGCGGCATTTACTCCTAGAGATATGAGAGGACCGAGCATGGAGCCACCGCTTGAGGCTGCGTTTGCGGCCGCCGCATACGATGTTCCTATGATACTTGCGGAGCCACTTACAGATGCGGTGCTATTGCCGAAAAGTGGACTGGTAGTCAAAACATTCAATGCCAAATACATAAGCAAAAGATATACGGGCATGAATATAAGCATGCTTTTATATTTGTCCACCCAGTCTTTGGCGTATTTTTCTATATCCGGAGATATGTAGGCCATGAATAATATGGGAGAAAATGCCAGCAGGAAGAGCAGAATCACAAATCTAAATATGAAAGCTATTGCTGCGGCGGCAAAACTGACTGCGGCGGTTAGTTGGATGAGAATGCCAGTAACACCCATGATAGTGACAGTCATCATTCTGGCTCCAGGGGTCACGGTATCTTCAGGATTAGCCCCGCCAAACTTTGTATTGAATATGCTTTGAATTTTCAGAGTACCCATGAATATATCTGATAGTCCGCCATCGTAAGTGGCCAGCCCCATACCGAAGATCTCTCCTTTTGAGAGATCGCTAGTTGCCGCCGCTTTATTCAATGAATTGACCGGTGCAATGGCATTGTATATCTGCATGGATACGACATTAGAAGCATCTATGCCGAGACTGGTGAAGAAGAAACTAAAATTGATAAGAATACCGACCATAACGATATTCTTTATCAAGCTGTCGAAGTTCGGCTTTTTGTACCCGACTATTAGTTGTATTGCCGCATATAGCAAGAAGAAAATGAGGAACAATCCTGATATATCACGAAGAGTTCTCCATGTAGTGAATATTGCTGGAGTACTATTTACAACCTCTCTTATGTTAAGTGTCAGATTTATGGATACATTAAGGAGAAATCCTGCCACACCTACCAAATAACCAGTTATTGAAATGCCTAAATTAGCGATGTGCGCAATAATGCTCGCCATGATGGTGTCTAGTGATCCGAAGAACTGCGCATGCACAAAATGTGTAGGGACAATAATTGCAAAAAACAAAATTGCGAGCTTCAGAACATTATTGTTTTTTGTAAATATATTTTGCATGTTTAAATGCCGGGTGAATTGCAGGCCATGATGTATAATTCCGCGTTTTGAAGTAGCGTGCTCGATGACTCTAGAGCACTCGTATAAGCCACGTTTGCAGCAGTTCGCTCTGCTTCGGTGAATGTGGTTTTTCCGGCCAGGGCATACTGAGAAGCCTCTAATGCGGTGATAGCTCCAGCCACATCATTTTCTAGATTGCTATTGATGGTTGCTATATTTGTGTCAGCAAATGCTTGGCCAGCGGAATTGCCTGATGTTTGATACTCTTGTGATTTTGCCTGAAAACATGCCAGTGCTTCTCGGAGTTTGCCTTCCGTTTGTCTCAAACTATCTATGGCTAGACCGTATTTCTCATATGGACCAGGTTCCACGATGCCAATATTTCCTCCTGTGATACTAAAGGTTGTACCTCCAGAACTAAATGTGCTTTGTCCGAAGGCCTCACGACGTAACTGATCTGTGTATGAACTCAGATTACCGCTACCAGAGAAGCTGACCCCAGATCCCCTATTGCTGAGTCCCGTAAGTCCTTTCGTGAGTAGTTGATTGACTAGCTGATTTGCCAGAGCACTGACGACTGCGTTGATATCATTTGCAAGTTCGGCCTGGACTATTCCAGATTCTGCATTTTTATTCAGCATGTGAGCCAGGACGGATCCGGGTGTAGATTGATAGCATCGTCTCACGTACCCATCTCTAGTTTGTGTAGTGGATATCGTATATTCCCCTGCTCTACCTCCTGCTTGAGATGCTGGAACTTCCTCGCACTTTGTTTCAGATCGGAATCCATTACCGAGTTGAAGATCGAACTTGATGGCGCCAGTCCTCTGGTCTACGAGCTGTTGCGCACCACTTCTCGCCATGAGGTATGCGGCGGCAGGATTGTGCATACCAACTGTCATCTCTAGGAAGGCCGGCCAACCACCTTGTCTGAAATCACCACCGATAAAGCCATTGAGACTGGCCCCCACTGTCAGACGGCTGTTTCTGGCTGCATCTATGATGCCGGCCAATGTACATCGGTATTTGTACCTGTCCAGACCGAACTGATTTAATGCAGATTGATCAAGAGCGATTGCCAGTCTTACGTCGACATTCCAGGGAGAACACAATCCTTGTAGTACTCCATTGTTTGAAATCATTTCGCCAGTCAATTGATCAGCGGTGTAGAGTAAAAATTCTTCCGGATTTGTCAGGAAGGCCGGCTTGCCATCAAAACCGCTATTTATCCAGTCTATTGTGGCGAGCGTCATTTGGTGTAGTAGCTGTTTCGCGGCACACGAGGCTAATCTGTCGAGCGTGAAAGCCTTTCTTTCTTGTTTTGCTGCAGCAGTTCGAAGACTCTGATCTGCGACTGGAACAGCTGTTGCTCCGCCTACGATACCTCCTATTCCCCCGCCTGCGGTGCCACCCAATCCTCCGAAGAGACCTCCCAATGAGCTGGTAATCATCGATTCTATAGCTCCACCAAATGCGCAACCGGCGGCTCCTGAAACGATCGCGCCAGATTGTGCATGTACAGAAACAGGAGTGAGAAATTGAACTGAAAATATTGCTATGAATATGTATGTGAGCTTCTTTATCATTGGGTTTGTGCGACAGACATAGTGTTTACGTATGTTTCCAATCCTACGAACAGATCGTCTGCATTCAGAGTCGCTACGGCATTGTCTCTGATGAGAGCCATTCCCTTTAGCGGATCGACATCGAATTTTTTGAATGCTTCAGCGCTGGATTGCAAGACGACAATGTTGTTAATCAAATCCAGGTGGTACTGCGACAGTTTTCTCGGAACAGAACCGGAAACAAGTATGTGAACGATATTTTTGTAGTTTGCGATGACGGCATCTAACTCCTTTAGCTTATCCATGTTCTGAGTTTCCAAAGCATTCAAAGCAATTTCAGCTTCATCAGTCCTTTTCTCATAAAGATTTTTTGCAGACAAAAGTACGTTTTTATATTCCGCTCTCATGGTAGCAGTGTCATCAAATATTCGCAGATCACCCAAGGAGTAAAATCTTATAGTTGCTAGATTCATGGTGCTGTTGCTGACTACCCTGTCCATCGCAGATGCGACAACTTCGACGTCGCTATTTAGTCCTGTTTGTTTCAGGGCCAGATACTGCGTGAGAAAATTTTGACCCAATGTCTCTGTTGAAGTCAGTTCTCTTTTTTCGGTTTTGGTAGATGAGTTTGTAGAGACCTCAGTGGTTCCATAACCGGTATTTTTGGATTCTGTATTTAGAAACTGCCTCTTCCAGTCCTCGTTTGATACTATCGGCGCTACTTCTATGGACGCAGCCGTTTGATCATTATTATTGCCAGGTAAAAGATCTGCATTTTTAGCTCCGTAAATGTAGTAAGCGAAACCTCCTACTACTGCAGTACATAATATGAATGTGAAAAAGGTTTGTTTGTATTGGTAGGAGGACATTTTGCGGTTTAATTATATCAAATATTGGCCTAAATACGCTTTAGTTATTCACACGACATGATAAAATGATTGGGTGAGAAAATTTTTACATCTATTTGTTCTGGTATCGATCACACTGCTGGTGTTTATGCCTCATGCTCAAGTAGCGAATTCTCAATTTTCAGTGGGCAAAGTATATTTTGGAGGTAAAATCATGAGGATATCATATTGTTTCTGTGCATATAGCCCGCCGGATTTTGGCCTGGCCATAACCATTTTTGATGCATCGAAAAATAGGCCGGTTAGCCTAAAATTTAACTATCTTTCAGCCACCGGTCTACCATCGATGTTGAGGGCTAATTACAATATTTTTACCACAGGCGTTAGTGTTTTGGGCTCCGCGAATGCGGGCGGGTCGTGTTATAAGCAGGCGACGTTTGCTTGTGTCCCGGATGTTACCATCGTGCCACCCATCGAAGCGACGATCGATTCAGTCATTGGTGTCGGTACTTCTCTCAGATGATAAGAGCTATTTGAAGCCATATTTCAGGCGGAATATCCTCTGCTCTAACTTTTTCATCTAGATCGAGCTTCTGCCAGACGCTTTCGATTTTTTCCATATCGAATTTCTCTTTAAGATTGTTTTTTAACATCTTTCTCTTGTGTGCGAATCCACAATGTAAAACATCGAAAAAGTGCTTTATTTCCAAGTTCTTTTCTGAAAATGTTCGATCTGTGACATTTTCTATTTTTAGAATGGCTGAATCAACGTTTGGGACAGGCACGAATGCACCTCGCGGAACGCCGGCGACAATAGTCGGCGTGCCAAAAACTTTTACCGAAATCGATAAGATGCTTTCCTTGCCATCTCTGGCCACAATTCTTTCTGCAACTTCTTTTTGTATTAGAAGAACCATCTGTCTTGGCCTCGGTTTTACTTCCAGGAATTCTTCCAAGATCTGGCCGGTTATATTGTATGGAATATTTGCAACTATTGAATATTTTCCTTCTTCTAGTCCCACCTTCTCCCTGTTCAGATCGAGAATGTCTTTTTCAATCAACTGGAAATTGCCTGCTTGCCCTTCGTTCAAAAATTTTTCTCGAAGAATTGCTATGCAACGCTGATCTTTTTCTACTGAAACAACTTTTGCTCCAGTTTTTAGCAGTTCTGCTGTGAGTATGCCTGTGCCAGGGCCTATTTCCAATACAGTTTCTCCTGAAGAAATGCTTGCGCAGTCGATTATCTTTTGCAGAGCAGGCTTTGATTTTAGGAAATGCTGACCCAGTGATTTTTTTGCTTTTAATTCCATAATTTTAGAAATCAATAAATATTGCTTTGACCCCGGAAGGTTTCGATACCTCATGATTTTCGATGAGATGTTTTTCGATGTCTTCTATGAACTCGGACGGAGTATTTACTCTCTCGGTGCCGAATACGTTCCTGATGAGAGCATAGCTCAAATGAACTTTTTTGCGAGCTCTGGTTAGCGCTACATAGAAAAGACGACGTTCTTCCTCTGAATCTCTCTCGCTAATTTCCTTTTCATCCATGTGCTTGAATGGAAAGAGATCTTGTTCCATTCCGGCTATGAATACATGATCGAACTCTAGGCCCTTGGCCGCGTGTACAGTCATAAGTTTCACAGAATCCGTCTTTTCATCCATCTCATCCTGATCGGTGGCAAGTGCGACGTTGTCTAGGAAAGCTTCTATTCCTTGGCCTTTTTCCATATGATCATACTGGGAAGCCACGGAGACCAATTCCCTTATGTTGAGCAGTCTTTCCTCATCCTCCGCGTGTCCCTCAGTATACATTCTATCTATGCCGGTTTCTTGAATTACAAATCTGACCGCATCGGACGGCCTACTCTCCGTGAGTTCAGATCGTAAATCTTTCAAAAGTTCGCGCCAATTGTTAATCTTTTGCCGAGTTGAATCCGGTAGTTCTGATTCTTGGCCGTTTAAAACTTTGGCTAAAGTCACCTTCCCAATTCCTCTCGGCGGTATATTTATAATTCTGGCAATATCAGAACCGCTGTCGGGGTTTAATGAGGCTTTGATATAGGAAATGACGTCTTTTACTTCCTTTCGTTCGAAAAATTTTGTACCCAAGAGCTGATAGGGTATGTTTTTCTTGATGAAGGCCTCCTCAATAGCTCTAGATTGGAAATTTGTTCTGTAAAGAACTGCAATTTCTTGGCTTGAGACACCCCGGGAGATGAGCCCATTTACCGTGTCGGCTATGGCTCTTGCTTCGTCTGTTTCGGTGTAGGAGTTTATGAGTGATATTTTTTCACCGACAGGATTATCGGTATATAGATGTTTTTTCTTCCGATAAGTATTCTTCTCTATGACCATATTTGCTGCCTCCAGGATGGTTTTCGTGGAACGATAGTTTTTTTCTAAAGTTATCACTGTTGCTTCGGGATAATCTTTTTCGAAATTCAATATATTTTCTATTGTCGCTCCCCTCCAGCTGTATATGTTCTGATCTGCGTCGCCGACCACGCATATATTCTTATTATCCATTGTTAAATATTTAGATATTTCATATTGAATTTTGTTTGTATCCTGATATTCGTCGATGTGTACATATTTCCAAACAGATGAATAATGTTTTTTGATGCCATCTTTCTTTAGCAAAACCAAGGTTTTTAGCAATAAATCATCGAAATCAAGAGCTTTCTCTTTTTTGAGAATATTTTCGTATTTCTCCCATACTTCAGCAGTCATTTCCTCCATAAAATCCTTAGCACTATCTTTGAATGTGAGATATGACATTCCTTCACTTTTTGCTTTTGATATTTTGCCGAGAAACATGGCAGGATCATATTTTTTCGGGTCAATATCCGAGATCAGCATGGCTTCTTTTACCGCCTTCTTGGAATCAGATCGGTCGTATATTGAAAAATGTCTTGGTAAATCGAGCAATTTGCAGTTCTCTCTGATGATGTGGACACCCAGTGCGTGAAAAGTGCTGACATAAGGTCTTTCTGTCATGGATATCGGTATATTTACAGCAGGATCTTGGGTAATCAGAGCTGTGACACGATCACGCATCTCCTTGGCCGCTTTGTTCGTAAAAGTTATTGCTAAAATCTGATGCGGAGCCACTCCATTCTTGACT
>CAZWUU010000004.1:0-28375 GCA_964637485.1 uncultured Candidatus Saccharibacteria bacterium
CGGGAACCCTCCTCGGCATTGTAGCTTAGTGGCTGTGGCTCAGTTCTGAACTTCTGCTTTCCCTGCAGGAATGAGCCGGCCATAAGGAATGTCATATTGCCAGCCATAGAAGTATTCACTACCCGACCAGATACTCTGTTTGGAGTTACGTATGTGGTGTTAGCTCCAGAACACAATCTTGTACAACGATTATTGACCAGCGTATCAAATCAGTCCGAAGTGACCGAATATATAGAAAACGCTAGAAATATCGCAATTACAGACAGGACGGATGATAATAGAACTAAGACCGGAGTTATCATGCAAGGAATACGAGCTATAAATCCTGTAAATGGAGAAAGAGTGCCGATATACATAGCCGACTACGTTCTCGCTGATTACGGTACTGGAGCTGTCATGGCAGTACCCGCACACGATGTACGTGATTATGATTTTGCAAAAAAATATGATTTGCCAATAAGGAGAGTTATTGAGACAGTTGAGGATCTGCCAAGTACAAAGACGGGAATAATGACAAATTCCGGAACGTTCAACGGTAAAGATTCGAGTCAAATATTAAAGGAGATTACTCGATCTGCCGGAGGTGAATGGACTGCGCAGTATAAGCTTCGAGATTGGGTGTTTTCCAGACAGCGATATTGGGGTGAACCTATTCCTCTTATCCATTGTGATAAATGTGGTGTCGTGCCAGTTCCAGAATCAAAATTGCCGGTCAAATTACCAAAGGTTAAATCATATGAACCGACCGGTACAGGTGAATCACCGCTAGCAAGCATTTCAAAATGGGTAAATACTAGGTGCCCAAACTGTCGCGGAAAAGCACACAGGGAGACGAATACAATGCCCCAATGGGCAGGTTCTAGCTGGTATTACTTGCGATACACAGATCCTATGAACAGGAAGTCCTTCGCTTCATCAATCAAAGAAAAATACTGGTCTCCTGTAGATCTATATGTGGGAGGGGCCGAGCATGCTACGCGTCATCTCATATACGCTCGCTTCTGGCACAAGTTCCTGTACGACCTAGGACATGTCTCCTCGAGGGAACCATTCAGAAAATTACAAAGCGTCGGTCTCATCATGGGCGAGGACGGCAAAAAAATGTCGAAGAGATTCGGAAATGTCGTTAACCCAGATGACATTGTCAAAACATTCGGAGCTGACACATTGCGGCTTTATGAAATGTTCATGGGGCCATTCGATCAGGCCATAAGCTGGAGCACCTCATCTATGGTGGGAGCAAGAAGATTTATCGAAAGAGTATGGAAGCTTAGTGAAAAAGTAGTCGATAACAAGATTGCTGGAGATATTTCACCACAACTAAGAATTATTCATGAGACAGTTAAGCGCGTTACCGAGGACATCGAGAGCCTGCGCTTCAATACAGCCGTGAGCTCTCTTATGATTTGTTCGAATGAATTGGAAAAGCTGTCTGAGATACCCGTCGAAGATTATCTCGCTTTTCTAAAATTATTGGCACCATTTGCACCGCATGTAACTGAGGAACTGTGGTCTAGATATCAAGGAAGATTATCGATCCATGTCTCCGATTGGCCACGATTTGATCCGAGCATGCTAGTCAAGGATGAAACATCTATAGTCATTCAAGTAAACGGTAAAGTTAGGTCATCTATTGTGGCCAGAACAACGTCAACTAGGGATGAACTGCAGGAGCTGGCCATGGCTGATGGTGTTATACAGAAATGGATAGCAGGAAAAAATATTATTAAGGTTATTGTAGTGCCGGGGAGACTGGTAAATATCGTTATTGCCGATAAATAAACAGTAGCAATTGACAAGAATACCGTATCTATGGTATCGTCACTAACACAAAATTGACTTTCATTCAAAGTCTGTGATAAAAATATTATTAATATGGCAACACAACTTATAGCATTTAAACCGAAGCAGGTCGTAAAGAACCTATTATCAGCATTACCGGATAGAGCTCGTGAGATCATTTCCCTGCGATATGGACTGGGAAAGGACACGAAGCGTATGACCCTGGACGGCATAGGCAAGAAGTACGGCATAACACGCGAGAGAGTGCGACAGATAGAGAACTATGCTCTAGGAGTTATCCGAAAATCAGATAATTATGCTAAGGAAAAGGCTGTGTTTGCAGAAATGGAGACACTACTTCATTCATTGGGTGGCGTCGTTGTAGAAGAGGATTTTCTCGGTCATGTTGCTAAGGACAAATTGCTACAAAATCATATTCATTTCCTTCTGACCGTAGGGGAACCGTTCAAGAAACTGCGCGAGGATGATAACTTTAAGCATCGATGGCATGTAAATGAAGAACTCTGCAAAAAGGTTGAGGATGCTCTACATAAGCTTTATGGAAATCTCTCAACAGAAGACCTGCTGCCAGAGTCTGAAATGGTCAATAAACTACTCAATCATCTCGAAGACACATCTGAGAAATATAAAAATCAGGAAATCATGAAACGATGGCTGGCGCTATCAAAAAAAGTTGGGAAGAATGCCTTGGGAGATTGGGGGGTAACTCACTCATCAAATATCAAGACTAAGGGCGTCAGAGATTATGCATTCCTAGTCATCCGAAAGCATGGATCACCAATACATTTCAGAGATGTTGCAAAGCAAATAGAAAAGCTTTTTAACAAAAAAGCTCATGTTGCAACTACTCACAACGAACTGATAAAAGATAAAAGATTTGTTCTAGTGGGCCGAGGATTATACGCACTCAAAGAATGGGGTTATTCTCCTGGAGTGGTGCGAGATGTTATAAAGGGCATTCTCGAGAAGCACGGTGCTCTGTCACGGGACGAAATCATAGAAAAGGTCATGAAGGAGCGATATGTGAAGGAAAATACAATTACTGTAAATCTCCAGAATCCAAAATATTTTAAGCATGATAAGGATGGCAAGTATTCTGTAGTCGCGGCATAATCTCTATAATTCCTAGAGTCATTATAGGCAGGGTTAAATAGTATCTGCTATAATTCTTACATGAAGATACAAGCCCTGTTTGAAAGCCTTGTAGATAATTTTTCAGTACTGGTCCTGCCTCTAGCGCAACAAATATTCATATACCTATCTCCGATATTTGCAGCGATATTTCTGGGCGTAGTATTTTGGCAGAACTGGGTGCGTTACGTGCGATTGAAGACATTTCTAAAGCTAAAGTACACACTACTCGAACTGAAGCTTCCGAAAGACACGTTTAAATCGCCATTAGCTATGGAAACCGTTCTCCACGCTATCCACAACACCGCTGATGGAAGTGTGTACGCAAAATACTGGAATGGTGAAACCAGGCCATGGTATTCACTAGAGATCATATCTGTCGAGGGCAGAATCAAATTTATTATCTGGACAGAGGACAGGCGAAAGAATAATTTAAAATCAGCATTGTATGCGCAGTATCCTGGCATAGAAATCAAGGAAATCGATGATTATGCAAAGGATGTTCAATACGAGCCCAAATTATGGAAAATTTGGGCCGCAGAATTTAAGTTTTCAATGAAAACACAAAGCGGTGCCATGCCGGACGTATATCCTATTAAGACCTATGTTGATTTCGGACTTGATAAAGATCCAAAGGAAGAATTTAAAATAGATCCACTTACTCAGCTTCTAGAGTGGCTCGGCAGTCTGCGCCCGAACGAGCAAGCCTGGTTCCAGTTTCTTATTATTGCGCATCTGCCGAATCAGAAGAAATCAGGTTCGTGGTGGTCGCAGAAGCATGACAAATGGAAGGAAGACGCCAGAAAAGAAATCAACAAGCTACTCATGCGTGATCCGAAGACCAAGGTGGCTGGTGAAATCAATCCCGATACAGGTTTTGCGAAGCTGCCGACATTTTCCGAAGGCGAGCGCGATGTAGTCAAGGCAATAGAACGAAAACTACAGAAGCTCCCGTTCGATGTGGTTATAAGAGGCGCATATATTGCAAAGAGGGACATATTCGATACACCATTTGGCATAGGCGGTATCATATCCAGTCTTAAGCAGTTTAATTCAGAACACCTTAATGGATTTAGACCAAACGGCGACAAGTGGTTGGCAAAATTTGATTATCCCTGGCAGGATTACAAGGGCACACGCAGAAATTACCAATCGAGACGATTCCTTATGGCCTACAGGAGACGATCCGGCTTTTATGCGCCATTTAAGACAAGTAGTCTTATTTTAAACACTGAGGAGCTTGCTACCATATTTCATTTACCCGGTTCAGTGGCTGCGACTCCAACTCTGGAACGTGTACCGTCCAAGAAGGGCGAAGCACCATCAAACCTACCTGTCTAATTATGATTACCAATAAACGAGTTGTTAATTCTGCTGTATTGGTCATGGCCGTGATCATTATCCTGGTCACATTTGCATCATCGTCTCCGAGAGGATTTCCTGCCGGGACATCACTAGATATAACGAAGGGATCTACCTTACGCGAGGTTGCTGATATTCTGTACGACGAGGGATATGTAAGATCAAAAACATTATTCATGATATACGCGACCATGCTGGATGGGACAGCAGGAGTAAAAACTGGCGAATATATATTCAGCAAACCAGAATCGGTACTAAAAATCGCTCAACGACTCGTTAATGGAGACCATGGATTTGAAACCAAAAAAATCACAATACCTGAGGGTACGGATATTGCTGGTGTAGCAAAAATTATTAAGAAGGCACTACCAAACTTCGACGATAAGACGTTTCTTCAGATAGCAAAAAACGCGGAGGGTTATCTGCTTCCGGAAACATATTTTTGGCCTACAAATGTGAAGCCAGATGATGTTGTCAGGAGTATGAAAACCTCGTTTGATCGAGCTATCAAGAAAATTTCGTCAGAGATCGATAGTTTCGGCAGAGATTTATCCGACGTTATAACCATGGCCTCAATAGTCGAAAGAGAAGCTAATAATTCAACTGATAGAAAGCTGGTTGCCGGTATTTTATGGCGAAGGTTAGATATAAATATGCCTCTTCAGGTCGACGCACCATTTTATTATCTGACTGGAAAAACATCCGCTCAGCTAACAAAAAGTGACCTAGCTACGCAATCAGCATACAACACATATACGAAGCCAGGTCTTACACCAACTCCTATTGCAAACCCAGGTATTGATGCTATAAGGGATACGATAAATCCTACTAAGTCGCAATTTTTATTCTTTCTGACGGGTGATAATGGCAAGATGTACTATGCAAAAGACCTTGACGGACACGTGATCAACAAATATAAATATATTGATTGAATTCAAATTCTAAGCAAATAACAGTCTATGTAGGCATGTCTGGTGGCGTCGACAGCTCTGTTTCCGCACACCAGCTGAAAAAGCAAGGCTTCAATGTGGTAGGCGTCTTCATTAAGACGTGGCAACCAGAGTGGCTGGATTGCAACTGGAGATCAGAACGTATACATGCAATGAGAGCGGCAGCACATCTTGGTATCCCATTTAAAACCGCTGATCTATCGAAGGAGTACAAGGAGTCTGTGATCGAATACATGGTCAACGAATATAAGACAGGCAGGACTCCAAATCCTGACGTTATGTGTAATAAGGAGATAAAGTTCGGCGCCTTCTATAGGTGGGCAATGAATAACGGGGCAAATATGATAGCTACCGGCCATTATGCCAGAATATCCACGACATCAAATCACTCGGAACTGCTTAAAAGTATTGATCAGGATAAGGACCAAACATATTTTCTGTGGAATCTAAATCAAGACATTCTCAAACACGTTTTGTTTCCAATTGGCCACATGCGAAAGAGTCAGGTTCGACATGCAGCAGAGAAAATTGGTCTACCTAACGCCCTGAAGAAGGATAGTCAGGGATTATGCTTCGTCGGCAAAATAGACATAAAACAATTTCTGGCTAGATATATGGATACCATGCAGGGCAATGTTATAGATACATTCGGAAACATAATTGGACATCATCCGGGAGCTACCATGTTTACTATAGGAGAGCGCCACGGGTTTACAGTGACACATAAGACGAGTGAGGATCTGCCGTTTTATGTAATATCCAAGGATATAGTGAACAATACAATCACAGTTTCCCATGATCCATCACCGGTGATATCAGGCGAGATTTTAAGCATTTGTAACGCTAACTGGATCAACCATGAGCCCAAGATGGGCGTTGAATATGAGGCCCAAATCAGATACAGAGACAGGCCTTTCAGGTGTACAGTTATGAATGTGGCCGCGGACCGAGCAGAGGTATCAATGGCAAATTGTGATGATTTGCCCGCATCAGGACAGTCACTCGTGTTGTATAAGGGTAATATATGCTTGGGGGGCGGTATCATAGTATAATCTGTCCATGTATCCAAACATTGTTGTAACTAAGTCAGATGGAACAAAGGAGACATTCGAAGAGGCAAAGCTCGTCAGTTCACTTAAGAGAGCTGGCGCTAGCCCTGCTTCTATAAGTGATGTAACCAGTGAGATATCGAAGGAGCTACAGGACGGTATGTCAACGACAGATATATATAGCCGAGCGTTTGAACTATTAAAAAAGCGCCACAAGAAAACCGCTGTCAAATATTCACTTCGCAGGGCCATGTTCGAACTTGGTCCTGATGGTTTTCCATTCGAGAAATTTGTTGCTCGAATATTCCAACTCTGGGGCTACGAAATACTAACCGATCAGACGGTCATGGGTGTATGTGTTCCACACGAAATGGATGTCATTGCATGGAAAAACGATAGATTAGACATGGTCGAAGCGAAGTTTCATAATGAAGTTGGTCTTCGGTCTGATCTGAAGGTTGTCTTGTATGTAAAGGCTCGATTCGATGATCTATCTCTAAATAATTACAATTACGGTGGCCTGGAGAGAAAATTATCACACGATGGACGTTGGTTATTTACGAACACAAAATTCACCGACCTGGCTATTAAATATGCTGAATGTAATAAGATCAGACTGGTAAGCTGGAATTATCCGAATAAGGACAATTTGCACGACATTATTGAGAGTAATAATCTTTATCCCATAACATGCCTATCGGCATTGTCGAGTCAGGACAAGAAAAACTTGATCGGACTGAACGTGCTGACGTGCCTTGATATCATCGGTAATCCATCGATTCTGAACAAGGTTGGCATACATTCTGAAGATCAGGAAAAAATTATCGAAGAAGCACAGAGTGCCATTGTATTTGTAAATAAATGAATTCAGCTAAGTTTGATGCTATGCGACTTGTGCGAGATGAGCTATTTGCCGACTCATCACTACCTTTATATAAATACAGGAAGGATAACAATTTTTTCCCTGTAATCGGGGAAGGAAATTATGACGCGAAGGTCATGTTTGTAGGAGAAGCTCCCGGCCTGAATGAAGCAAGGACCGGCAGGCCATTCTGCGGTGCATCAGGTAAATTTCTCGACACAATGCTTGAATCCATTTCATTGTCTAGAAATGCGGTATATATTACGAATCTTGTTAAGGATCGGCCGCCGGAAAACAGAGATCCAACCGCAGATGAAATCGATAAGTATTCAAGATATCTTTTTAAGCAAATAGACATCATTCAGCCAATGATCATTGCTACGTTAGGCAGATATTCCATGGCATATATCATGCGTAAATATATCGATGAAATAGAGCTCGAGCCAATCAGCAAAATCCATGGAATGTTTTTTGATACTCGAGTAGACAACTATCCGAAAAAGGTACTAACTTTATATCACCCTGCGAGCGCACTATACAATGGTGGAATGAGAGATGTTCTACTGAAGGATTTCTCGGTTTTGAAGAACCTCGTCTAAACTGCTATATTTGGTCTATGAAATCAATCACGCACACATTCATGAGTTCTCAGGAAGTCCGAACTAGGTTTCTAAGCTTTTTCAGTAAGCGAGGACACGCAATCATTCCGTCAGCATCCTTAATACCTGAAAACGATCCAACTGTGCTGTTTAACACAGCCGGAATGCAGCCATTGGTGCCATATCTTATGGGCAGAGCACATCCGCAAGGAGGCATGCTCGCTAATGTTCAAAAGTGTCTACGCACAACTGATATTGATGATGTTGGAGATAATACCCATCTTACATTCTTTGAAATGATGGGGAATTGGTCCTTGGGAACATACTTCAAGGAAGAAGCTATAAAATGGAGTTATGAGTTATTGACGAGTAAATCAGAGGGGTTTGGACTAGATCCAGGCAGATTATATATAACAGTATTCGCTGGCGATGAGAATGCACCGAGAGACACTGAAGCAGCGAGTTATTGGATAAAGGCGGGCATACCTGCACACAGAATATATTTCAAGGATGCAAAGTCAAATTGGTGGCCGGCAGTCAAAGGAAGTGATACCTGGACAGGTCCGACAGGACCTTGTTCAGAGATGTTTTACGATGTCACATCCGCAGGGCTCGGAGATCTCAGTCCGGAGGAATATGATCGTGCCGACAGTGAACAAAAAATTGTTGAGATATGGAACGATGTCTTTATGGAATATGAGAAGATCAACGGCAAAATAGTCAGCAAACTGACGAAAAAGAATGTAGACACAGGTGCAGGTTTCGAAAGAATATGCGCTATATTGCAGGGCAAGAAAAGTGTTTTTGATACTGACGTTTTCAGCAATCTCATGGCGATTGCATCGCAACTTACCTCAGATCCGAGACGCCAGCGCATCATTGCAGATCATATTAGAGCATCAGTGATACTAGTAGCAGATGGAGTATCTCCGTCAAATACTGATCAAGGCTATGTGCTTCGACGACTCATAAGAAAGGCGATCATATCGAGCGATAGTAAGATGATGCCGAGAGAGGCGATAGTTGACTGCGTCCATGCGGTGGTTAAGTATTTCGGTGATCATTACGGAGAATTAGCAGGTATGGCAGACAGAATAATAGCCACGATATCGGATGAGTCCTCTAAGTTTGCAGAAGCGATCAAATCTGGACTTCGTGAATTGTCGAAAATAGATTCAGAGGTTATTACGGGTAAACAGACATTCATGTTGTTTAGCACGTACGGACTGCCCCTGGAGCTGATCGAAGGTGTTGCAAGGGAACAATCGAAATCCGTTGACAGGGAAGGGTTCGATGCGCTGTATGCAGAGCATCAGAAATTATCTCGAAGTGGTTCAGAAAAGAAATTTAAGGGCGGCTTATCGGATTCTAATAGTGATATGCAATTGCGTCTTCATACGGCGACTCACTTACTGCATCAGGCTCTTCATGATGTACTCGGCAATGAGGCAAATCAGCGTGGCTCGAATATCACAAGCGAGAGATTACGATTCGATTTCTCCCATCCACAAAAATTGACTGCTGATGAAATTTTCCAAATTGAGAAGATTGTTAATGACAAAATTTCTCAAAAGTTGCCTGTTCATCAAATCATATTGCCGAAAGATGATGCATTGAAAACCGGTGCAAGACACCTGTTCGGTGAAAAATACGCGGACAATGTTTCCATTTATTTCATCGGAAGCGACCTCGAAAACGCATATTCAAAAGAGTTTTGTGGTGGCCCACACGTCTCCAATACTGGTGACCTTGTTGGAAATAGCAATCTCAAGTTTGTCATAATAAAGGAAGAGGCTGTAGCGAGCGGTATTCGCAGAATAAAGGCCGTGCTAAAATAGATACATGTTATTTCAGTGTAAGTCAGCCGACAAGCTGTATATTATGCTTGAAATCCAGAGTACCGTGATACGTGGCTCGCTCGTATTAAGAGACGGTGACGAATTTCCTCACATTCTATTCACAGAGAAGATCGATATGCCCGTTCATAGAGGAATAACATCAACACAGCTGGTTAAAAATGTCATATCGAATGTCACTAAAGTATGTGAAAATGTATTAAAACATCACTCGCTATCGCTCAGCGCAAGATCAATACCTGATTTAGGTAGGCGCATAGATGAAGTTCATTTTATACTGTCAGCTCCCTGGTCAGTATCGCAGGCCAGAATAATGACAGTTGAGTTTGATAAGCCCACAATACTAACTCGTTCTAGATTGGAGAAAATTCTACAGGAAGAACGACGCAAGCTACAATCGGAGAGCAGGAACTCGACCACACTCATAGAGGAAAAAATATTTGATGTACGACTAAATGGTTACCCTATTGAAAAGTGGGAGGGGAAGATAGCAAGATCAGCTATGATTTCCTACTCCATATCAATCTCAGGCAGTGATGCTGTATCTAGATTGAATGATGTAGTCGCACACATAGTAGGAAAAAAGGGTGTTCATTTTCACTCCTCATTGTTACTTCAATATGTGGCACTGAAAAATGACATCGTATTAAATAATGATAATTATATTCTTATTCATGTCCACGGCGAGATTACCGATATTGTAGTGGTAAGTGAAGGCCACTGTACATTTTTTGGTACCATGCCCATAGGCATATATGGCATTGTAAGAAAATTTGCCAAGGGAAGGAATATGGATTTTAATACCGCTGATTCACTGATCAGCTTATACATAGGTAATAAGCTTGATAGTGTGCATTCCAGTGAAATATCGGTAGATATAGATGAAGCTGGAAAGTATTGGTATGCAGAGGTGGAGAGACTCCTCAAGGGCATAGATCCACTAACTACCATCCCGAGAACAATATATCTCATGGGCAAGTCTCACGAAAATTTTCTAGTGAGAACGTTAGAATCAAATCGTCCAGGCGCAAGTGTGAACAATCTGGGACTTGATATGCTCACAGTATACGCCTCAGCTATACACAGTGTTCAGTAATAATAGGTTTCATTCATTTGTGTTATCATAAAATCGATGCCACGAAGAGTAGAAGACATAAAAATTAGCGACAAGCGTTCTATAAGGGATGTTCCATTAGGGAGCAGACATGAAAGAAATGGCGGAGAGAGCTCGAGAACATCGTCTACGAGGGGGCAAAAAGATTATATATCACGAAATGATACTGAGGCAGAAATTATACAGATCCGCAGACCGAAAATTTCAGTGACACCACCCCCCGAGCGTGAAGTAAGAAAAAAAACAGCTACTCGAAAGTCGGCTCGAATGTGGGCTGCCATCACGATCGCGGTCATTGCAATCATAGCTGGTACCGCCTTTATAGCTAGCACAAGCTATTCGAGAGCTACATTTCATCTAAATCCTGTACGTCTTGATGCAAAAATTGATTCAGTTACATTGATTGCCACAGGAACATCGACAGCAGACAACGTAAAATACGAAATCATAAAATACAGTGGCACGGCATCGACCTCGGTTCCTGCAATCGATGGAGCTTACGTATCCACCAAGGCAACAGGTAATATTACGCTTTACAACAGCCATTCTACCTCATCACAGAGACTCGTAGCAGGAACACGCCTTTCTAACGATAACGGACTAGTTTACAGATTACCCAGCTCTGTCGTTATTCCCGGATACACTGTATCTCGAGGTACCATCCTGCCAGGTAGTCTGAAGACTACCGTGGTGGCAGATCAGGCTGGTTCCGCATATAATCAGCCAAGAACCGAGGGAACAGGAGAACTTCGAGTAGTCGCCTACAAGGACTCACCGCGTTATGAGGGCATATACGCACGAATGACCAGCGACATAAAAGGTGGTTATACAGGAACAAAAAAGACTGTTAATTCGCGGATTCTGGCGTCAACAACAAAAGAATTAGAATCGGCCCTGTTCAGAGCATTGTCAAATCAGGCTAGGGCCTCGGTTCCTGATGGATACATAAGCTTTGACAAGGCGTACGCTACCAGCACCAGCGCTCCTGTCATTGGTGGTGATACTGCAAAAATCGCCTCACTTTCCGTAACCGCCACTCTTCATCAAGTTGTTTTCAAAAAATCCGATTTAGTATCTAAATTACTCGGAAAAGAAAAACTGAGCGTTTTCTCAGGAAAATATGACACAGACGGTCTGGAATCATTGTCATTTGTAATTACAAATCCACAATCATGGGACCCTGTACGATTAAATCCACTCATAGCCAGATTTAGTGGTTCGCTTAAACTCACCAGCGTAGTTCCTATCGAGGAAATTAAGGGCAAGTTAGCAGGTCAACCACTATCCAAGACGACGTCTGTGCTCAGTCAATATACAGGAATTGTCGACACGGCCAAGACTGTCGTGGAACTATTCCCATCATGGGGAAATAGCATTCCCAAGGATCACAACCGCATAATTATCAACGTTAAATAATACTGGACGTTTGACGATTTAAATATCATCTGCTAATATCGTCTGACGCGTTAATACGCATGGATAAAGCTCAGGAATCAAAGAAAATAGCCACGGGCACAGTCACAGAGGCTTTGCCTGATACGTTGTTTAAAGTTTCTTTAAACGGTGTAGAAAACGAGACTATCATTTTGGCCTATCTGGCAGGCAAAATGAGAATGAACCACATTCGAGTCTTGGTCGGCGATAAAGTAGAGCTTACGCTAGATCCATACGGCGGAAGAGCGCGCATAACAAAACGTCTCTAATATGAAGGTAAAGGCATCAGTCAAGAAAATATGTCCTAAGTGCAAAGTCGTTAGAAGAGGCGGTTACGTTTATGTCGTTTGTAAGTCTAATCCCAGACACAAGCAGCGCCAGGGATAATCATTTTATGCGTATATTAGGTATTACACTTCCAGATAATAAGCGAATTGAATTTGCGCTTACCGCCATACACGGTATTGGTAGAGCGCGCGCAAAAAGCATACTTTTAAATACAAAAATTAGTCCTGATACTAAAGCCAAGGATATCACGGTAGATCAAGAAAACGCTATCAGAAAACTTATCGATACTTTCAGAATTGAGGGTGACCTACGACGCGAGGTTGCATCAAACATTAAGAGGCTTAAGGATATAAAGGCATACAGAGGCCTTCGTCACGCTAGGCATTTACCAGTGCGTGGGCAGAGAACAAAGACAAATTCGAGAACAGTGAGGGGTAATGTCAGAAAGACAATGGGATCCGGTAGAAGAAAGGAAGAAAAAACATAAAATAACATGGGAAAAAAGCGAATCGTTACAACACAGGGAGATCAATCAGGTGAGACAGCAAAAAAACAAGCTGGGTCATCGTCAAGGAAGCATGTGGATGCCGGAATTTTGCATGTGCAGTCAACCTACAACAACACTATCGTCATGTTGACTGACAGGAAGGGCAATGCACTCATGTGGGGCACTTCTGGTGGAGCAGGCTTTCGTGGTGCAAAGAAGGGTACGCCATTTGCTGCAGCGAAAGTGGGTGAGACGCTTGCACTCAAAGCTCAAAACCTCGGAATGAAGGAGGTTGATGTTGTAGTCAAAGGTGTAGGATCTGGCAGAGAATCTGCCATCCGTGGTTTTATCAGCAAGGGTATTACGATTTCATCGATTAAAGATGCGACACCTGTACCATTTAATGGACCTCAGCCTAAAAAGCCACGAAGAGTCTAATATTTTATTATTATGCAAATAGGACCAAGATACAAAAAGGCTCGATATCTGGGAACACCCGTTTTCAGAAAGACACAGACACAGAAGTACGCTATGCGCGCACAGAGAAAGGCCAAGACTGGAAGGAGGCCGGGTGGTAAGAGTGAATACGGCAAGCAGATGCTCGAAAAGCAAAAGGCCAGATACAGTTATGGCGTGCAGGGTGGTCAATTCTCAAAGTATGTCAAGCAAGCTTTGAAAACTTCTGGCGACAACGCAAAAAACCTGATTAGAACCCTAGAGGGTAGACTAGATAATGTTGTTGTGCGAGCAGGCTTTGCTCCTACTCGATCAGCTGCGAGACAGCTTGTTTCTCACGGCCACATCACGGTAAACGGCAAGAAGGTTACAATTCCATCATTCGATGTATCGATGGGCGATGTCGTGTCTATAAGGGAGGGTAGCAAGAGAAAACCCGTCTTCAGCAGGCTGGATGAGGAAATAAAAAACGCAACAATTCCTGCATGGATTTCACTTGACGCCGAGAAGAGGGAGATCAAGATAGTAGGAGAGCCGACAGTACAGACCAGCGATTTGTTATTCGACATTAAGTCAGTGCTTGAATTTTACACACGCTAGACAAATCATTCTTTTTAAATTATAATTATTCCCTCATTTAATACAACAAACATGTCACACAATATAGTACTTCCATCAAAGCCACGAATCGTCCGAGAAGAAGGCGTTCATGGCACATATGAAATAGATGGCTTGTACCCAGGCTATGGCCACACACTCGGTAACTCGCTACGCCGAATTATCCTTTCATCTCTTCCAGGTGCTGCTATAACTCGAGTAAAAATCGATGGCATAGAGCACGAATTCTCGGCTATAAATGGAGTAAAGGAGGATGTTATAACCATTATTTTGAATCTCAAGAAACTCCGTCTGCGTCTCACCGGAAATGAGGGTGTTGTGCTCAAACTTAGTGGCAAGGGTGCCGTAGAGCTCAAGGGCAAGGACATCGAATTGCCCGGCCAGGTCGAGATACTAAATCCTGAACAACACATTGTATCTCTCACTGACAAATCATCGAACGTTTCTATGGAACTTCACGTCGAAAAAGGACTCGGCTATGTTTCGAAGGAAATTCTTCAAAAAGAGAGAGTTGATATAGGAATGATTAATCTAGACGCCACATTTACACCAATACGAAAGGCTAATTACGAAGTTGAGAATATGCGCGTTGGCGACCGGACTGATTTCAATCGATTAAGGTTGGCTATTGAGACAGATGGTACCATCGCACCGAGAGAGGCTCTGGAAAAATCAATCGTTATCATGATAGAACAGCTCAAGTCAGTTGTTGGTTTTGTGGAAACAGAGGAGGCGAAGCCTGAAGTCAGCCAAAAGAGCGAAGATACGTCTAGCTCGACTGGCTCTGTACAGGAATCCCTGAAGGAGGTTGACACTGAACTCCTAAAGACGCGGATCGATGCTCTCGATCTATCTTCGAGGACAGTCAAAGCGCTCACAAATGCAAACATCAGGACACTGGGTGGTCTCGCCAGAAAGAAAGAGAGCGATATAATGGACGTCGACGGGCTCGGCGCGAAGGGTATGCAAGAGATCAAGAAATTGTTAGCTCAGCACGGTATCATTTTGAAGCAATAATCACACTCACATGCGCCATCATTCCAATGTAAGAAAATTCGGCAGAGAAAAGAACCAGAGGCATGCTCTGATGAGATCATTGGCGCGCAATCTCATACGCGATAACAAGATCAAGACAACATTATCTAAGGCAAAGGAACTCCGACCATACGTTGAGAAGCTGGTCACCAAGGCCAGAACTGACAGTGTAGCATCTCGGAGACTTATTAATTCTCGAATATCTGGCGTGTCAGAAACAAAGAAGCTTTTTGTAGAAATTGGTCCCAAGTACGCAGATCGCAAGGGCGGATATATACGCATAGTTAAGCTTCCTAACCGAGATTTGGACGGTAGCCCAATGGCATTAATCGAATTTGTATAATCACATGAAATATACTATAGACGCACAAGGAAAAAAAATTGGCAGAGTCGCATCTATGGCGGCACATCACCTAATGGGCAAACATTCACCCTCATTCGCGAAAAATAGCGTCACCAATGACACTGTTGAAATAATCAACGCTAGCAAGGTTGATATACCAGCAACGAAAAGTGTTGGTAAAAAGTATGTTACGTACACTGGTTTCAGAGGAGGCCTGAACGAAGAATCATTATCCAAGCTCATAGAGCGAAGGGGAATTTCAGAAGTTTTTAGCAGAGCAATACAAAGAATGGTTCCGAGAAACAAGCTTCACGGACACAGAATGAAGAGATTAATCATCAAGGAATAATATGAATGCCACCAAGACACAAAATAAATATTTCGAAGCTGTAGGACGAAGAAAAACTGCAGTTGCACGCGTGCGAATATTTCCAGCAAAGGAATCAAAATATGAAATAAACGGCAAGACACTGGAACAGTATTTTCCGACAGATTTTATGAAGCATTCAGCAAGCGAAGCGTTCAAAACATCCGGAATATCTCAGAAATTCCATGTTACTGCAAAACTGTCTGGCGGAGGCATATCTGCGCAATCTGAAGCATTGCGACACGGCATAGCTAGAGCACTGACGGTATATGATTTAGAACTTAGAGGAAAAATGAAGAAAGCCGGATTCCTCAAGAGAGACGCCAGAGCCAAGGAACGAAGAAAGTTCGGCTTGAAGAAGGCGAGAAAGTCTCCGCAGTGGGCAAAGAGATAGCCACAAGATATCATATCGACAGCACTATTAAAAATTTGCGCTTTTTTGGTATATTTCATACGCAATGAAAAATAATAAAGATAAGAATTTTAATATGGGGCAAGACGATCATTATTTGGACGACTCGGTTGTTTCCGAGGATAACATCCATGCCGAGCTGGTCAAAATCAAGGAAAAACTTAAGCAATGCGAGGCAGAAAGACTTGAGTACCTTGCTGGATGGCAAAGAGCTAAGGCAGATCTGATCAACGCTAGGAAGCGCGACGAGGCTGACAGACAAGAATTCATTAAGTTTGCGAACGAGAGATTGATTGAAGACCTGATACCCGTGCTGGAGAGTTTCGATTTCGCAGTCTCAAATAAGGAGACCTGGGAAAAGGTCGATGCCAACTGGAGAACTGGAGTTGAGTATATACACAATCAGCTCAGGAAGGTTCTTGCGGATTCCGGATTGACTGAAATCAATCCAATCGGCCAAACATTCGATCCTATGAGAGATGAAGCTTCCGAATATATCTCAGTAGATTCCAAGGACGAACATCACAAGATCGTCGCTGTCATACAAAAGGGTTATGCGTTAAATGGTAAAGACATCAGACCCCCAAAGGTTAAGGTCGGAGAGTACAAATAGACTTGACTGGTGTATATTTTTGATATAATCAGAACATGAATATAGTACCGTTTTACGAATCGAAACTTGTCGAACGAATCCTTAGCGATCAGCAAGGTAGACGTTTCAGAGTACTAATACTTTTTTTTGAGGATGGCCATGAGATCAAGGCTCGTATACTATCTGCTATTCCAATCGACCAAATTCTCTCTCTAAACGGCACAGTCTCAAACAACTACTGTTTATCATGCACATTTTCATCAATCGATAACAACGATAATTTTTTTGTTCCGTTTAGACCAGTTATATCCCCATATTTTTCGCTAGAGCATCTGATATCTAGTCAACCAACAAGAGCGCCGGCCCTGTCAGCATAATTTTAGCGATGGCAATTTATAAACAATTGCTCGCTGTCGCTTTTTATTAGTGTTTATAAAGATAATCATATATAACTATGTCAAAAATAATAGGCATCGATCTGGGTACGACATTTTCAGCGGTGGCTGTAATGGAAGCAGGTACGCCGAGAGTCCTAGAAAATGCAGAGGGTGCACGAACCACTCCCTCCATCATTGCACAATCTAAGACGGGAGAGCGCCTTGTCGGACTCCTTGCAAAAAGACAGGCTGTAACGAATCCGAAAAATACAATATTTCAGATCAAGCGCTTCATGGGCCACAACTTCGATGAGCCGGGTGTTCAGAAAGATATAAAAAACGTCCCGTTTGAAACAAGGAGGGCATCTAATGGAGGAATCGAGGTAAATTTGTCCGGAAAATGGACAAGGCCAGAAGAAATATCAGCAATGATATTGCAGAAATTAAAAAATGATGCTGAGGCACGCTTGGGTGAAAAAATCACCGAAGCTGTAATAACTGTTCCTGCATACTTCAATGACTCACAAAGACAGGCCACAAAGGACGCGGGACAAATTGCCGGACTTGATGTTAAAAGAATCATAAACGAACCAACAGCGGCTGCACTTGCATATGGATTCAATAAAAAGAAAAACGAAAAAATCGCAGTATTCGATTTCGGTGGCGGTACCTTCGACATATCAATCCTAGAGGTTGGAGATGATGTGGTAGAAGTGAAATCTACAGACGGAGATTCTCATCTGGGCGGGAGAGACATCGATGCAAAAATTGTCAACTGGTTGGCAGAGGAATTTCTAAAAAAGAACGGCATCGATCTAAGGAAAGATCCGTTGGCTCTGCAGAGACTAGATGAATCGGCTGAAAAGGCAAAAATAGAACTATCTACAGCAGTTCAAACAGAAATCAATATTCCATTCGTAACTCTTGGAACAGACGGGCCTAAGCATCTTCTGGAGACACTTACACGAGCAAAACTAGAAGAATTGACACGTGAGTTTATCGATCGTTCGATGATGATTACCAAGCGAGCACTGGAAGCGTCCCCCTTTAAACTAGGAGAGATCAACGAGGTAATACTTGTCGGCGGTCAGACCAGAATGCCCGCGATTCAAAATGCTGTGAAGCAGTTTTTCGGTAAAGATCCTCACATGGGTGTGAATCCCGACGAGGTGGTTGCGGTGGGCGCGGCGATACAAGGAGGCATTCTCGGCGGTGAAGTCAAGGATGTTCTTCTCCTTGATGTGATACCCCTATCTCTGGGCATAGAGACATTGGGCGGAGTAGCAACTAAACTCATAGAAAAGAACACTACAGTTCCGACTCAGAAGTCACAAATCTTTTCGACCGCCTCTGATAATCAGGGTTCTGTGGAAATCCATATTACTCAGGGTGAAAGAGCCATGTCTCTTGACAATAAATCTCTAGGCAGGTTCATTCTTGATGGTATTCCGCCAGCACCCAGAGGCACGCCTCAGATCGAAGTGACATTCGATATTGATGCAAACGGAATCCTGAACGTAACTGCCAAGGACAAAGCGACCGGCAAGGCTAACTCAATAAAGATAACCGCATCATCAGGACTGTCGAAGGACGAAGTAGAACGAATGAAGCAGGAAGCCGCAAAACATGAGTCTGAAGATAAGCAAAAGAAGGAATCAATCGAAATGAAAAATATTGCCGAGCAACTCGTATATACATCGGAGAAAGCTCTGAGGGATGCCGGCGACAAGGTCCCTGCCGATCTCAAGGCGTCAATTGATCAGAAGATTGCTGCACTCAAGACCGCTAAAGACAAGGCGCCTCTAGATATGACCGAAATCAAATCCGCAACTGAATCACTGTCAAACGAAATTCAAAAGATAGGACAGTACATGAATCAGTCATCCAATACCGGAAAAGGTAACTCCACCGATCCCAGCGACAGTAATTCTACAAACGGAGATGGTGTAAAAGACGCAGAATTCCGCGAGAAAAAATAATAGAACGATGCACGCCTTGGTGTACACCAAGGCGTGCCGTCTATAAATCATATGAAGGATTATTACAAAATATTAGGCTTGGACAGAAGCGCAACTAAGGAGGATGTAAAGAAAGCATTTCGAAAGATTGCTCACGAACATCATCCTGACAAGACAAAGAACGATCCGTCCTCGTCTCAGAAATTCAAGGAGGCAAGCGAAGCGTATTCAGTACTATCTGATGACAAGAAGCGTCAGCAATACGATACATTCGGTAGTGGATATTCGAACGGAGCAGGATTTAACCCTGGCAACTTTGGCGGCTTCGACTTCTCCGGATTCACTAATGGTTCAAATGTCGAATTCGATCTCGGTGATATTTTCGGTGATTTTTTTGGAGGTAATCGAGGCAACGCTCAAAAATCGGTACGTGGAAGTGACATTTCTGTTGATTTACGTGTCAGTTTCGAGGAATCAGTGTTTGGTGCTGAAAAGGAAATTCGGTTAACTAAGAATTCTAGCTGTAGCGCATGTAATGGTTCTGGCGCCGAGACCGGCTCGAGTATGGATACATGTTCTGTGTGCAATGGTAAAGGTAGAATTAACGAAACAAGAAGATCGTTCATCGGTGTATTCACAACACAGCGGACCTGCGATAATTGTCACGGTAGGGGGCAAATCCCGCGAAAAAAGTGCTCGACATGCAGGGGTTCCGGCATCAGCGAGCGCACTCAAGAAATAATAGTCAAAATTCCCAGCGGAATTGATGATGGAGAAATGATTCGGCTAAATGGCATGGGGGAGGCGATAGCAGGCGGTGTGTCAGGAGACATGTACGTAAAAATTCACGTCAAACCACATACCCACATAAGAAAGGAGGGTTTGAATCTCGTAGCAGGCTTGCAGATAAAGCTATCTGACGCACTTCTTGGCGCAAACGTTCCATTTAAAGCACTCGACGGAGATATAGATATCTCAATTCCCGAAGGCACGTCAACTGGAGATTTGCTCAGAATAAGAGGCAAGGGCGTTCCTGGCAACAATGGGAAGCGAGGAGATCTACTCATAGAAGTAACTGTTAAGATGCCCAAGAAACTCTCTAAGCGCGCGCGCACTATAATCGAAGAACTGAAGAAAGATGATATCTAATTTGCTATAATTATTTTATGTCAAAAATTCTTCTATCCGGTGTAAAACCCACTGGCAGACCTCATATCGGTAATTATTTTGGCGCAATGAAGCAATTTACCGATTTGCTGGGAAGTGGTGATTACTCGTGTTATTTTTTTATCGCTGATTACCACGCACTAAATCTTATTCGAGATAGGCAGGAAATGGAAAGCAACATTATAAACCTAGCCATTGACTATATTTCGATCGGCTTAGATCCAGCAAAAGCAGTTATATTCAAACAGTCTGATATTTCTGCGCACACAGAACTCGCGTGGATTCTAGACACCGTGGTCACAGTACCATATCTTGAGCGAGCTCATGCATTCAAGGATGCTGAAGCCAAGGGCAAAGAAGTGAGCGTAGGTACATTCAATTATCCCGTTCTCATGGCTGCGGATATTTTGCTTTATGATGCTGATGTGGTGCCTGTGGGACAGGATCAAAAACAGCACGTTGAATATACTCGAGACATTGCGCAGAAATTCAATAATATCTATGGCGATACATTCAAGTTGCCGGAACCACTAATATTGGATCATGTAGCGACTGTTCCTGGTACCGACGGACAGAAGATGTCGAAAAGTTATGGTAATACCATTCCACTCTTTGCCTCTCGCGAGGAGATAGTCGAGTCAGTAATGGGTATTGTCACAGACTCATCAGGGGATACGCCAAAAAACGTTTATGCTATTCATAGGCTCATTCGACCAGAGCAGGATCTAAAACCGCTCTACGAGGCAAATATAGGCAAATACAAGGCATTAAAGGAAGCACTGGTAGAGGATCTGGATTTATTTATTAAACCTTTTAGGGACAGAAGGGCTGCGCTGGCCCAGAACGACCAATACGTGCGTCATATTCTGCGTGATGGTGCAAATAAAGCATCTGAAAGGTCCTCGGCTAAACTGTCGGATATTAAACGAAAAATCGGTGTTTCCTAAATGACATTCACAGTCAAAACTCAATCATTCGAAGGACCACTGGATCTTTTGCTTGAGCTCATTGAGAAGAGGAAAATGTTCATCAATGACGTAGCGCTTGCCACTGTAACCGACGATTTTATTGCGCATATAAGGCGCTTTGATGTGTTACCAATGTCTGAATCGGCACATTTTATTTTGATAGCATCGACTCTTCTGCTCATAAAGTCCAAATCTCTTTTGCCTGACCTGTCTCTCTCAGAGGAGGAGCAGGGCGACATAAGAAATCTCGAGCTGAGATTACAAATATACAAATCTATCAAGGATGCAAGTAAAATGGTCGAGCAATTATTTGACGCGCAGCAAATATATAGCTGTTCACATGAAAGAATTAATTTGGCAATATTTGCTCCGGATCAAAATTTTAATTTATCAACGTCATGCGCGATCATGCTAGACCTGCTCAAACGACTTCCAAAAATCGAGAGTCTGCCAAAAGTAACTGTTAAGAAAATCATCAGTCTGGATGACATGATAAATGACCTGACAAAACGAATTACCGGTCAGCTACGTATGAGTTTCAGTCAGTTCACCGCAAAGCACCGAACTGAAAGAGTAAATGTGATTGTCAGCTTTCTCGCCATGCTCGAGCTGGTAAAACAAGGGGTATTACAGGTATCTCAATCAGAGCATTTCGCAGATATTGAGATGGAGACAAAGCAAGTTGGTGTTCCTACATATTAGGAATATACTGTACATATGGATATATCAAAGCAGATAGAGGCAATATTATTTTATAAGGCAGAACCGGTAAAAATAAAAAAACTGGCAGACATACTAGACACGGATGTAAGGACCGTAAAAAGTGGTCTCGAAAAATTACTGACAGATTTGAATGGGAGGGGGCTCACACTCATCATATCCGATGATGAAGCTATGCTTGGGACTTCAAGAGATGCATCATCTGTAATCGAAAAATTAAGAAAGGATGAGCTGTCGTCGGATTTGGGCAAGGCCGCCCTGGAGACGCTGTCAATCATTCTTTATCAGGGACCCATTTCCCGAACAAACATTGATTATATTCGCGGCGTGAATTCTCAGTTCATTTTGAGATCACTCCTTATTAGAGGATTGATTGAAAGGGTAGATAACCCGGAGGATTCTAGAAGCTTCCTATACAAACCATCACTTGAATTATTAGCACATCTCGGTGTATCTAGGATTGAGGATCTTCCAGAATATCAGTCTATAAATAATGAGATTGCGACTCACAGAAAAGCAGAAATAGTTGCACCTGAGGATAAAACTCGTGACCAAAACGGTGATACAATAAAAGTGTGATGGCTGCGTCTGCTAAAATCGACCGCTTCTATTTGTTTTCAACGATGGCTCTTACTTTGGGCGGATTTATTATATTTCTATCTGCATCACTTGGACTTCTCACGCAAAACGGCGCATCATTTGAACATGTAGCCATAAAACAATTTGTGAATCTATTAATAGGACTAACACTTTTTATTGTACTATCACGAATTAAGCATACCTTTTTTCGAAAAATAGCCACTATAATTCTTATAGCGGCTATAGGAATGAACTTACTTCTATTTATTCCCGGAATTACTCTGAGTCATAACGGTGCAGCTCGTTGGATCAATTTTGGTCTTTTTTCATTTCAGCCATCTGAATTTCTGAAGATCGCCAGCATTATTTATTTTGCAGCATGGATTAATCACGTAAAAGAAAAAGTTTTAAGATTTCGGTACGGTTTATTCCCATATTTCATTATAATGTCAATTCTTGGAGCACTGTTATTGTTCCAATCTGATACTGATACCCTAGTGGTCATAGGATTAACCGGATTGTCTATGCTGATGGTTTCAGGAATGCCCATTCGTCACATCGGTCTAGTATTCGTTGGCTTCATCGTTCTCATTACTCTTGTCATAACACAACGGCCCTACGCAACGGAAAGGTTTAGAACATATCTCGACCCAACATCAAATGTTCAAACATCCGGGTACCAAATCAACCAATCGCTCATTGCTATAGGATCTGGGGGATTCATGGGTCGAGGATTCGGACAAAGCGTACAAAAGTTCGGCTATTTGCCACAACCAACAGATGACTCTATTTTTGCGGTTGCCATCGAGGAATTCGGTTTTGTCGGCGGTATGTTGTTGCTCGGTCTGTATTGCTTATTCGCCACCAGTGCACTTCGGGTCGCAACCAGATGTACTGATTTATTTGGCAGCATGATTGCCGTAGGCCTAGCAGTATTAGTTATCGCCGAATCATTCCTGAACATATCAGCCATGCTAGGACTAGTACCAGTTTCAGGACTTCCATTACTCTTTGTATCCCAGGGAGGGACAGCGCTTATTGTCACCCTGGCAGCTGCAGGCATAGTCGCGAATATTTCTAAATATACTAAGATTACGGCTTAGCGAACTATTGTCTCGGTGCTATAATCTAGCCATGAAAATATTATTTACAGGTGGTGGCACAGGAGGACATTTCTATCCGATAATTGCAGTTATTCAGGCTCTGAATGATGTCCTGGTGGAAAGAAAAGTTTTAACACCAGAGCTCTTTTTCATGTCTACCGAGGAATATGATTCTAACTTGCTATTTGAAAACGATGTCAAATTCATCAAAATAACTTCCGGCAAGTGGCGACGTTATTTTTCGCTTATGAATTTTATTGATCTGTTTAAAATAGCTGGAGGCTGCATTCAGGCAACCATATCTATGTACAAGATTTATCCAGATGTCGTCTTCGGCAAGGGTGGTTATACCAGTTTTCCGGCCTTATTCGCTGCGAGAATATTACGTATCCCGGTCATAATTCATGAATCTGACGCGCACCCAGGAAAGGTAAATCGCTGGGCCAGTAAGTTCGCAAGAAAAATAGCTGTATCATATCCGGGAGCATCAGAACATTTTAGTGAGAAAATTCGACAGAAGATCGCTTATACAGGCAATCCAATCAGACCAGAGATAGCAAGCCCGATGTCAAACGGGGCAAATGAATTCCTTAAGCTCGAGGAGGGAACTCCTGTGGTACTTGTTCTCGGCGGTTCTCAAGGATCTACGACTGTTAATAATGCCGTTATCGATTCATTGCCTGAGCTTCTAAATCGATATCAGGTCATTCATCAAACTGGAAAAAATAACTACACTGAAATGACAAACACTACAGGCATAGTCCTCAAAGATCATCCGTATGCTCATAGATATCATCCGTATGATTATTTAAACGTCCTGGCCATGAGAATGGCTGCCGGAGTTGCTTCAGTAGTCGTATCACGCGCAGGTTCTACTATATTTGAAATTGCAGCATGGGGCATCCCTTCTATTCTCATACCGCTTAGTCCAGAAATTTCTCATGACCAGACAGCAAACGCATACTCATATGGCAAGACGGGAGCTGCATCTGTTATTGAAGAGACAAATTTGCATGGTCACATACTGATAACTGAGATAGACCGCATATGCGGAAGCAATAGCATACGAGAAACTATGTCATCCCGAGCCAAAGCCTTCTCAAGAACAGATAGTGCTAAGATCATAGCTAGCGCACTTCTGGATATTGCACTGGAACATGAGAAATGATAGGGTGAAAATCTAGCAAACGGTTTATTTACCAAATCTAATAATTCATTAATATGCAACAAGAATCGGGCCTTAAAACATGGCAATGGGTAGTAACTGCTATCGTTGTCGTGGCTCTAATAATCATAGGTGTAATAGTCTTTACCAAGGATGGAAATTCGGATAAGAAACTCGACGAAGATCCGACCACAACCTCAGCAACAACTACTTCAGTCGGCACTATCATCGTCGGTGATCAATACCCGGGAAATGTGGTTTACATATCATCGCTCGATCTATCCTCACCGGCCTGGGTAGTAATACACAGGGATGACAACGGCAAGCCTGGTAAAGTCATCGGGGAAAAATGGGTGACAGCCGGCATTCAACCGGTAAGGATCACTACCAGTGAACCTATCATCGATGGGCAAGCATACTACGTAATGATTCACACTGAGAATGGTGACTTGAAATTTGACGAGGCCACTGATCTGCCTCTCAAGGACCAGAAGGGAAATGTGGTGATGAAAATATTCCGAGGATCTTCATCGGTTAGTAATGATATAAAGGGCTAACAGAAGCGAGACAGATGGCGCAGTCACGGATTGCGCCATTTTTGCTATAATCATCGTATGAATAAAGTTGTAACAAGGTTTGCACCGAGCCCAACTGGATATTTTCATGCCGGTAGCTATAGAACAGCACTATTCTCATATATATATGCTCGACAACATCACGGTAAATTTATACTCCGCATCGAAGACACAGATCGCAAGAGGTCAAAGAAGGAATATGAAGATAACATCATCGACAGTCTAGAGTGGATGGGTCTTAAATACGACGAATTTTATCGACAATCAGAGAGAAGCAAAATTTACGCTAAAGCGATTAATAAGCTCATAGATAAGGGACACGCCTATGTTTCGGAAGAGACTCCGAGCGAGGAAGGTGACAGAGACCGTGTGATACGATTCAAGAATCCAAACAAGAAAGTCGTCTTTGATGACCTGATAAGAGGAAAGATAGAATTTGACACAACCGAGCTCGGTGACTTTGTCATCGCGAAAAGTATGGATGAACCAGTTTTTCATCTCGTCAATGTCGTCGATGACGCTGATATGGGTATCACTCACGTCATACGCGGAGAGGATCACATATCGAACACTCCGAGACATATACTCATATATGAAGCCCTCGGTGCCACCATCCCGACATTTGCCCACATTCCTTTGCTCCTAGCTACGGATAGGTCGAAACTATCGAAGCGCAACGGTGCTGTTCCGATCACAGAGTACAGAAAGCGCGGCTTCCTCAAGGACGCGGTCATCAACTATCTATCATTACTCGGTTGGCATCCAGTCGACGACGAAGAAGTACTTACATTCGATGACATTGTCCGTGAATTTAGCCTCAAGCGTGTTCAGAAGAGTGGGGCGATATTCGACGAGACCAAACTCAAATGGTTTAACCGTCAGTACATACAAAAATTGTCTGATGATGATTTTATTGCAAACTCTATGTTGTTTATACCGGAATGGCTAACAACAAGAAGTGAACAGATGGGCAAGCTCATACCGCTTATCAGGGAGAAGATTGACTGTTTCTCGGACATTCAAACACTATTTTCTGAGTCAGGAGAATTGAGGTTTATCAGCAAAATCGATGATTATCCCAAGGAAATGCTTATTTGGAAAAAGAATCCAGACATTAATGCCTCTAGAAATCATCTGGAGAATTGCCACGAACTATTACAAGGGCTTCGTCCGACTAATTTTGAGGCAGAATCTATCAAAGGTGTTCTGTGGAAGTATGCTGAAGATAATGGGAGGGGAAACGTACTGTGGCCTCTGCGAGTCGCTCTTACTGGTCAGGAGAAATCGCCCGATCCGTTTACTGCAGCATACATCCTTGAGAAAGACGAAACGCTCGATAGAATAAATAGGGCCATAGTCAAATGTGGTCAGTAATTATCGATAGTCACATGAGCAAAGTCAGCTTGGTGGGTTACTTAGTGCTGCTGCTTATCGTCGTTGCACCAGCTCATGCGAACTCACAAACCATTCAAGGCATTCAGGAGCAAATTAATTCGCGAAATACTGAAATACTTCGATTGGAAGAGGACATAAAAGCTTATCAATACGAAATCCAATCGCTCAGCACAAAGGCAAAGTCACTCTCAAGCACTGTCCAGGAACTTGAACTGACACGAAAAAAGCTCGAGGCCGATATAAAAATTACCGAAGGTAAGATTCTTCAAAAAAATCTTGAGCTTAAAATGCTTTCAGGAGAAATATCAAAGACAGAGTCCAGTATAGTGGATAACATTAAATATATTGAAACATCGATAAAGAAAATTGCTGAGGCCAATAATGGAGCAAGAGAACTGGCGTCACTACTATCAGGACAGTCTCTGACACTTTTTTCTAATACTGTCAATGAGCTGATAATACTAGAATCTAGTTTGCGGGACAGGATAAGTAGTCTGCGTAAGGAAAAACAAACTCTAATCGTTAATAAGTCTGCAGTCGAAAGGGCTCGGTCAGAACTACTGCGACTGGATGAGCAATTGAGTAGTCAGAAGGTGATAATACAGTCAACAATTAACGAGCAAAAGAAGCTCCTAAGCGATACAAAAAATTCAGAATCTGCTTATTCACGCATTTTAAGGGAGAAGCAGAGTTTGATGGCGGCCTTTGAGCAGGAAATCTTAAAGCTTGAATCCGAGCTCAAGCTGGCGGTCGACAGGTCAAAATTACCGAAGTCGGGTCAGAACGTATTCATATGGCCACTTAACAATGTAAGAATCACTCAGTATTTCGGTAATACTGATTTTGCGTCTAGAAATGCACAGTTATACAGTGGTCGTGGCCACAATGGGATAGATCTCGGAACAATGGTTGGGACGCCAGTAAAAGCGGCCTTATCAGGCACGATTGTGGGCCAGGGTGACACAGACATATATCCGCGATGCTATTCATTAGGTAAATGGGTTCTCATACGTCACGACAATGGTTTGTCTACATTGTACGCACACTTGTCTCTCATAGCTGTGCAGACTGGCTCAAGGGTTACTACCGGGGACCTCATAGCATATACTGGCAATACTGGATACTCAACTGGCCCGCATCTGCATTTCGGCGTATACGCATCTTCAGGAATAGAAATAAGACGTTTCACAACTAGTACGAGCTGTAGTGGAGCAACTCTTCCAATCGCTTCATTTGAAGCGTATCTGAATCCACTCGCATATTTACCTGCTATTAATTAGAAGTGATATAATTATTACGTCATGAAAAAACAGGCTCCAATAGGGGAGAGAGGCTTTATAAAGATGGTACTCGTCATTGTGATTGCTCTTCTGGTCGTAAGCTACTTTGGAATCAACATAAGAGCGCTTGTCGATTCACCTACGACAAAAGAAAATTTCAGCTACGTAGCTAGTACGACAGTGTCCGTTTGGAATAATTATTTGAAAGCTCCTGCGACATTTATATGGGATAAGGTTATTATTGATATGATATGGAAGCCGGCCACTCTCAAGGATAAAGTTATTCAGTAGCTCTTTTACTGGCTGTAATTGGTATATCATAGTCGTAAA
>CAZWUU010000005.1:0-28109 GCA_964637485.1 uncultured Candidatus Saccharibacteria bacterium
CCTCGTGGTTTGTTCGCGCCTAGCACATACCGATATGCCGGGAGCGCACCCCTATTGCGATTAGCAATTGGGGGAATGCGCGGAGGCATATGGGTATGTGCGTAAAGGCGCGCCACATAGATTATTAGGGCGGAGGTGGGCGCGGCCCGTTCTTTGTCATGCCTGGCGCTCTCGTACAAGCGGCCACGCTTGACTTTCCTGCGATTCGAAAGGGCTGTGGGGCTGGAGGCGCCACAAATACAAGTACAAAAAAGCCATCATCGCTGATGGCTGAGAATACGGACTACACTTGCTTAACAGGGCAAGTAACAACGCATCTTTGGAATCCTACGGGGATTTCTCAACTTTGTAACGTCCCCCGAATTGATTCTTTTGACACAAGCGTTAATCCCTGTGTACCGGCTTATCTGGGCATACCACAATCCTTTTTTGCCGGTGCTTTCGTTAATCCAACCCTTTTTCCTTAGGACACGCACAGCCGCCGGTGCAGTATCGAACGGGCCGAATTGCTTAGCGTGCCATTCAGGACAGTAGGCACACTCCAAAACTACATTCCATTTCATTTCGTGCTCCTTTCTTAGATTGGGAATTTCGCCCGGCAAATCTCATTTCGATCAGAACGATGTCTCATGTTCATAACGAACGGGATCTGCTGTTTTTTCAGATATTCCGCAAACGCATCGGTAAGCAGGAAGATCTGATGCACAGTGTAAACGCCTTTGCCTTCATGATCACGGAACAGACAACCTTTTCCGTAACCAAAGGGCGTGCCACGTTGCGTGCCGTCATACCAATAAAGTTTGCACCCGACGATAAATTCGCCGTTTAGGTAGACGGAACCAATGCCACCTTCTGTGCCACTCTCTTGGTCGAAACTAATCCTGTTCCACCTGTTTTTCTCGTCAAGCTCTGTGAGCCATTTACTCATCAGACCTTCGAACCACCAAAGATATTCCGGCCTTGTTTTTCAGACGGAATCTCGAACCGAGCATGAGGGGAAAATGGCCGTAATTCGGCCTATCTTTCGGGTGTCAGTGTATCGAGCATCATGGGAAATCCTTTCTTCTGTTTTCAAACTACAACAAAATCTGTATGCACGCAATAAGCCGAGCGCTTCTCAAAGATTAGTCTATTTCTTCTTAATTCTAACAAAAGAAAACATTGGTACCTCCACAAGTGTGTCCACTTTATGGGGTACAGATCAAGGGCTGCGGGACTTGGATTCGAACCAAGATAGCGAGCTTCAAAGGCTCGCGTCCTACCATTAGACGATCCCGCAATTTTTTACTACCGCTATTTCTAGCGGTAATTCTGGCACACTCGATCTATTCACACCGTCCACAGATTCCAAGAGTACAACAAGCATTGACGGTGTCAATAATTTCTTTTTTGCTTGCTCCTCTATGAACACCCAATCATCCGGCGACACTTTCCCCTTTATCTCATCACTAGATGTTGGTGAATTTTGAAGCAGAAATATCATTCGTATCTTTTCCAGAACCAGAGTGCTGTACGTGCTGACTGATATACCGCTAGATATGGCTCGATTTAATTGCGACAATGCAGAATCAGCATTTTTTGTTATATAGGCCTCAATAAATGTATTTACCAGTATCGCCTTCGGTGCTCCGGTGATGTCTTCGACTTCTTCACGAGAAAGTTTTTTGTCGGCCGAAATAGATATCACTTTTTCCAATATTCCCAGAGCATCGCGGAACGATCCATCTCCGAGCAGTGCTATGAGATCGCTTGCTCCTGCGTCGAGATCGAAATCTTCTTTTTTCGCCACGCTTGCGACCTGCTTTCTCAATATCTCTCTACCCGGCTTCCTGAATACGAAGCATTGGCATCTGGATACTATGGTCTCCGGCACTTTTTCTATCTCCGTAGTCGCCAAAATGAATACTACATGCTCTGGAGGTTCTTCTATAGTTTTGAGCAGTGCATTCCAGGCATCCTTGGACAGCATATGAACCTCATCGATGATATAGACCTTATATTTTGAACGAAAAGGTAAATTGTTCACGTGCTCACGCAATTCGCGAACGTCATCTATACCTCGATTTGAGGCGGCATCTATTTCGAAGACATCATCAGACGCAGTTTTTAATTCCTTGGCTAATATTCTGGCTACAGACGTCTTACCTGTGCCTCTCGAGCCAGAAAACAAGTAGGCATGACTTATCCTGTCTGCAGAAACAGACTCCTTCAAAGCCTTTACCACATGGTCCTGCCCCATGACATCAGACCATTTTTCCGGCCTATATGACCTATATAAAACCACCATAGGAGAAAGTATATATCAAAGCAGGCATTAAAAAAACCCGCACAAGATCAAACAAGTGTAATGATCATTGTGCGGGATCCGGTCATGTGACCGCCGTTACTCGACCGTATCGTCCTTTCGGAGTCGTCGTCCAAGGGAGGACGTGATAGGGCTAAGAATAGACAGCAATGCTATCTACAGCCGGCTGTGGCACGAACACCATGGCGAAGGCATGAAATACGCACAGTCCTACTGCCGTAACGAGTTCGACCTATACGGCATAGCTTGAACGGGTCTGGCCCGATTGATATGTACAACTACACGAACAGTTTATCCTCGATAGGGCCAAATACCGGATCTAAACTGTTCGCTGAGAGTTTGATTTATACCACGTCTTTATGACTCGGGCAACGTCCTTCGCATCTTCAGTCTCCATGAGTGAGACTCGCAGTTCCTTCGCACCGTCGAACCCTGTCACGTATGCTTTGAAATGCTTCCTCATGATGGCAAAATTCTTCTTACCTCGAAAGTTCTTATCAAACAATTTGGCATGTTCTACGAGAATATCCAGTCGTTCTTTAACACTTCTGTCCTTAGCTCGCTTCTGGAAAAACCAAGGGGTGCCGAATAAACCTCTACCTATCATCACACCGTCGCATTTATATTTAGCGATCAGACTTCTGGCTTCTGCCATCGACGACACATCGCCATTACCGATTATAAGTGTCTCTGGACTTATAGAATCTCTCAATTCAACAATGCGAGGCATGACCTCCCAATGAGCAGGAACGAGAGACATCTCCTTTCTCGTGCGTAAATGGACTGTGATTACTGGCACTTCCAACTCCAACATTTTTTTGATCAGTTCCAAATCGATCTTGTTATAGCCGAGTCGTGTCTTAATCGATATAGGTATGCTCTTCTTTGCATCGCGAACCCCCTGTTCTGCTGATCGAAAAATCGATACGGCCAGATCAGGGGATTTCAGAAGACTTGCACCTCCACCTTGCTTTTCAACAGCTCTGTCAGGACAACCCATGTTTATATCTATTCCGTCGAAGCCCATTTTTGCAACGATGCAACAAGCTTCTCTCATTTTGTCAGGATGGCCGGTGAACAATTGCGCAACGATAGGCTTTTGCTTTCTAGAATACTTGAGATCAATAAGAAGTCGTTTTCGTCCTACGGAAGCAAGGCCGTCAGCCGAAACAAATTCAGTCCAGATAACACTCGGCTCACCGTACTTAGCCAAAAGCTCTCTGAACGCAAAATCAGTCACATTGGCCATAGGAGCCGATACGAATACAGGCTTTTTTAGCTTTTGCCAAAAATTCATTCAGTCACTCTATTTGATTTTACTGATAAGCTCAAGTGTATCGAAATCCCTGTTTCTGGACCCCAGAATAATAACGGCATATCGATGGCCATTAAATCCCAATTTAAATATCCCAGCTGAGGTCTTATCGGAGGCTTCTATATAACCATTTTTTCCACCTTCGTAGTTTGCCCATGAGAGAAAGTGCGTCGTATTAACAAAATTGTAATCAGCTATACGTTTTTCCTTCAGTAACGTTATCTCAAGTATCTCCGGATGATTGTCATCTATCCATGAAAGCATGGTGGCCAAATCATTCGCGGTAGCGATATTCTTCGCCGATACACCTGATGGATCTGCAAAATACATTCCATATGCACCTATCTCGGTTGCAGTTTCATTCATCTTTTCTATAAATTTACTGCGACCGTACGATCGAGATATGAGCTCTGCCGATTCGTTCGATGATGTCATCAGCAATGGATACAGAAGTTCTCCGACTTGCATATATCGTCTACCAGGTCTCGTGCTGTCTGAAGAAATTACATTTGTAACATCAACTTTTTTTGAGAGATCAGCATATCGTATAGCTACGATAGCTGTTACAAGCTTTGTAATCGAAGCTATGGGTACGGAAACTGAATGGGATTTCGCAAGTTTTATTTCGCCTGTATTTAAATCCTTGATAAGATACGCCCTCGCAGTAATAGCATAATCAGCCGGAATTTTAGTTCCATTTACTAATGAATTTATAGAGTCTTCCTCAAATGTAGACTCGAGTTTTACAACCTTGGAAAATCCATTTATTTCGATTGAGCCTCTATCGATCTGATTATTCTCTGACTCTCTCTGCAGTTGCAGTCTGTATTGCTCCAGAAACTCCTGCCCAAATCTGACTAGAAATATTGAAATAAATACAACACTCAACCCGCCTATGAGTATTTTTAGAAATATTTTTATCACTCTCTAACTCTAGCATATACGTTCGGGGGATAATTCAATTTTATTTCCTCCCATTCCAGTACATTATTTTTGGCTCTATAATCCGAAACCATTTTTCGCCAATAAGCCAAAAGGTTTTCTTTTTGTTCGTTTATATCCATGCTTCCGCTAAATCTTATGACTGCCATGGACTTCCCGGATGGATTTAGGGCATATATTTCATAATCACCGAGTGGATCTACCAGCAACGATTTCGCCACAATACCAGCATGATTCAACGAACTGAATAGATCTTGAAGTTTCCCATAATCTAAAACTGCCCTTATATTTGTTCCTACAGACACATGATCGTTCATACCTACCATAAAATATGTATTTATTTCGCCTAGATTATTGTTCTGACTTTTATATACAAGACCGGCTTCATCGACAACATAGCATTCGCTTCCTCGTACAGTTAATTCATCTATTTCAGGCAAATCTATACATATGTATGCATGAGGAATCTTATCGTACGCTGTTATAACTAGCGTTTTGGCATCGAGATTATTTATCACAACCGATTTTATCTCCAAGGATGTACTACTAACTGCTCTTGCAATATCACCCTTGGGGTAAATGAAACGATTCGATCTGGGAAACAAGCCGAAATATTCTCCAGACAAGGCATCCATGGCAGCCGCCTTCATTATGTCTGCTCTTGATTTATCGCTATATATGACCGTGATATCAGTGATCTGAAATGCGGAAATTTTCGTCAGGCCAGAAATACCATATACAAGAATACCAACACATATCGCAATACCTAAAGACAAATATATCTTTCTGCTTTTGCGCTTCGACTCAAATCTTTTAGACTGAAATTTTATCTTTGCCAAAGTATTTCACTAACACTTCAGGAAGCTTTATCGAACCATCCTCCTGCTGATAATTCTCTACCAATGAAACAAGTATGCGCGGTGTGGGTATGGCAGTAGAATTCAGAGAATGACAGTAATTCATTTTTCCTTGGGCATCCTTGTATCTAATATTGAGTCGGCGACACTGAAAATCATGGAAATACGATGCGGACCCTATCTCTCTATACTTATTCTCCTTGGGAACCCATAGTTCAACATCGTATTTTTTTACTTGCCCCAGGCCCAGATCACCACCACAGTTTGCAACAGTCCTGTATGGAATTCCGAGACTTTCTATAAATTCCTCAATATTTCTATTTAATTCTTCATGCAGTTTGACCGATGTCTCGTGATTTGCTTCGCACAATATTACTTGCTCGAACTTATAAAATTCATTAACCCTGATAAGACCTCTCACATCCTTACCGTGTGCTCCAGCTTCTCTTCTGTAGCACGGAGAAAAGCCCAAATACTTCATAGGCAACTGTTCTGGAGACAAAACTTCATCGCTATGATAACCCATGATGGGAACCTCGGCTGTTCCAGCCATAAAATCATCGTCTTGAGTCTTGTACAGATCTTCTTCACCTCCGGGCAGATATCCCGTGCCATAAAGATTTAATTTTCGTACGACAATGGGAGGAATAACTGGGACAAAATTCTTCTTACTGAAGAAATCCAGTGCATAATTCCATATTGCAAAACTCAGTCTGGCTCCGTCACCAGTGAGGAAATACCCTCGAAAACCATGAACCTTTGAACCTCTTTCGAAATCAACCATTTTGAGTGCAGACATAAGCTCGACATGATCCTTCGGAGCATATGAAAAGGATGGTTTATCGCCCCATGATTTCACTTCCTGATTATCGGCATCGCTCTCTCCATCAGGAACAGACATGTCAGGAATATTCGGCACTCGTAGCATCAAGTCCTGCCATTTCTTCATTACAGTTTTTAATTCCTCGTCTTTGATCTCAAATTTTGCCTTAACCGTCTTCATCGAGGAGATCAGGGTGGCACGATCTTTTTCATCCTTAGCGCCAACGATCTTTGCATTAGCTGCATTTTGCTCTGCGCGAAGCGACTCCGTCTCAGCCATGAGAGATTTCCTCTTATCATCGACTTCTATGAGCTCCTTAATATCGAATTTGAGGCGCTTTTTCTTCGCAGCCATTTCTATAACCTCCCTATTTTCCCTAATAAATTTAATATCCAACATATAACGTATGATAGCAATAACTACTCAATAAAAAAAGTGATACTATTTTCTGGCCGCATACGCACATTTTAGATGCATGAAATAAGTGTGATTGGTATAGATAGATATCCCGAAACCTTGCGCAACATATCCAGACCGCCAAATAATCTTTACGTGAGAGGCTCATTACCCTCTTCCGTACACACAAAGTATCTCTGCATAGTCGGCTCACGCAACTGGACACACTATGGGAGAGATTCGCTGGAACGTGTGCTGTCTGATCTTCGAGGCCTGCCTATATCCATAGTCTCTGGATTAGCGGTAGGCATAGACAGCATATCTCACATGCTGGCTATGAAGCTTGGGTTGCATTGCATTGCCTTTCCCGGATCCACCCTAGAATGGGATGCTATATATCCGCAGGAACATCGAACTCTTGCGACAATGATTTTAGATCATGGAGGAGCACTGTTATCCGAATTTCCAGTTGGATATAAGACCGGAAAGTGGATATTTCCTTCCCGCAACAGACTGATGGCAGGAATATCTCACGCAACACTCATAGTCGAGGCCGCTAGAAAATCTGGTTCACTTCTTACCGCCAAATACGCGGAAGATTTCAGCCGAGATGTCATGGCCATACCTGGGTCAATATTTGCTGACAATTCATATGGTACAAATCTGCTTATTAGCAGAGGTGCAACTCCCATTACCACCTCCAAGGACTTGGCCATATGTCTTGGCTTCGAGACACAAGTCTCTACAGATAAGCCAAGGCCTGTCCATTCGGTATCTGCTCACGAACAACAAATATTAAATACGATACGCGATGCACCACAAAAAAATGTTGATTGTATAGTCGCAGTCACCGGCATGTCGGTTGCAGATGTCATCCGTCATATTTCTAGTCTTGAACTGCAGGGAATGATACGAAATGAAAATGGTATTTTGTCGCTTGTTAATTCATAGATTATTTGCTCATTGGTGAAATATTGTGTAATACTGATTGCCAATGAATCTCGTCATTGTCGAATCCCCATCGAAAGCAAAAACGATCTCAAAGTATTTGGGAGACGGTTTTACGGTAAGAGCCTCTGTTGGCCATGTGAGAGACCTACCAAAATCAAACAAAAAAGCCGTAGACATTGAACACGGTTTTGTACCACATTATGAAATCGTACCCAAGAAGCAAGTCGTTATCGATGAAATTTCCTCATTAGGCAAGAAGTCTAGCAAAATCATTCTTGCCACCGACCCCGATCGAGAAGGAGAAGCCATAGCCTGGCACATAAAGGAAGTGCTTAAAGATACTCTCGGCAAAAAAGTTGAAGACAAGATTTCCAGGATTACATTCCATGAAATTACAAAGGATGCCGTAAATGAGGCAATGAATCATCCGAGAAATATTGACGAACATCTGAGAGAAGCCCAGGAAGCCAGACGCGTTCTCGACAGATTGGTCGGTTATGAATTGTCCGGACTGGTCTGGAAGAAGGTTAGGTACGGACTGTCTGCAGGCAGAGTGCAATCACCCGCACTTCGCATAATAATGGAGCGCGAACGCGAAATCAGAGATTTCAAGCCAGAAAAATATTGGTCTATTCACGGCTTTTGGAATCTAAACGACGGCAAGGATAGACTTGAATTATCATGCGCCGAAGAACCGAGGCAATATGATGTTGTAGAAAATATTCTAAATAAGGCAAAAAGTGAGACCTGGAAAATTATTTCTGTAGAGGAATCAGATGTTAAAAGATCTCCACGAGCCCCGTTTACGACATCCACATTACAGCAGGCGGCCAGTACGCGATATGGATTTACACCTTCTCGAACGATGGCTATTGCGCAAAAGCTCTATGAGGCTGGACATATCACATATATGCGCACAGACTCGACAAATCTAGGGGATCAGGCCATCGCTCAAATAGCAGGAGTTATCAAGAAAACATACGGCGACCAATATTTGAGTACCAGAAAATATACCACCAAGTCAAAGAACGCTCAGGAAGCCCACGAAGCAATCCGACCTACAAATGTATCGAAATCATCGTTCGGACACACGGATGAACAAAAGAAGCTCTACAAGCTGATATGGCAGAGAACTGTCGCGTCGCAAATGTCTGATGCGGTACTCGCCAGAACAAAAGTAGTTGCAAACATTGAGACCAGATCAATACCAAACTTTGAAGCAAACGGCCAGAGAGTGGTATTTCAAGGCTGGCTCGCTGCAGATCCGGAATCTGTCGGGGATGAACGATCACTACCGAAGTGTAAAGATAATGACCCATTACGTTTGGATAGTATTCAGGCAGATGAAAAAGAGACTCAACCCCCCTCTAGATATACAGAAGCGGGCCTCATCAAAGAGCTTGAAAAACGAGGTATAGGCAGACCATCGACTTATGCATCCATTTGTAAGACGATCGAGGATCGCGGGTATGTAGAAAAGGAAAACCGAACATTGAAGCCTACCGACACAGGAGATGTTGTCTCAACATTCCTGGAAGCGTATTTTCCGTCATATATCAGTGATGACTTTACAGCCGGCATGGAAAATCAACTAGATGAGATAGCGAACGGCGAGAGAACGTATGAGAAGACTTTGTCTGATTTTTATGGACCATTCCACAAGGAAGTTAGATCGAAGGAAAAGCTAGATAAGGTTACCAACCTAGGCCTTGCTGATAGTAAGTACAAATGCCCTAAATGTGGTTCAACTATGGAAATCAAGCTTGGACGAAATGGCAAATTCATATCATGCTCCAGATATCCTGACTGTGACGGTGCTCTCACTATGGACGGTGTAGAGTTCAAGAAGGACGAGCCTATAGGCAATGATCCTGCGACGGGTCTACCAATATTTGTTTTGAACGGACGATATGGACCTTATGTGCAACTCGGTCAGTCAATTCCAAAGGCTGACAAGAGAAGGAAGAAGAAGGTTTCTAGTGATCAAGCTGATGAAAAGTCCCCCGCTCCGATAAAACCGAAGATGGCCTCAATACCGAAAGGTGGTGACCCTTCGAAGGTAACTGTCAGTGATGCCTTGAGATATTTGAGCTTACCAAAGGTACTTGGTGCAGATCCTGTATCAGGTTCAGAAATCAAGGTTGCCATAGGGCGCTTCGGACCATATGTGGTCAGAGATAAGGATTTTCGTTCGGTGAAGGCTCCGGATGATGTTTATACCATAACACTTGAACGAGCTATTGTGTTGCTGAATACTCCAAAGCAAAAACGAGGCTTCCAGAAAAAAGCCAGGTGATTATTTTTCAAATCTGTATAGACGGACGTTGTCTACAATTCCAATAAAATATGTGTCGGTAAGTCCGTTAATAGTGCCCACAATGTCAGATGCGGTTCCAGACACACCGCCATAAGCATATACGATTGCATTCGCATTTGAACCAGAGCTATCAATTCTTCCATTAACATATATTGTAGAACCAATGCCTGCCTCAATCAGAAGGCATATATGTGTCCATTTATTCAGGGGTATTATCGCAGATCCGTACGCCCAACTATTCGCGGTTGTGTTTCTATACATCGCTCTTAACTTCCTGTCGGGATCAATCGCAACATATGATATCCCCGGCATACCGATCAATGCGCTTGAATAGCCTCCAGAACCAGTGTTGTAAGCAGTAGGATACAGCCAGGCACAGGCCATGCTCTTTCCCGCCGTCTCACCACCCACTAGGGTTATGACTGACTGTGAATCTAGGGGCGTAGCTAGCGAGACTTTATTTGTCCCATTGAACTGCAGAGCTTTACCGGCTATTCCGTCTACCCATACCGGATTGCCAACGAGTGTTCCCGTATTATTCCTTCCAGACAGATCAGCAACGGTCGTTCCGGAACCCTCATCGAAATTCCATATACCCACTGCTGTTGCGCCTAATGTTCTATATAAATTTGCCTCAAATTGTAATGCGGCTGCTATTCTGGCTTTTTCTCTTGCACTATTTAACGATGCCAAAACAATGCTAGCCAACATGCCTATTATTGAGATGACAACGAGAAGTTCGATGAGAGTGAAGCCTCGATATGGATTTTTCTTTGTTGACATAGTTCTTATACTTAACACTTTATTCTAGCACGCAATACATTTAAATATGTTATTTTTCGAACTTATACAAGCGGACGCTGTCTATAATTCCAATGAAATAGACATTGTTCGTCCCATTCCATGTTCCAACAATGTCAGCTGGTGTACCGGCCACACCTCCATATGCATAGACCAAGGCGTTGGGATTTGATTGAAAGCTGTCTACCTTACCATTAACGTAGAATGTGGCGCCGATTCCGGCCTCAATTAATATACAAGCATGCGTCCACTTATTAAGAGGAATCACTGATGTTCCATAAGCCCAACTGTTTGCTGACGTGTTTCTGTACATCGTCTGCAAATTTCTGGATGGATTGATCGCGAGATAGGCTATTCCGGGCATTGAATACATAGCATTTGAATAACCGCCATCACCGATATTATACGCGGTAGGATACAGCCAGGCACAGACCATGCTCTTTCCCGCCGTCTCACCACCTACTAGAGCTATGACTGACTGTGAATCTAGGGGCGTAGCTAGCGAGACTTTATTTGTTCCATTAAATTGCAGAGCTTTACCGGCTATTCCGTCTACCCATACCGGATTGCCAACGAGTGTTCCCGTATTATTCCTTCCAGACAGATCAGCAACGGTCGTTCCGGAACCCTCATCGAAATTCCATATACCCACTGCTGTTGCGCCTAATGTTCTATATAAATTTGCCTCAAATTGTAATGCGGCTGCTATTCTGGCTTTTTCTCTTGCACTATTTAACGATGCCAAAACAATGCTAGCCAACATGCCTATTATTGAGATGACAACGAGAAGTTCGATGAGAGTGAATGCTTTACTTCTTCCTTTTATTGAGGACGAGAGCATATAATGCTATATAGCGAAATTCTTCAGCGAATATAGATCTGTATTATCATCATTTTCTTTATCCTGGGCTGATCTGTCATCGACTACCTGAACCTCGGGGTCATCATTTTTCTGAGAAGTCTTTGCAACTTGATCACTGCCAAGTCTCTCTAGTAGTGATCGCAAATCATCGGGGCTGAAGAAATCTATAGTGAGCTTTCCTCCCTCAGCGCTCTTTTCTATCCTAACCCTAGTTCCCAGAGATTCAGTAAAGCTTTTTTCCAACTCGATGATGGTCGGATCGAGATATTTTGCCTTATTTCTTATCTTTTCTGTAGCCACGCGTCGAGATAGTGATTCAGCTTCTCTTACTGTAAGTTTCTTGGATGTGATCTCCTTGAATAGCACCATCTGCTCTTCCGGTCTATCGGCAAGCATGAGAAGAGGTCTGGTATGGCCTTCAGATATTTGTCCATCCTGGAGAGCTGTGATCATATCGTCTGGAAGCGATAGTATTCGCATCGAATTTGAAACGTACTCTCGACTCTTACCCATCTTGTCGGCAATTTCAGCCTGCTTCATCTTGAATTCCTTGGCTAGACGCTCGAATGACCTGGCGCGATCTACAGGATTCAGGTCCTCTCTTTGCAAATTTTCTATGATCGCAAGTTCTAGTTTTACTTTTCCATCCTCCTCCCCGCTCCTTATAAGGACAGGCACTTGAGCCAATCCGGCGAGCTTCGATGCACGCAATCTACGCTCTCCTGATATGAGTTCGTATTCTACACTCATACCTCCATCGTCCTTATAAACCTCTTTTCTCGTCACAACTAGTGGCTGTAGCACTCCGTACATTTTTATGGAGTCAGCCAGATCTTTTAATTTGTCCTGGTCGAATTCACGTCTCGGCTGATATGGATTTGGCGATATTTTCTCCAGTTCAACCCAAAAAACTGCATTGTTTACATATGTTCCTGACATGATTTTATTTTAGCACAAAAATATTGTAGACTGTGCCCACAAGCCGGGATGGCGGAACTGGTAGACGCACACGACTCAAAATCGTGCGGAGCAATCCATGGGAGTTCGATTCTCCCTCCCGGCACAGCATGAAAACAAAAATAATCATCATAGTCGGTCCAACCGCGTCCGGTAAAAGTGCTTTAGCAGTAGATATTGCAAGGCAGATCGGCGGTGAAATAATATCTGCAGATTCTCGACAAGTTTACAAAGGCTTGGATATAGGTACAGGTAAAGTTACAAGTGAAGAAACGCAGGGTATCCCTCATCACTGTCTAGACATAGCTTCACCGGACACGCGATTTACAGCGATGGATTGGAAAAAATCGGCACAGCAAGCCATAAATGATATTACCAACCGTGGCCATGTCCCGATAGTTTGCGGAGGCACTGGCTTTTATATAGACACGTTGATAAATGATCTGGGCTTTCCAGACGTGGCGGTTGATGAGAATGAACAGAAGGAATTGGAAACGAAATCAGCCGATGATCTATTTGCTGAGCTACAAAAGCTGGATCCTGAAAGAGCTAAAACTATTGATCTAAAGAATAAGCGCAGATTGTCACGAGCTATAATAATCGCTCGTTCGATCGGTCATGTGCCCGTCATCCAGAGACCTAAGGAATCAATCTATGATCCCATATATGTCGGAATTAGTGTTGGTGATGTGGCATTACGTGAACGTATAAAGTCCAGACTCATATCACGGCTTGAAAACGGCATGATAGAAGAAGTGCAAGGATTGCTCGATAGGGGCTTATCGCTCGATCGCATGAATGAACTGGGCCTTGAATACAGATACATATCGCAATACATAGAAAATAGGATATCTCTCGAGGATATGACAAAGCTTTTGTATATCCGAATATGTCAGTACGCCAAAAGACAGAAGACTTGGTGGAAAAGGAATCCGAATATTAAATGGTTTGATATAAACGACCTATCTCAGGCTGTGCTTTTTGTGATGAATGAATGCAAGATCAGGTCGTAATCCGTACTCTAGATACAGAGCGTGATGTTCCTCTACCGCTCTCACACAAGCAGTGAGTCGAACAGCCAAAACTCGTCCGAGGAGCGGTCTTGCTTCCTTAAGTGAAACAAATCTATAGGCCAAAACCTCTGATGTCTGCAACTTAATTTTCGATATTTGTTCATCTGTTATTACACCGCAATTAAATACATATTGAACACTTTCATCCTTGGACGAATGTCTTGGTATGTAATCCACGCATACAAAATCTGCTTTTTTTAACTTCAACCCAATCTCCTCATGTACCTCTCTAAGACACGCGTCTCTAGGTGATTCATTTTTATCAATCGTGCCACCAGGTGTAGACCAATGTTCCTTATGAACCGGCTTAATGATCAGTATTTTTCCATTACGATTAAAAATGAGAGCTCCCGCTCCCATCCTCTTCTTGGGTAATTTTTTATAATATTGCTCCATGATTTTATGGAAGGGAAATTTTATCACGGGCACATTCATTAGAGCAATGTTGAAATGATACAGACAAATAAATGTTACGGGCCAAGATAATGAGAGACGCTCCATACGAAGCCATAACACAGCACAGAGTGGATCACGGCGGGCGATCGAGGAATCGAACCTCGGACAGCGGTTTTGGAGACCGCAGTTATACCACTTAACTAATCGCCCAATGTACGGTCGAATTATAGCAATAAACCACTAACCGAGAAAATTATTTCTTAGACTCTTTGAAGACTACGTGCTTTCGCAACTTCGAGCTGTATTTCTTGAGTTCTATTTTCCTTTCAACCTTCTTCTTATTCTTGCGCGTCCAATACACTTCTCCGGTTTCCTTGTTTTTGAGCTGTATAAGCTGATCTTGAGACATGGTATTTTTGATGTCAGAGTACTATAACCTAACTTGCGATACTCCGCAAGGAGACATAGAATGGCCATATGAGGCGGCTCCTAAATTGGCTTTCCAGGCGCAGATATCCTTACAATCCGCTGATTACAGTCGGCATATCTCGGGGCAATCTTATAGACAATTATAGAGAGTTCCAGAAGACGATAGTGTCCCGATCTGTAGCGCCGGTTTTAAAGAGTAACGCCTATGGTCATGGCTTATTCGAGATTGCTTCTGTGATGTCCAGAGTTTCCGGCGTTCCCTTCTTTGTTGTCGATTCATACTTTGAGGCCTTGGCCATTAGAACGAAGAATATACGTACTCCCCTCTTAATTATCGGATATACAAGACCTGAGGACATGATCAGATCATCATTGTCTGATATTTCATTTACGATCACATCGCTCGACATGCTCAAATCGATACAGAATATCCGGAATCCCCTCAGAATTCATATTAAGCTCGATACGGGCATGAGAAGGCAGGGATTAGTAAAGGATGAAATATTTATTGCCAAGCACATCGTTTTGAACAACAAGAACATTATTCTTGAAGGTATATGTACTCACTTTTGCGATGCCGATAATACTGATGAATCGTTGACCGAATCTCAGATTTCTATATGGAACGATATTGTCAGAGGATTCAAGGATGAATTCCCGAATATCAAATACCTTCACGCAAGCGCCACAGACGGATCCAGATATAATAAAGACATTGCGTGCAACGTTCTAAGGCTTGGAATAGGACTCTATGGCATAACAGAGAACGAAAAAATAACGAAGTCTCTCAAATTGAAACCTGTATTAGAAATGTCTACTCTGATCACAGGAATCAAACTATTGAAACGTGGTGAAACGACCGGCTACGGCAAAACATTTTCAGCCGATAAGGATATGTATATTGCAACTATTCCTGTCGGTTACTTCGAGGGTGTCTCACGCAATCTATCGAACAAGGGCTATGTACAAATCGGACCGAACAATGCATACGCTCCTATCATTGGAAGAGTGAGCATGAATATATCGACGATCGATGTAAGCAAGCTGGCTGATAACTATAGTCTAAAAAGCGGATTGCCAGTCACTGTAATCAGTAAAACACCTGGTGATAAAAACTCACTCGCATCTATCGCGAAAATGACAGGTCTGTCAACGTATGAGCTTATAGTAAAAATCCCGTCGCATTTAAAAAGAACGGTAATACCATAAACATGTCTCCTCGCGGATCATTGTGCGCAGGGAGGGATTTGAACCCCCGTAGACCATAGGTCGATGGATTTACAGTCCATTGCAATTGACCGCTCTGCCACCTGCGCGAATAGTGACGGTGATGTGATTCTAATATGATTTTACTTGCAAATCAAACCTTTATTTATTTGTTACAGCGTCACGCATAATTATCGGGCTTTCACCTTTGTGCTTTTTCTTAACATCGAATGTAAATTCATATGTGCCCTGTTTCCTAACATCTGGTTTTATACCTACTTGTATGACACCTCCCTTAGCTACGGATTGGCTGATGAGAAGATTGGCCACAGGAGTAAGTATCTTGCTCTGGATCAGTCTGCGAAGAGGTCTCGCACCGTACTGCGGATTATATCCCTCCTTGGCTAGATACTCATAAACCGACGGTGCGATGACGAGCTCTATATCTTTATCCGAAAGACGCTTAACAACGTCATTGACCTGTATTTCCACAATGGCTCGTATAGATTCTGGAGACAGAATATCGAAGATGATGATGTCGTCGACACGATTTAAAAATTCGGGTCTGAAAAAATCCTTCAAGGCAGAATTAATTTTATCCTTGGCTTCATTGTAATTTTCCTTTTCTCTACTTCCTGATTCGTGGGCAAAGCCGAGTTTTTCCATTCTTTCTATATATTGAGCGCCGATGTTCGATGTCATGATTATGACTGTATTTCTAAAATTGACGGTTCTGCCTTTCGAATCTGTCAGACGGCCATTATCAAGGACCTGGAGTAATATATTAAATACTTCAGGATGAGCTTTTTCTATTTCATCGAATAGAATAACAGAATAGGGTCGATGCCTTACCATCTCCGTGAGGCCTCCCGCTTCATCGTATCCTACATAGCCAGGAGGAGCGCCGATGAGCTTCGACACGGAATGTTTTTCCATGAATTCTGACATATCGACTCGTATCAAGGCCTTCTCATCATTGAACATAAATTCCGCCAAAGCCTTGGTCAGCTCGGTTTTACCGACACCTGTAGGACCAAGGAATATGAACGAGCCGATAGGTCTATTTTGATCAGCGATTCCGGCTCTCGATCTCCTCACGGTATTTGCTATCTTTACTACCGCCTCTTCTTGTCCGACGATCCTTCGGCGCAACTCTTCCTCCATCCTCATGAGCTTAGACGCTTCTGACTCGAGCATTCTAGAGACGGGTATACCAGTCCATCTAGAGACAACTGATGCTATATCCTCTGCAATAATTTCTTCCTTTAGTATTCTCCTGGATGACTGCAATTTCTTCAAACGCTTATTCCTAGCATCCAAGTCTTTTTCGAGCATAGGGATCCTGCCATATCTGAGTTCTGCCGCCTTGGCCAGATCGGCACGAGCCTCTGCCATCTCTGCCTCTATTCGCAGGGACTCCAAATCCTTTTTGATTTTCTTAATATCCGTAATAGTCTCCTTCTCATTCTTCCATTTCAATTCCAATTCAGAAGTAGATTCTTTGAGATCAGCGATTTCCTGCTCTATTTTTGCCATTCTGGTCTTAGCAGTTTTTTCTGTCTCCTTTTTCAGTGCCTCCTTCTCTATTTCTAGACGCATTATTTTTCTGCGCGTTTCCTCAAGCTCAGGAGGCATGTTCTCCAATGAAATTCGAAGCGATGACGCTGCTTCATCGACAAGATCTACCACCTTATCGGGCAAAAATCTGTCTGAAATATATCTGCTGGATAGATTGACCGCTGCTACGATGGCATCATCAGTGATTCTCACGCCGTGAAATAATTCATATTTCTCCTTTAGACCGCGCAAAATGGCAATAGCATCATCGAGCGACGGCTCGTTCACATGCACCGGCTGGAAGCGTCTAGTCAAAGCCGGATCTTTTTCAATATATTTCTGATATTCCTTTATTGTCGTTGCCCCTATTGCACGCAGTTCTCCTCTGGCCAGAGCCGGTTTCAGCATATTCGAAGCATCCATTGATCCTTCACTGGCTCCCGCTCCAACCAGAGTATGTATCTCATCTATAAACAATATGACCTTACCGTCGGACTTTTCGACTTCCTTCAAAATGTTTTTTAATCTTTCCTCGAATTCTCCGCGATATTTCGTTCCCGCAATGAGCTGACCAAGGTCCAATGAAACCAATTCCTTGTCTTTTAACGACTCCGGAACATCTCCCTGCGACATGCGAAGAGCCAAGCCCTCTGCTATGGCCGTCTTACCGACACCAGCTTCGCCTATAAGAATAGGATTGTTTTTTGTCCTGCGCGAAAGTATCTGGATAATGCGCATTATCTCATTATCCCTACCAATAACTGGATCGAGCTTATTCTCTCGGGCTAATTTTGTCAGAGATCGAGCGTATTTATACAATGTTCTGAATTTCTTTGGCTCAGCTTCTCTGGATTGAGGATTGGCTTTCAATTCCTCGACAATTTTCACTACCGCATCTCGCTCAATCTTAAATCTGGCCAAAATGTCTCTAGCCATACATGGTATATCGAATATTGAAATGAACAGGTGCTCAGTAGAAATAAATTCATCTTTTAGCATCTGTGCCACCCGCAAGGAATTATCGAGAATTTGAGCGAGATCTGGAGTTAGATATATCTGATACGACGGCGATAATACATTTGACCCTTCTGGAGCCTCGATGTGCTCGAGAACGACATCAGTGAGCATAGGAGTATCTATCTCCATCTTGTCCAGAATAGATGCCACCATGCTTTCCTCCTGCAATATGAGCGCACACAGCAAATGAACAGGGTTCACATGGTTCTGACCACGTTCAATAGCCAATTCATGCGCTCTTTTCAGAGCTTCACGCGCTTTGGTTGTTAGTTTTCCAATTGGTGGCATATAACGTAAAAATCATAATACATAAATTGATAATAATCAAGGGCTAGGCCCCATATTCCCTATTTTGCTACTTTGACAGCGTCCTCAAATGCGATGGACAAGAGTCTTGAAGCGCCATCTGAACCCATCGTCACTCCATAGAGGACTCCTGCTCTACTCATCGTTTCCCTATTATGTGTGATGAGTATGAGCTGAGAGTTTCGCGACAGACTTTCTATCATATCGCCGTATTTCTTACTGTTAGCTTCGTCCAGAGCGGCGTCCGTCTCATCCAGAATGATAAACGGTGGCGGATTAACCTGAGATATTGCAAAGAGTAACGCAATCGATGTGAGCGCTCTTTCTCCGCCTGAGAGCATCATGAGTCCCTTCACTTTTTTCCTAGGCAAGCTCACGTTAACCTCCAATCCTTCCGGACCTGATTCCTCGAGCTCCTCCAGGGATGACTCGTATGTTTCAGTCTCATCGAGCAATTTGCTCAACTCATCGCTATCACTTTTCTTCTTACGCTTCATTTCTCTGACAACGTTCAACTCCGCCTTACCGCCTCCGAACATCAGCGTGAAGAAATTCTGAAATTCAGAATTTATCTTAATAATTCCGTTTTTAAACTCATAATCTATTCGGATATCCAATTCCTGAATGAGTTTGTTTAGTTCTTCTTTAGCTTTCTCTAGGTCAGTAAGCTCACGGGCCAGAAATACATCTCTCTCCTCCGTCTCCTTATACTCCTTCATAATGTCCGAACTACCACCAAGCCCAGAGTCTTCGAGTCTGATCTTAATCCTTTCTATCCTCCTGCGTCTTTCTTCTTGAGCGATTCTGTCCGCATCAAATACACCAGAGCTGTCATATTCCGTAGCATCCCTACCCGCTATGGATGCCGCCTCTCCCAACTCGCGCTTTAGATTTTCCTCTTCCTTGGAAAGCGCGATGAGAGAACCGCTCATGCCTGACAACACACTCCTGAGTTCATTCTGTCTGGCAATAACCCTGAATATTTCTTTCTCCGTATCCCTATTCGTATCCTTTTCTTCTTCTATCGATCTTTTCAACTGATTATATTTGCCGACAATATTATTTTCACTTTGGATGATATCACTCACCTCTTTTTCGATACTTATCCTATCCGACTTAAGTCTTTCTATGTCCTTTTCTGATTCGCCTATAAAACTGGAATCGCTCTGATCTTTATGCTTTTTGATAAATGTTTTCAGGTGCTCCATTATCTCCGTGAATAATTTTCTGGCATCATTTATGGTGGACAGGCCTTCTATATGAGCAATCACTTTTTCCAAATCAGACAGATATACTGTCTTAAATTCATCCCTTTTTTGCTTATCTCTTTCTTTGGCCACAGCTCTCTGGATTGCTGATATTTCCCCATCGATACGACCCAATTCTCTATTTACCTCATCCTTTCTGCTTCTATGGGCGCTCAGATCTTTCTCAAGCGAAACCAACTCTAGCGTTCTCTCATCCGTAACTCTAGCGTCTGTTAATATCTTTCGTAGATTTTCAAGTTTGTTGCTGAGTTCTTTTAGTTCGCCCTCAGGACCAGATTTCTCCGCCTCTAGTCTGGATCTTTCTCTATATATGTATCCGGACTCGATGGCAAAATATTCCCGATACAAACCGACAAGCTCGCTTCTTAATTCCCTGGATTTCTCAATTTTTTCTACCTGCTTCTTTAAGAACTTTATATGTGGAGCGATTTCTCTGCGAAGCGACTCGACTTGTTTCATATTTTCTTCCGTTCTCTCGAGCTTTCTTATGCTCTCCATCTTTTTCCATTGATATATCTTGAGACCGAGCGCGTCTTCTATCATTTCCCGTCTTTCTCTGATAGATGCAGTGAGTATCCTGTCGGCTTCCCCTTGGGAAATGATGTGGTGTCCTGAAGCTCCGACATGCGCAGACGCTAACAGTTCAACGACGTCCTTCAATCTTACCTGACTGCCGTTCAATAAATATTCATTGGTATTGTCTCGATTCACTACACGTTCTATAGATACCTCATCAAAATCGATGGTTGAAAAAACTCTTCTAGAATTATCAAAAATAAGCTTCACGGCACCTCTGTTTGCTCTAGGCGAATCTCCGCCACCATTCCATATAAGGTCTTCACCTCTCTTGCCTCTCAATGACTTGATAGATTGCTCTCCCAGGACAAACTTGAAGGCTTCGGCGACGTTTGATTTTCCTGAACCATTGGGGCCAACTATAGCCGTAATAGGAGTATTAAAATTTAGATTCGCTTTTTTGGCGAACGACTTAAATCCAGAAAGTTCCAGAGACTTCAGGTACATGCCGATATTCTATCACTACCAACCTTTTATCTCTAACGCGCGTTCGGCGGCTTGCTGTTCAGCTTCCTGCTTCGATGGTCCGGTACCCGTGGCGACTTGAACATCGCCAAGAAAAACTCCTAATGTAAATTTTTTATCATGATCCGGTCCGATTTCTTTGAGCGTTTTATAGCTAGGAGTCACATTGGCAATTTCTTGCGCTCTCTCCTGAAAACGACTCTTGGCATCGAGCCATGATTTATTCTTCACTATTTCGTCTATATCTATGACATTCAATATATGATCAGAAATAAAATTCGCTGCAGCGTTATAACCCTGATCCAAATATATGGCTCCTATAACGGCCTCGACAGCATTTGCGACTATGACCGCCCTGGCTCTGCCAGTGTCCTTGGCCTCGCCCTTCGATAGGAGCATAAACTCGCTGAGTTGTATCCTTTCAGCAACTCGAGTAAGACTCACTGTATTTACGATCGCCGATCTGTACGCAGTCAATTCGCCTTCGGCTTTCTTGGGATACTTCCGATAGAGAAAACTAGTTACTACAAGCTCGAGCACCGCATCACCCAGAAATTCAAGTCTTTCATTATGACTTTTTCCTGATCCTCGATTTTCATTGAGAAACGATCTATGAGTACATGCTGTCTCAAGGAGACCAATATCTGTAAAACTGACACCGATCTTCTTGGCCAACTTTTCAAGCTGTGCGGAATTTGATTTACTGCTTTCCTTATTAGTTTTAATATCTTTTTTTGCGATTCTCATACTATTTTTCTGATTCATTCAACATGGTTACTGCCTTTGTAACTATAGGCAGAATGTCATTATAGAAATTCAACTCCAGTATATCCTTCAACAAAAACCATTTTGCATCATCTAGCCCCGGTTTTTTCGCCAATGCCAATTTATCAAACTTGGCCTCCGCCAGATAATAATGCACCTGCTTTCTGATCTTGCCGAGTTCAGGATCGTTCGCAACATATTCATTGGATCCCAAATCCGACTTGATAGTCACATCCAATCCTATTTCTTCTTTTACTTTCGCAATAGTCCCTACCTGCGGCTCGACTCCTTCTGCTACTTTGCCTTTCGACAAAGTCCAGTGGCCAAAGATATCGTGAACAAAGGCCAGATAGATCTTATCATCGTGTCTTGAATATACGACTGCCCCTCCGAGATGTTGTATAGGCATATGCTCATACGGAACGTCGGCAATCTTTTTTTTCTTTGCGGGCGCGGCGTCCTTTCCTGGTTCTCCGAGTTCCTTATAGACCGCTCCCAAGACACCGTTTACAAATCTGCCACTGGTCTCACCACCAAATGTTTTTGCCAACTCGATAGCCTCGTTTATAGCCACCTTGGCAGGCACTTCTTCTCTGTCGGAAAATAACAACTCATAAAGACCTAGACGTAGCACATTTCTGTCTACAGGCGAGATTTTGTTAATCGGCCAGTCGGGGGCCGCTTTTTCTATGATAGAATCCAACTCCTCGCGTTTTGCGACAATACCCTTAGTAAGATCACTGATAAAAATATCATCAGTGAGTCCGGGAGCAAATTCCTTTGTGTTCCTTGATAAAATTGACGGAGCGACATCACTCTGGGCGCCATTGAAGTCCCATTCAAACAATGATTGCAGTACGACTGACCTAGATAGATGTCGATTCGCCATGAATAATAAAGTTCAAGCAAACAATCACACACACCGCACACACTTATTTCTTTGCTTCGGCTTTCTTGGCTTTCTTAGTAGCGGCTATCGTAAAGTCTATCACCTTGCGACCCTTATACCAACCACAATTCATGCAGATGGTATGAGTCTTATGCAATTCACCGCAATTACCGCACTTAGATGCTCTTGCAACATCCAAAGCGTGGTGAGATCGGCGATTGTCTCTGTGTGAGCGCGTTGCGCGCATTCTGTTTACCATGCGGGAGAGTATGGCATAAACTCTCGTTGATTTCAAGAGGTATAAATGCTAGTCTTTAGCCGGCTGTAATATATAGATCACCCCATGAATACGATTCCCCTAGGCAAGGAGTCAGGTCACGGATCCCATGGATCCGTTTGGTCATCGCTAAAAAAAGTGGTTAAACACTATTTTTACGAGATCGGTCATCCTGGAATATCGGTGCACGGCAGGTCAATGACCGTCGGCGAATGGCTCTACTACGAGTTTTCACTCCTCCGCAAGAGTGTTGCCGGATTTACGGCGCACATTCTCGGCAAGGAGAAACAATTCCGAGACTAGAAATAGTATCGGTTTCCATGATAATCGAGGGCTCGCGCTTTGCGCGAGCCCTTTTTTCGTGATATATTTTTTTTGTTTAAAGCCGTGTTTGCGGTTTTAATTTTAGACAGTCCCGCGCATCCGCCCATAGCTCAGCTGGTAGAGCACTCGCCTCTTAAGCGATTGGTCGTTGGTTCGAATCCAACTGGGCGGACAAAACAAACTTAAAATTTAAATATCATAATGTCGGATAGCGGACATAGCTTCAAGCAAATGTTCAAGCGCAGACTGTATGCGTGGGTGTTGCGTTTGGTCAGATTCACCGATAAACTACCGAAGGATCTTTCATCATCTATCATCAGTAAGCAATTAGTGAGAAGTGGCACAAGCGTTCTGGCGAATTATGTCGAAGCCGGTTCTGCTTCGTCTAAGAAGGAATTTATCCTCTTTTTCAACCATTCGCTTAAATCAGCCAATGAATCCAAGATGTGGCTTACTCTCTTGCGTGATTCAAAAAAGGGCAATCCCCGAGAGATAAATGCGCTCCTGATTGAAATGACCGAAATATCTAAGGTATTAGCTTCAAGCATTATTACCCTAAGAAAACAGTAATTTTATCTTTGATCTTTACATGTTGAATTATTCAAGCCGGGGTGGCGAAATTGGTAGACGCGCATGCCTTAGGAGCATGTCAGGCAACTGGTGGAGGTTCGAGTCCTCTCCCCGGCACAAAAGGAACGAAGTGAGTTTATGACGGGAGCACGCAAATTTATTTGCGTGCGCGAGAGGACTCGAAAAGTCTGAGCATATTGAGCGAAGCGAAATGCGAAGACTGTACCGCGGCTGTAAGCCGAGAGTCCTCTCCCCGGCACAAAAGGAACGAAGTGAGTTTATGACGGGAGCACGCAAATTTATTTGCGTGCGCGAGAGGACTCGAAAAGTCTGAGCATATTGAGCGAAGCGAAATGCGAAGACTGTACCGCGGCTGTAAGCCGAGAGTCCTCTCCCCGGCACAAAAGGAACGAAGTGAGTTTATGACGGGAGCACGCAAATTTATTTGCGTGCGCGAGAGGACTCGAAAAGTCTGAGCATATTGAGCGAAGCGAAATGCGAAGACTGTACTGCGGCTGTAAGCCGAGAGTCCTCTCCCCGGCACAATGATCTGTGAGCAGGCATGTTATGCCTGCGAGCAGATAATCATTCCACGTATTATTTATACTTGACTTTTCGTATATTTTGATGTAATATGCGCACAGATTAGCTATGGTCTATTGACCATGTCCCCATAAGGGGATTTCGACAACTCACAAGGTTAACGCGCAAGCGTGAAGCCACAACCATAACCGGCTTTGCGCAAGCGAGCCACAAATAGAGGAATCCCAGTATGAACAAGGTATCAAACGTTAAGATTACAAAGGGTGCTGACAGCATCACGCTGTCATTCACCCTGCCCGCAGGGGCAACCGGGTATGACGTTGAGATCTTCGACGCCAAACTCAAGCACATGCCCACACCGCCCCTCACATGGGCGAATGCTGTCAGGTTTATCAAATCGCCCGAGGTCAACATTGACCTCGTACGATCCTTGCATGACGACCGGATTATGCCTGTCGCCGGAGAGTACGTTTGTCGGGTTCGCCCGACGAACGGCGGCGTGAGCTTCGACGTTCACGACGAAACCTTCGGTCTCACGACCGAAGACGTGTTGACGTACAAATTCGTCAACACGACCCCGACACCTCCGCCACCCGCCAAAGTCGACAAGCCGAGCATTACGCTCGTACGAGTCGACAAGAGCGGGAAGGTCAACCCAGACGGGTTGTCCATTCAGGTCAGAACCAACAATGTCGCGCACTGGAAAGCCATGCGTATCGTTGGTCGGATCGGTGCAAAGTGTGTATGTCCGGCAAAGGAAATCCGCTTCGCGGATTTCAATCTGTCGGGAGTCGCGCAATCCCCCGTCTCCGCCCTTCTCGATGAGAAGGGTCTCGAGCAGATCACTGACGCTGGTGACACGATCATCTTCACCGTCTATGCCACTGGGCAGGACGATAAGGTGGTTGAGACTGAGCTCAAGTACGAACTGACTCAGAGCCAGGTTGATATCCTGAAGTCGGCCAAGAAGAAGGCCGTCATCAAGAACGGACTCGAGGGGCGAGTATCGACGATCGAGGCGACACTTCCGAGTCTTGTCAGCAAAGACATGCTCGCAGGGTTCCGCGCGTCTCTGAATACGGAGATTGACACGAGAATCACGACGAAGGTCGGCGAGCTCGGCAAGGCGCTCGGAAACGAGATTGGCAACAATCTCGCTAAGGCCCTGAAGGAGTTTGGGGGACGAGTCGATGGAAGCATCGGCGCGTTGACCACCTCCGTCGAGAGTCTGAAGGCAGACGTCGAAAAGCTCAAGGCTGCCAAGCCCGACAAGCAGGTGGAGAAAAAGGAACCTGAAGCCGACAAGGCGAAGGAACCTGCTTCTTCGAGTCCTGCCCCCGTGCAGATCGTCCAGAAGGAATCCTCCTGGTGGAAGATTGCCTTGGTGGTATTCGGTTGCATCGTGGTGTTGGGAATGGTGGTCAGTATCGGTTACTACGTACACACCCAACACATGGCCTGGCTTCACAAGAACCCGGCCACGACTCCTCCGTCCCCTGCACCTGTAGTGGGAGCACCGCAGTACACTGTTCCCCCGCCCAATGTGGTCAATCTTCACTTCAGTGGAGATCCCGCATCGGTCCTGGGAGCGGCACGCAAGGAAGTTCCGAGTAAGGAAATCCCAGCCAAAGCGCCGGAAACGAAGAGGAAATCACAGAAGCAGCAACCAGCTGAGGATGTGAAGAAAACTTCGGCCACGAAGGCGCCAGTGAATGATGCTGTCTACGTCGGACGTGTACCCGCGCTCGCACAACAGAGAGCATACACTGCACCTGCAGTTCAGACACAACCTGTGCAGCGCGAAATTGTATACGTCAACCAGCCGACCTCGTACGGATACCCCTACATGCCTTCGATTTACTTCGGGGGTTATGCAGGATATTCTGTCGGCTGGAATAGCCGGTCGCACAGAGGTTACACTCACACCACGAATGTAACCAATGTGTATCAAGCACCGTATTCTCGCGAGCGCGTATCCGTACCTCATCGACCCACATACGGTCATGACATGTTCACCAGGTGGCCCGGTGGCACATTCCAGTCGCCGCCAGTCCGCCATCACGGTCGTCCTAGGTCATAAACCTTGTGTGAGTCTCATAGCCCTGTCATTCATATGACAGGGCTATTTTTTATCTGCATTTATTTAGATTGACTTTTGCGCTTGTGTATGGTAATATATACTCAGCTCATTATCATATGAACATTACCGACGTTGCGAATCGAGCCATGAAGATCGCTCGATCACGCAATCTGTCCGTAGCCAGGTCAGCAAGCCTGGCACTGCGCGAATGCGGGTACGGTAATCCGCAACAGCCGGTGCGAGTTAGCATCATCGCCAATGACACCGGTGTGGATGAGAAATGCTCTCTCATCACAGCAGTTACGAGAGAACTCGGCCGGCGCGGCAGATTCTCTCGTGGACACGTAACGAAAATGAGGCAGGAACAGTTATCCTTACCCCTCTGATCTTCAACAAGAGCCGATAATACGTTATCGGCTCTTTTACTGTATACATGGCTGTAACATACCTGATTTTGCTTGACTTTCGGCTTGTTTTATGCTAATATATACATAGAAAATGATCCACGTCGGATCGTTCAAATTGAAAACTCAAACCATCAACAAAGGAAGATTATGCAGGACATGATTCAATCGTTAATTATCGCGGGCACAGTAGGTTTACTCATTCTCGTTGGTCTAATTATCAACGGTCTTAATACTAAGAAGGACGAGTCCGGTGGCAATGCAAGCAAGGCAACTGAAAAACACACGTTTGCAGAGCTACCCTCTCCATTCGGAAATTGGATCACGATGGCATTACTCATGACCATGCTCAGCTTGTTAGTTGTAGGAGTTCTTGAAATCACTACGTCTAGTGAACTTACGGATCATCTTATTGGCCTAGGCTTTATCCTGGCTGGTAGTCTCATGTGGGTCAAGGGCAACAAGATTCATAAGTCAGACCCTCTAACTGCTGGTGTTATCACAGTCTGGGGAAAATATGTCCACACTGAGGGCAAGCCGGCAGTGGTCGGGGGAAGAACACTTCTTGCTCCATACATACCGTTTAACATTAAGACGGAGGAGGTTGAGCTCACCCAGTTCAACAGAACCGTCAAGGATGTTAAATTGTTTGACGAAGACAAGGTCCCTCTTCAAGGCACTATTGCTATTGTCATGAGGCCCAAGATAAGTGATATCATCGACTACATTGCTGCCGGAAAATCCAAACCTATCGGCGATCAAATGGAAGAAATTGCCACGAGAATCGCACGTAATTTGGCAAGTAAAAAGAAAGCTGATGCAATATTCTCGGACCCAAAGGTAATTTCTGAACAATTACTTACGGACCTTCGAGAGGCTGCGGACAGTCGTAAGTTTGGCATCGAAGTAGTAAATGTTCAGACTCCATTCAGCATGGCTAGCGACTTTGAAGAGCTGTTCGCTGGAAAGCGAAAGGAAGAACTTCAAAGAGAAGTTGAAAATCTCGAGTACGAGACCAACAAACTAGCTGCTCTGAAACTGCTGGAAGAGCATCGAAAGACGGGCAACTCCACGATAACCCTGGCTGATTGCTTGGAAGAAATTCGCAAGCAACGGGCTATGCGTGACGGTAAGTTCATGATCATCGACGGTAAAGGAATGGTCCTAAACGACGCCAACCTAAATATGGGAGGTAAAAAGTGAAGATCAAACTTGGTATTCCTATAGTAGTAAGCATCGGGATGATGTTCATGACCTTCTGGCTCTTGCAGAGTCTGAAGTCTCGTCCAGCACCCACGATCGACAAGGCAAGGGCTGTTGCAAAACCAGCCGAAACTGGCACCGTTCTGGCCACCGGCGTGTTCATCTTGAAAAGTGATTCTATGACCACTTTCAAGATAGGCGTAGGTGAGAACGTCTGTGTAGCACCACTTATCGA
>CAZWUU010000006.1:0-27531 GCA_964637485.1 uncultured Candidatus Saccharibacteria bacterium
AAACCTGATTACTGTAAGGGAATTCAAAAAGAGGCCTAAATCCAACTGAACATACCAGCGAGGATGGGCGTTTTACTGTACTATCGCTTGATATAGTCGACAAAAGCCAATACACTCCTTTCTCATGCAGAATCACGGCCCTATCGTCTAACGGTTAGGACGGAGGCTTCTCAAGCCTTAAATCGGGGTTCGATTCCCCGTAGGGTCACATCAGTGAACGTTGTGGTGAACATCGGTAAACTTGATTTTATGATTGTATTGGTATAATATATAAGTATCACTATGAAGAAGACCCTTGTGCCGATACGTCTGCACCGGGGGCTTTTTCTTTTAGGGCTTAGTCGAGAACTTGTGATAATGCTCGTTAAGGAATGTTATTTCGATATTTTTATTTTTAAGCAAAATTGAACATTTATCCTCATCTGGAGCAATGACACGTTTGATTACTTTATTTTCCTGTAGAAATTCAACAAGGCACCCAAAGTCACCATCACCAGTAATTAAGATACAAGAAGTATATGATTTTGTGTAAAAATCTGATACGGTTTTGAGGACTAACTCAGCATCGCAATTACCCTTTACAATGCCAGCAACAGTAATTGTTTGTTTGAAGATAAGAATAAAACCAGATTCTTGCAGGTATTTATAGAAAGAGGTTCTGCTTGGGACAAGACCTACAAAAAGATAGACATTTTCAGGATTATACTTTTGACGAAGCCAACCTCTAAATTTCTTATAGTTGATATCAAATCCACGTTCTTTTGCTGAACGGTACAGGTTGTTGCCGTCTATATAAATGCTAGTCTTTTCCACTTATTAATTTTAGCACGCCACCTAATTCTGTAATACTACCTTCAATATAATTCCTCTGTTTTACCAGTCATGAAATCTACCCCGTAGGGTCACAAAAAGAAACAACTTGATTGGGTGATATGTTCGCATCGTTCGCGATGATTTTCCACGAGAATATTGAGTGATGAGCGTTGTCATTACGTTCTCCTGACAATGGGGGTTGGCTGATCGGCCCATCCGTGCAGAGGAGAAGCCTGGGGAGGAATCTGTGTGGGCCTCGGTCTCTTCGTTAGGCGGAATTTGGAGTTGTTAAAAAATTCATAAATCTGTTTTTATCACGATATCCAAAGTTGGGCAGAATTGTGAATAAATCGATACGATTTAAACATACTTTGCATGTGCTGTTTACAATTGTAATAAGAAGATGTAGCGTAAGACACAGATGACTCATGAAAACAAAAACCGTAATAATCGCCTCACATGAAAAGGATCAGTCCGCGCTTCTTTTGATGAAGAAGCTTGCTGAAATTGGACAGGCGGCTCACCTTATTAACTTCGGGGAGTTTCCAACAACAATGTTTGGCACTATGTTATTTGAAGAGGTGACAGGTACTTTTTTAACCTTGTCAGATGGATTTCGATTCGATGGTGATTCGGTTAAGAGCATTTGGTGGCGGAGACCGCAGGGCCCTGTGAAAAACACCCGAATCTCAATGCTTCGGAAATATATTCAAAACGAGAGCGAAATAGCACTAAGCTGCTTGCTTTTATTTCTGAAAAATGTGTTATGGGTCTCAGAACCTGAAGCTACAAGAATCGCTAATCGTAAACCGCTCCAACTTGCTTTGGCAAGGCAAATCGGATTTAGGGTGCCGGAAACCTGTATCAGCAACGATCCTGAAAAGGTCAAAGCTTTTGTGGCCAGACATTCAAACATTCCTCTCATTATGAAAGCGGTCGGCAGTAGTTATGTACGATTGACGCATGATCCAGACGACAAATCACGAAAGAACAGGGTTATTTATACGAAGATCATCGATATCAAACTCTTGTTAGCTCATATTGAGCAGGTGTCCAACTGTCCGTTTATCCTGCAAGAGGCGGTGATAAAGGATTCGGATATCCGTGTCACAGTGGTCGGCGATCGTGTATTCGCTTCAGAAATTTTTATCGAGCACAACGCAGAAGGCGAGAATCTAGACTGGAGACATCACGACGTTAAAAGAAAGTACGTCATGCATACTTTACCAAAGGATCTTGAAAGTTGGTGTGTTCAGTTGGTTATATCTCTAGGGTTGAGGTTTGGTTGCATCGACCTAGGCTTCTCAAAGAAAGACGGCTACACGTTTTTTGAAATAAATCCGCAAGGGCAGTGGATTCCGTCAGAACAACTTGTCGGACATCCAATATCGCTGGCTCTCGCGAAGTTGCTTTCTTGTTGAATGCTTAGTAATATTCAGATGAACAATAGGCTAGGGTTCTAGCCAGAATTAGGAGAGAGTATGAAAACAAAAACTCAATGTCAGGACGAAACGCCGATAACGTTTCTCAATGCCGTATCTTGTCAAATCAAGGTCATGGATCCGCCTCAGCAAGGATGTGCCTGCGAGAACGATACGTTTATCCAGGCCTCTGGCGACAGTGACACCAACTGACGATTGGACAAGACGCATGGGCACTCTACCAACAGAGTGCCTTTTTTCTTTTCGATATAGTATATTATTTGCATGGGTATGGCGTTGACTCAAATTACTTTAATATTGGAAGCAATAAAAGAGACTGATCAGCAGGCCATAAGGGATTTTAGAGTTAGCAAAATTTCGGCATCCGATCTTAGGGAAATAAATCGACAAAATGTAGCTATTGTACAAAACATTATTGATCAAATCGGTTTTCCAACAATAAATCTAACTTCACAAAATGCGTATAAAGCTGCTGTGTTAGTGATCTTGCATTCCGGTGATCTCGAATTATTGAATCAATCTATCAATAATCTACGAAAGATGGATCCGAGTTCAATACAAAAAAGAGATATTGCTTACATGATAGACAAGGCCAGAGTAATTCAAGGATTGCCTCAACTATACGGCACTCAATATAATGTCGACAAGGATGGATTCCTAAAATATATTGAAATTGAAAAACCGGAAGAATTAGTAATGAGACGTGCTGAATTCGGCATGGAAAGTTTCGAGGAGTACAAAAAAGATGTTGAGAAAAATTTAACAAGAATTTATGGCGAGTAGTGTAGATTGATATGAATGATGCCCTCTGACAAGGTTACAACCTTCGTATAAATTGCCCATTAAGGCACTCATGTGTCAAAAATGCTGGAAAAGCAATATAGATCGACGGTGTGATATATGAGTTGCAGTGTAAAGGTTATAGCAATACATCACAAACAGATAATTATAGACTGTTCATCACTGAAATAGTTAGGCGCATCTATTGGTTAGTTCGACCAAACATCAAATGCTATAATTAACACATGAACTCATTCAATAATGACAAGGGTATAGCGTTCGGGCATTTCATTGTGGCTGGATTTGTGGTGCCTGTGGCGGTCGCTTTTATAGTCGGTATGACTATGGCCTCGGTGTTCGATGAAAGTATTGTAAAGGCGCAATGGTTCATGATCTTGGCTGACATTATTATTCCAAATGTAGCTATGGCGATAGGTGTTTTTGCATCGACGCGCTACTTAAATAAGAGATTTGTTGTTGCTGACCCATCGAAAATTGCCAATTCAGCCACTCTATATCTCATCATCACCAGTGTCATTCTCGATATGGATAATATCATTGCAGGGAAAGTGCCCGCGACAGAATTTATAGGCACTGTCATATTTATAGTCCTGTTTTACATATTAAGTCTGAAAATGTTCAAGCGATCGGAAGTCGCATCAGATTATTAAAAATCCCCGCTGTATTTCAAGCGGGGAATAGCGAAGTGATCAAATAATATTCGATACTTCGCCTGTTGTGAGGTTAAGAGCGAAGCCGGAACCCTTCTCCGGAATTTGACAGGGGAATGGCCGATTAAACAATTCGGTGGTGAATGCGGATATGATGCCCGCAGGCGCTTCGAAATGCGTGACCACGATAATAATCGGGGAGCCATTCGCGTGGTGCATAACTGCTCTCTTCAGACGATGCCCATAAATATACTCGTCCGTACAGAAATCAGCATTAATGTGAAATGACGAACGGAAAGCATCAGAAATGATGCGTGCCGTTTCCTGTGCCCGCAAATGCGTAGACGAGACAATGATGGGTGGTACAGTGACATTGGGTCCAAGGAAGTCAATTAATTTTACTGCTAATGACTCCGCTTGAGAGCGACCCAGCAAAGTGAGATTGCCAACAATGTCATAATCAGCATGCCTAACTGCGATGACGTGCGTCAACGCGCCTGAAGGATCTGTGGTTGAGCTCATGTGATGTTTTCAAGGTTCGATAGTAATATATAACAAATATAGCAAGATGTAAAGCGAAAGAAAATTGCTGGCGGAGAGAGAGGGATTCGGTCACGGATAATTTTTGCTACGCAAAAATTTCCGCGACCCCGCCTCACTCGTCGCCTGTCGCTTCGCGACCTGGCGACTTCGCTCCGGCCTTCGAATCCCACTTCCCGATATGCCAGCTCGAGTATCTGCGTGCGCAGATACTCTGCGCTGTCATTAACGGAGAGAGAGGGATTCGCCCTCGTCCTCGCTCGTTACCCACTCGCTCGTCCTGGGCACCGGCTCGCGCTTCTCGCCTGCTGGCTCGAAGATCACTCGCCGTTCTCATCCCTCACGCAACGTGCTCAAGCACGTTGCTTCTCTCCGCAAAATATATTCGCTTCGCTCATTATTTTGCGGAGAGAGAGGGATTCGAACCCTCGAGGCCCTTACGAGCCTGCCGCATTTCGAGTGCGGTGCCTTCGACCACTCAGCCATCTCTCCATACAAGATCATATCAGGAACATGAACTAAGATAGCACTTTTTGCGATATTTTCAAAAAAATGTTATTGTTTTTTTGTTCAGGTCTACGACCATGCGGAGCCCGCTTAAGGAGGGTGACGAATGGCCCTATCGTCTAACGGTTAGGACACGGCCTTTTCAAGGCTGTAATCGGGGTTCGATTCCCCGTAGGGCTACTATGATAAAAAGCAATCTCATAAATTTTGTCGCATTTATTCGTTCTCGCGGAGTTGTAGGTTTTGCTGTTGGATTTATTCTAGGTAAGGCAACGTCTGATCTTATCGGATCTTTTGTCGCGGATATCATCAATCCGCTTATAGGACTCGTAACAGGTAATATTTCAGATCTAGCCAGTGCTACGTTGGTGATCGGCAACGCAACCATTAAGTATGGAAATTTTCTCATGATACTTATTAATTTCATAATTCTGGCATTCGTAGTGTATGCTCTAGCTAAATTATTGAAGTTCGAGAATATGGACAAGACGGACAAGTAGCATATCTGGATAAGTAATAAAATATTTGCTAGATTACACCTACTGCGCGCTTAGCTCAGTTGGTAGAGCGACCCCTTGACGTGGGGTAGGCCAGGGGTTCGAGTCCCTTAGCGCGCACAATGATCCACGAGGAGACATGTTATGTCTCCGAGTGGAGAATCATTGCGATGCGATAAGGGACGAGAAAGACGGAGAGTGCAAACCGAGCACGGCGAGCCGCGAGTCGGGTCTTCGACTCTGAGAGTCTCAGACTCGAATGAGGTCGCGACCGAGCGAGACTGGTCGAGCGAGAGTCGTGACCGAGTCCCTTAGCGCGCACCAGAATTACCAAAAGAAATCTTCGAAGAATATCCTTTTATTCGATACACCTAGTCTATTTAAGCTATAAACGACGGCATCTCGCATGACAGTTGGACCACATAGATAATAAAGATTTGAATCGTTTAGTGACTCCTTCAGTATATCTTCTGAAACATAACCCTTTTTAAGAGCGCCAGAATATGCAGTGTCACTGATAACATATACGACTTTGAGCCAGGGCGTCTTTATAGCATCCAACCGTTTCCTGAATATGATATCTTGTTCCGTCTTCGATCCGTAGTAGAGAGTGATAGGTGTCGCAATGTTTCTTTTAACTCTATCTTCAATAATGCTCATGAATGGCGTTATACCGACACCGCCGGCAATAAATACCAGAGGTTTATTTTCAGGAGGTATGAATGTGCCGAATGGTCCGTCTACATGTATATTACAATCCCGTGCATTATCCTTGAGACATTGTGTAAATCTCCCACTGTTCTTCACGGTAAATCTCAAGGTATCGCCACTTGGAGCACTAGACATAGTGAATGGATGCCTGGCGTGAAGTTTCCTACCATCTATGCGCAGGAATGAGAATTGTCCTGCCCTGTATCGCATGGGTTTGCCAATCTTTATGTATACAGAAAACGTGTCGGAGGTTTCGCTCTCGATCTTTACGACTTCACCCCGAGAATGTTTGCTGTTAGCTATCTTATACACAGTTCTGTATATTGCGCCCACGAATACGGCGATGAATGCAATAAGATATGGAATACTGAGAATATCAGCGTCAGAGCCCCAATTGATGGCATGGTACAAAGCAAATCCAAACAATATATATGTAATGACGTGAATAATCTGCCAAGCAAGATACGAGACTCTCTTGTATAGAGCAGACGCGATCATTACAGCGATGAATATATAGAGAGATATGATACCCAGTGCCAAAGCAGGTAAAGCGAAATCTGGAATAAAATAAGCATTTGAATAACCATTCGCCAGAATGAAAAATAACGGATGTGCCAGAATGAAGACCGATATAATCAGTGAAAATTTCCTCTGGAACTTAATTATTCTGTCCAATCCAAAATATTTATCCCAATATCTGGCCGTGTCTCCGGAAAATATGAGGAAAGACAGGCAGAAAAAACCAATAACTCCCGACCATTTGCCGATCTGATAGAGAATTGCTGATAGTTCTGTCATTTTGATATCTATTCAGCCAACTTACCGATTATAAACTGAGGATATAGAGATTGTGGTACTGGACCAGCATGCTTCGGCTGAGATTTGAAGAGTTTCGTAGCATCTATTCCGCAACCGTTGATGATCTTATCGTTATGCTTGCCGGAAGCGATAAATTCTGTTACATCCAGCACGTTTCCATCTATGACAAACCAACAGTCATCTGCTTTATTATGTTTAGCCACATCTGTCATAGTGTATGTAGATAGAGTGCTCGTGCTAATAGTCGACGTAGCCATTGTTGTTGATGAATATTGTGCAGAAGAATATGTGCTGGATGCATTCATTTGCTCTGCATTACTAGCACTGTTTACAGGTGCTTCAGCGGATTTATTACGGTTGAGCAATGAGAGACCTCCGATAATGACGATCACAGTGACTATCGTGTAAATTATTTTTTTCATATGTTTGAATATATCACAACCTTGTCGACAGAAGCCAGACTATATCAATATTTAGTAATTTATCGGTCCAGATTTCTTAAGGGACTCAATAGCCTTTACTAGAGGATCATAATTAAAATAATCATTTATCTCATCCCTCCAGCTCTTTGAATCTAAGCTGACATCAGGTATGACACCATTTTCCTCTATAGGCAGACCGTCGTCTCTCACTGTAAGGCTGTGAACGAGTAAAAGTGTGAATGACTGTGAATCGTCGATCTTTGTACTTACAGGGAATGTGTTCTCAATAGTGCCCCAACCTCTAGTCTTGCTTCCTACAACGACCGCAGCCCGATATCTCTTTAACGATGCTGTCAGGGCTTCGGCTGAAGATTGGGATGCTCCGTCTACTAGCAGTACAACTTTTTTAAACCTAGTTAGCGGATCAAATTTTCCGACCGCAGTCTTTATGGGCGTGGTTGTCCCTTTACTGTATACGTCATAAGCGTTTAGATTTGCCCCGATGAACGCTCCGGCGAAGTATGGCAGGTAATCTATAGCTCCGCCAATATTTCCGCGCATGTCTATGATGAGAGCTTTGAGCGAGTTGTCTCCAGCCCGATTTTGCAGGCCATTAGCAAACTCATTGAGGGTAGTTGGTGAGAACTTCGTCATATTCATGTACAGAACGCCTGGTACCACCGTCTTTATGAGCATGGTCGGCTCAACTTTCGTCGTATCGTATACCGTCCTGGCGCTCGTGTCAGTGAGAACTCTTCTGCTATAAGATATCTGTTTTAATTTTTCTTCTGTTGTAGTGCTCTTCGGCTGAGAGGCAAGGTTCGCAACAATTTTCTTGTATGAATTTTCTATTTCAGTGGCTGAAGAGGTACTGCTTACGCTCAATACATCATACAGATTTCTGCTCTCATTTATATTACTAACTTCCTTTCGCATAGCTGTTTCCTGGGTGAGGGTATAGAGAGCATTTCTACCCACTGGGAGGAGATTGTAGAGGACCATCTGAGAAACAGTCGCCACGAACACTTTCTTGTCGGCATCATTCATGCTTGCGGTAGTAGATGCTATGAGTTGACCGACGCCGCCGCGATCACGAACAGTCAGTATTGTCGTTGTGTTCGACACCTTATTGATGGCGGCTTCGAACAGAGTTTCAAGATCTGTTTTGTCGGCATTCCAGTAATTCTTCTTTATAACGTCATAAACCTCCATAATAAATTCGGCATGAATGTTCTTATTTTCTTGTGCAACTGATCGAAAATTGGGTTCAAAATGCTTATAAGCATATGCTCCGCCTGTTGCAATAATGATAAGAATGGCTACGGAGAACAGCTTGCCAAACGCGGACTTCAATATTTTTGTTATTTTCATTCAAACCATTATAAGCGAAATGCTTCCCAAATTAAAATTATCATATAGAATGTCTTCGTTGGGCGCGCACGAGATCACTTGAAGTCAGTTATAACGCGGATTTTGCTCACATTGTCTTTGGGGACAATGTTATTACTTGTCTCGATCCTTTGGAATGATTTGCGTTCAGTATTTGCAGATAAACTCACAGATGGAGCCGTGTATTATGTCACTCATGTCATCGATGGGGACACGTTCAAGGTGTCAGAGAAGGGGTATGAATATACATTACGAATGCTCGGCATAGATACGCCAGAACTTTCTAATAAATATGGCGAGAAGGATTGCTACGCAACAACATCGAAGCATGCACTAGAAAGACTCATCAGGAAAAAGAATGTATCGATAAGATTTAGTAAGACAAAGGAAAACAAGGATCGCTATGGCAGATATCTGGCCTATGTGTATTTGAAAGATTCTGAGTTATTTATCAATCAATATATGATAGCGGAAGGTCTGGCCAGAACGATGATAATAGGTACTAGGCATGAAATGGCCGACCAGTTCCAGGCTACTCAAGAACAGGCAAAACAGGCCAGAATGGGGATGTGGAAAGCGTGTTACTAGACAAGATATGTCGAGCGTGTTCTAAAAGATTTTGTCTAGAAAGATAATAAATGCGTGATAGAATGTCTGCCATGCATAAATTCACAGACATAATTTCATTTAACAATGAAAAGACATTGTTTCGAGCTCTATGTTTCTCCCTTTTCTATCTGGTTTGTTTCTCAGTATTGGCATACGTATTATCCTTTGTATTAAGATACGACTTACTATCGATAATTTCTAATTTTGGCTTCAGCAACATTGGTTTGTATTCGGTAATTTCCGCTATGTATTCGGTCGTTATGGTAGTGCTAGTAGTTCGTTCGAGAAAATTGATGCTAAAATCCGGTTTTATTCTTGCTGTTTTTGCGGGAGCCCTACTAGGATTTGTAAATATTATTTTGGGCATTTTGATTTCTGGATACATGTCTACATACAACAGTAATAGAGGATTGGTCTACAGGCTCGTACAGCGATTCGTTCCTATGTATAACAGGGTCATGAGAAGGAGGTTTAATCATCCTCAAGTCTATAATTTTCCTGAATTAGTCGAAGTCTATGCACATCAGGACAGCAAGATAAGTGATATCAGCGATCATCTGGATTACCTATTCATGGAATCACTAAAAGTAAACCCGAAGCTTATAGTAGAACTCGGAGTAAGAGGAGGTGAGAGTACCAAGTGTCTAGAGAAAGTTGCCAAAATATGCGACAGTTCGCTTATTCAAGTAGATCCAGACGCCGACTCATATCATTCTCCCTGGAAAAAGAGTTATTTTGTTGCAGAAGATGATATAGCTTTTGCTAAGAAATTCGCTAAATTCTGCGAAGCTAAAAATGTTGTACCTAAAATTGATCTTCTGTTCATAGATACCACTCATCTATATGATCAAACAGTGAAAGAAATAAGAGAGTGGTATCCGCTCCTTGCACCAGGAGGTAGGGTGATATTCCATGATACAAATATGGCACCTGTGTCGAAGAGGTTGGATGGAACATATAATTTCGGCTGGGATAATAATAGGGGAGTTATAAGGCCGATAGAGGAGTATCTGGGTGTATCAGTTAATGAGAAGAAAGACTTTGTCTTGTATAAGAATGGATGGTTAGTCATACACAGATCATCATGTAGTGGCATGACTCTGATGCAAAGACTGCGAAACTAATCAAGAGTTTGCGTGTATGTATAGATAGATATCTTCCAGAGCTTTTACTGCATCGCCTGCAGCTATATTATTCTGGTGATATAGACCATCTGTGCAGTCGCCTGCAGCCCATACCGCTTCACCTTTTACTCGTTGGTTTCTCGGATCTACTAGAATTCTGTCATATTCGTCCAAGGGTACGATTCCTTTGGCATAATCTGTGTTTGGGATAGACCCAATTTCTACGAATATACCTTCGACTGGCAGTATGACTTCGTTTCCAGTATTTCTATCAGCGTAAGTCAGACTTTTTACAAATTTGTCACCGTCTACCTTTTTTATGTCGATACCCTTAATAACCTTGACCCTCGGGTGACGCAGGACACTTTCTACGGTCACAGCGTCCGCTCTGTACTCGCTTCGCACAAGAATAGTCACACTTTTGCAATATGCAGACAACTGAGCTGCTGTTTCGAAAGCGGCATTGCCTCCGCCGATAACCGCAACATCCTTGTCGGCATACATAGGCCCATCGCAAGATGCGCAATATGTAAGTCCTTTATTGTCGTATTCATGAGCGCCCGGAACATCCAACTTTCTTCTACTGCTACCGGTGGCTATAAGCACAGACCTTACCTCGTATGATCCGCGATTTGTTGTGATGATGTAAATAGATTTACTTTTCTTGAGTGATTGTACGATCTCATTTTCTCGAATGGTGACAATATCTTTGGCATAGTGCTTTACATGATTTTCTAGCTTTTTCGACAATTCCAGTCCGGATATGTTTATTTCTCCTATCCAGTTTTCTATGCCTTCTGACACAACGCTCTGCCCATTCCAATCTTTTGTGATGAGTACGGTTTTTAAGCGTTTCCTGGCGGCATAAACACCCGCAGACACTGCGGCCGGGCCTCCGCCTAGGATTCCTAGATCATAAATCATATACGAATTATAACACGATTAAACTTGTAAACTATTTCAGCCTGGATCTTCGTAGAAATGCAGGAACAGCACCCCACTCGTCATCGTCGTCAGTCTTGTTTTCCTTCTTAATCTCGAGGGTTTTGGCTGGTACCGGTTCTTTTCTTGGTTCGGTCAATGAATTAAATATTTTACCTTTCAGATCTGTTTTTTCGGGCGTCTTGTCTCCAGAAGTTTTCATTATAGCTCCGACTGATGGTTCAGCTGAAATTTGTGCTTGCTTCATAGGGTTCATAGCAGAGGATGCAGGATGTCCTTCAGGGAAGCCGGTAGCTATGACTGTTATCTTGATTTCATTCTTGCGAAGCTTATCGTTTCTGACTGTACCGAATATGATCTTTGCGTCAGGGTCTATCGACTCTGTGATGACCTTGGCTGCGTCTTGGATCTCAAACATGGTGAGATCTTCACCGCCTGCGATAGAGAACAATACTCCCTTTGCACCAGTTATAGATACATCCAATAGCGGACTATTTATAGCCGCTCTGGCAGCTTCAATGGCTCGGTTTTCACCCGTCGCTGTACCGATACCCATGAGGGCAGAACCGGCATTTTCCATGACTGTACGAATATCGGCGAAGTCAATGTTCACTAGTCCGGGAGTGGTAATAAGGTCTGCGATACCTTCGACAGCGTGACGCAGGATGTCATCACACATTGCGAACGCGCTTTTGACAGATGTCGACTTGTCTATATTGGCAAGCAATCTGTCGTTAGGTATGACGATGATGGCGTCGACTTCCTTGCGAAGTTCTTCGAGTCCGGCATCAGCTATACGGGCGCGCTGTCTGCCTTCGAAGAAGAAAGGTTTCGTAACGACGGCCACCGTGAGACAGCCGAGCTCCTTGGCAATGCGAGCAACCACGGGGCTGGCACTCGAACCTGTTCCTCCGCCTTCCCCACAGGTAATAAAGACCATGTCTGCACCTTTTACTATCTCCTGTATCTCGTCACGAGTCTCTTCTGCGGCTCTCTTTCCGAGATCGGGATTCATACCAGTGCCGAGTCCGCGGGTGATGTTCTTGCCTATGTGAATACGCTTCTTGGTGAGTGAACGATGCAAATCTTGCGCATCTGTGTTTACTGCTATGAAGTCTACGCCCTTTACCTTGCAGGCTATCATGTGATTTATGGCATTACCGCCAGAACCGCCTACACCAAGGACTTTAATTCGAGCAAAGGCTTCAACATCGGGAGTGATATTGGGCATGCCCGCTATAATATCAATTCATTATTGGAATGCAACCCAAATTGCCAACGAGAACACGATAATTTCTAAATAGAAAGTCCAGGTTTTAATGTAATACTTCCTGATAAATGTCCAGTAAAAGGGAAGTGTTCCTGGAGGAAGGTCTATCGCAGGTTCGGGCTTGGGTTTCAGAGAAAATGTTCTGTTGGAAAACGGCCATAACCACCTGATCCTGTATTCGATGGAATCGAAAATGAAATGACTCATAGAGCCGATAAGAATCGTCAATCCTATTATGGCGATGAAATTATTTGAAAATATGATACCAAGTAAATAAACAACAGCACTGAATAGAATCCAAACGATTGGCGCATGCGTAATATAATCTCTGTGTCCATTTGGTCTAGACCCATCCGTCTTATTTCTGTCAAAATAGAACTTCAAAACGTCCATGTCAGGACCTTCGCCAGAAATGATGCCTATGATTAGAATGACGGCAGTCTCAAAAGGCGTAAAGATAGCTCCGGCTAAAAACAATACAGCTTTCGCTGACAAAAAACCTCCTGCTAAATGTCCGGGCAATACCATATGTTACGGCAGTAATTGCTTAAACCAACGAATAAGCGCTTTCCAGCCCTTCTTCAGGAATTCTACTGACGTATCTATTTCCGGGCCTTCTTCTGTGTGAAGTCCCCATACGCATAGTCCGTATGCGACCGCCCATGTTGCGTCCTTGAATGAGGACTTACTATCGAGAGCGCCGATGGTGCCGATTTTGGACGGCAGCTTCAATGCCGACTTTGCCATGATATCCAGAGAGTTCAGACTAGATCCACCGCCAGTGATGATGATGCCCGCAGGTAACAACCCATTGCGTCCGATTCTCTTTAGATGAGCTTCAATGAGTTCGAATATGTCTGATAATCTAGCCTGGATAATTTCTTCTAGTTTCTTCCGTGGAAAAGCGCTACCGGTAATAGCCCCGATTTTTATTTGCTCAGCTTCTTCTAATGGCACTCGCAATCCCAGAGCTATATCATTTGTAATGTCGGTAGAACCTATCGGGAATACCTCGAGAGATGTCGGTATATTGTTTTCAAATACAGCTATAGAAACGGTCTCAGCACCGATGTTTGCAAGGACGCAACCGGCGATCTTCTGAGTCTTATTCAAGACAATAAAACTGGCAGCGATCGGAGCGGCCATAGCGTCTTCGACTTCGATGCCTGCATCATTTACCGCCTGGATGAGATCTGCTACGTGATGCTCGAGACATGTTATAAAAAGAGTCTTTTTTTCGATCTTATTACCAATGAGTCCCAGGGGCGAACCTAGGGAAGAGTTGCCGTCAATCCGATACTCAAGTGGTATATCATATATGATCCTCCGGTTTGCGATAGAAACTTTCGGTATATCTTTTTCGCTTTGCTCTTTTAATTTATCCAAGTCGAGAGCAGTGATCTCTGCGTCTGCTCTGGATGTCACAACAGAACTGTTTACCACAATGCTGGAAAGACCGATTCCTCCTACTGCGATAAATGCCTTTTTTACCTTAACGCCGGCCTTTTCTTCTGCCTGGGCTACTGCCTGCTTTATGCTGTTCGTGGCATCGCGCAGGTTTGTCACATAGCCATGTCTAAGTCCTCGTGACTCAGCCATACCGGCACCGATGACCTTAGGCATACCGCGTTCGTTGTGCTCCTTGGTATTTACAATAACAACTTTTACAAAATTGGTTCCTACGTCTATTCCTGTGATTATGTTTCTCGACATTAGATGTTGAATTCTTGCCTTATTTCGGCCTCGATATTCTCCATTTTAGCGCTATGGTCGTATCCTTTCAAATGAACACAACCGTGGATAAACAAAAATGCTATGAAATTGTCATAGTCTCGATCGAAATTCGGCGCCACCCTCCTGGCTTCATCGGGTGAAATATATATCTCACCATTCGATGAATCGTAGGGAAAACTCAAAATATCGGTCGGTTCATTCTTGTTTCTGTAAATGAGATTTAGACGTTTCATTTCAAGAGAATCCAAAAATACAACCCCGAGTTTGTAATCAGAAGGCAGGGTTCGGTCGGCTATTTTACGAAAAAGCGCGCGAGGGATTGGCGCGCTAGTTTCATTTTTTATAGTGATCTTGGCCATTATTTCCTGACAGGAGATATAGGAGCCTTGCCCAACTTGATGAGTTCAGCTTGGTTTTTCTTGCGAGCCAAGGCTTTCAAGGTCTTCATTTTGACCTTGTAGTGTGATTGAGTTCTTTCGTTGAATCGAAGGCTTCGTACGCGCGGTATCACGCCAGAAGACTGAACCTTTCTGTTGAATCTTCGTAGTATAGATAACGGATTTTCGCCAGAATTCTTGGAAATTTCTACATTTATCATAGGGAATAAGACTAACAGATTATTTTGGCTATAGCAAGATGTAAAGGAATGACTACTTATTCCAGAAATCTTTCTCAATTTTCTTCATGTAATCAGGCAGTTTCTCCAGTGGCACGTTTTCCTGTGAATATGTTTCTATGTGCCTTACAATCGCTGATTGCTCCATGGCCTCCTTCTTTCCGATGACTATCACATAGGGAGTATGATACTTTTCAACACTCGATACCTGTGCCCCCAGACGGTTCTTTGCTAGGGAAAGATAGAGGGGAATCTTGGCTTGGCGTAGACGTTCAATGACGTCGAGACAGAGAAGTTTGGATTCTATGCCTAGTTGCACAAAAGATGCTAATGGCCTTTTTACTTTTTCGACGTCATCTCTTAAATCCTTGTTTTTGCCTTTTACTATGAGTGAAAGACCGACTCCATGAATGTCTCTCTTAAGACCTATCCTCTTTGCTAATCCGTTGTAGCGTACGCCGATAGCCAGTATCCTCTGTTCTGTCTTCGACGCCTGGCTGTCTGTAATAGCAAATATGGTTTCAGTGCAATAAGATCGATTACCGATGAGAGAATTATTGATGACATAAGGAATCTTCAGCGCCTCGAGATATTCCAGTACTTCTTCGAGGTGCCGGCGACTCTCCTCAGAAAGAAAATCCATAGACTTCGGAGCGTGAGCGTTTATGGCCTTGGCATTTTCTTCGTGCGAGCTCAAGAGAGCGAGGGGATCGGCTTTGAATAACTGTCTGCACTCAGGAGTCATTTCATTTATATTTTTCCTGTAGTAAGCCACCAATTCTCTGGTGAATCTGGCCTGTGAATCCTTGTCGCCTACACTGTTTATTTCTACGCTGGTTGCTGAGTGCCCCTCTTCTCCGAGCATGGCTCGTCCTGCCTGAATGAGAGTGGCTTCAGCAATCGGACCGGAATTACCTAGAATTTCAAGATCAGCATATCGATGACAGTTCTTCTTTTGTGATCCTCTGCAAGGATCCTTGAAATAGACCATGATCGGCTGAGGCCTGGAAGCCCAATCTTCGCGATCGTACTTTCTGATGATAGATATTTTTTCCTCCACTCGCAGCGGGAGTTTACCGTGAGTATCGGTTTCATCATCGACGAAATCGTGGTCTTGAATATCCTTGGCTGCATCGAGATCTTCTTTTTCTATGGCCGGGCTTTTTGCAGGAAAGAAACCGTAATAGAAAGCGACTTCGCCGATCTTGTCCAGATTTTCTGCCTTCATATATTTCGATTCGACCTTCTGCTTTTCGACTCTTGGCTTCGGTTCGTTTACAGGTTTTCCTTTCTTCTCGACCGAAGTCGAAATCTTAGAATGATTTGACGCTTTGTTATTTTTTGTTTGTTTCTTCATGATATTGTCCCGGATATATTGCTATCGCTTGCAATGGCATTAATCTTATAAATGGTCTGCCGACTACATTTGTCATGTTGAGAATACCCCACGATCTGGAGTCAGAGCTTTCAGCACGATTATCTCCCAGGACGACATATTCACGGTCCTTGAGATAACCACCACCCGCAGGCAAAATAACGGACTCTTTGGAATAATGATACGGTTTTACATATGGCTCATTCAGAATGATTTTCTGCGTACCGGACGCCGTATCTATGCTGACCTTGCCGTTTTCTATAATGACTCTCTCACCGGGTAGGCCGATGATGCGCTTGATGTAATATATATTCTCGTTGTATGGATATTTAAATACTACGACGTCACCTCGCTTTGGCGCATGGAAACGATAACTGACGCGATCGACCATGAGGAATTGCCCGGACGAGAATGTCGGATCCATCGATGGTCCATTTACAATGAACGGTTCAGCGATGAAATAACGTACTGGAATGGCTATAGCTATGGCTATGGCTATAACCTTCGCCCATTCTAGGACCTCCTGAAATATGGCCTTTTTTGTCATTTTCGGTGGTGCCTGATGAGATGAGGACTCGTTTTTTGCTTCATCAGGATTCATATTACGGGCATTTTACAAGCGCTTAGGGTTGAGCGCAAGTTTTTTGCATTATGATATACTCGCTTCATGCCATATTTTATATTTGGTTTAGGAAATCCGGGCGTTGAATATGTCGATACTCGTCATAATACCGGCAGGATTGTATTGGACATGATAAGAAAGGAATACGACGGCGACGATTTTGTCCTTGATAAGAGACTAAATGCTCTGGTCTCTGAGATTGTAGTTTGCAAAGAGAAAGTAAATCTTGTTGCACCAGAAACATTCATGAATAATTCCGGCAAGTCCGTGGCAAGTTTGGTGAAATCAAAAAAGGCCGCCCAGTCCATTCTCGTCATTTATGACGATTTTCAATTACCTATAGGAAGAATGAAGATTTCATATAATAAAAGTTCAGGCGGACACAATGGTCTGGAGTCGATCATCAAATCTATTAAGACCGAAGAATTTGCCAGATTGCGCGTTGGTACTGCACCATCAGATAAAAAAGGCCAAGCTATCATTCCGCATGGCGAACAAAAAATAGAAAAGTTTATTTTGGGCAAGTTTACGCCAGCAGAGTTAAAATCACTCAAGAAATTATCGAAAAAGATATCAGAAGGCATTGCATTGTTCGTGAAGGAGGGTAGAGAGAGTGCAACGAATCTGGTGAATCAAATATAGGATAGAGAATTAAGAATTGTGAATTAAGAATTGTGAATAAACGCAATTCCCCATTCACAATTCTTAATTCTATATTCACAACCTCTATTACTGCGCTTATCGTGCGGGCAATACTTCGACTTCCGATATGACTATTTTTCTGGGGCCGGTAATGAGAGACCAGACATCTCCAGCAAAATCTGCTACGCCAGCAACCAGTGCTTGTCCCGGAGATGAGACTTGATCTGCTACTGTAGAAACAGAACCTTTAACTGCAGAACCAGCAAACTCAAATGAGCCAAGCCAGAACAGGCCTATGATTGCCGTCAGAGAAAATGCCCACAAAAAAGCAAATCGCTGTTTCTCATGCGGTTGTCGCTCTCTGACTTTCTCTATATAGGAGTACAGACTCATGTATGTATTATACAATATTTATTCTTTAGCAAGCAGTACAACTTCGGCTTCCTTGCCATCGAGATCCTTCTTCTTCAGGGTTAGTTTTGATTCTGGCTTCGGCGATTCTCCTGCTTCCTTGAGAAATACCTTCAACGCATCCTTTTGTCCCATGTCTCCGTGATGGATAGGAATAATTATTTTAGGTCCGATCGATACTGCCAATTTGTAAGCCTTCTCGGGATTTAATACGCCTTCTGCGCCTATGGGCACGAATAATATATCCACATCATCGATAGCTTCATCGGCTTCTCTCGGCAACTCCTCTTCATTTATTGCGCCGAGAAAACAAATATTCATACCTTCTAGTTCCACCGAATAAATAGTATTAATGCGTTCCTCACCGCCGTAAGCTGATCTTGAAGCCATGCCCTTTATAAACACTCCCTTTACTTCGTACTCACCTGGTCCGTTGATAGCGAAGGCCTTCTTGTCACCAAAAGAGATCTGATCTATGCCGTTCATATCAGGATGATTGATAGAAACGAGCACTATATCCGCACCAAATTTGGCAGTTTCCAGACTGGAATCCTTAGAAATAGGATTGAAGGCTAGAACAGTGTCCCCGAACTGAATTTTTACAAATTCTCCGCCTAGATATGTGATAACCATGAACGGAATATTAGCAAACATTCATATTGCTGGCCAGCCGAAATGGCTGGACATTTTACCGAAAATAGGTTAGTTTATGGCTCTGATCGTTGTGATAGCTTATAAATTTCGCGTTATCCCGAAATAATATTATTAGTATAAAAAACGGGGCGCGTCACATCATGTTTAATAAATTAAAAAGTGTGTTTGAGAAAGAGAAACCAGTCGAAGGAACCACAGAAGCGAAAGCAGAAGAGATAAAGGAAGCTGGTAAAAATATTACAAAGAAAGCTCCTGTAGCCACGCTTACCGAAGCGCAAATGGCCAATTCCATGGCGCCTTTTGTGTTGGCGATGAAAAACCCTCCGGAAATAGGAGAATTGGTAGAAGGTCCTGTCATTGCATTGGACAAAGCTGCTGTTTATATAGACTTGGCTCCTCTCGGAACAGGTATCATATATGGCCGTGAATTTATTATCGCCAGAGACGTCATAAAGAAAATAAATATTGGCGATGTAATTGCTGCAAAGATTGTCGATAATTCCCACAAGGAAGGTTATTACGAACTATCTCTCAAGGAAGCACGACAAGCTCTCATCTGGAGCGAAGCGGAGGTGGCTATCAGGGAGAAGAAGGTATTGGATCTGCCAGTTAAGGAAGCTAATAAGGGCGGTCTTCTCATCGAGTGGCAGGGCATAGTCGGATTCTTGCCGGCATCTCAATTGAAGGCAGAACACTATCCTAGAGTGACAGACGGCGATAAGGATAAGATTCTCGAAGAATTAAGAAAGCTCGTAGGCACTCGTATCCAGGTCTCTATAATCACCGCTGATCCGAAGGAAGGTAAGCTTATTTTCTCTGAAAAGGGCTCGGAACATAAGGAAAAGGAGAAAATAGTCAGCAAATATGAAGTCGGCGATGATGTCGAAGGTGCTGTTACAGGCGTGGTGGACTTCGGAGTGTTCGTCAAACTAGAAGAAGGACTGGAAGGTCTGGTTCATATCTCTGAAATTGACTGGGGATTGGTAGATGATCCTAGGAATTTCGTAAAAGTAGGTCAAAATATCAAAGCCAAGATTATAGAAATTAAAGACGGAAAGATTTCGTTGTCACTGAAACAGTTGAAGCCAAATCCATGGCTTGAAGCAGGTAAGAAGTATAAGAAAGACGACACTGTTTCCGGTGTCATCATAAAGTTCAACAAACACGGTGCTCTCGCTTCTATAGAAGAAGGAGTGGCAGGTCTCGTGCATGTGTCTGATTTTGGATCTGAAGATAAGCTCAGAAAAGCTCTTGAACTAGGCAAGACATATGAATTCAAAATAAATCTATTTGATCCTAAAGAACAAAAGATGGCATTGTCGTTCGTTGGAGAAAAGAAATAGAAAGGCAGGAATTAAGAATAAAGAATTGTGAATTAAGAATTGAGAATTGTGAATGGTCGCAATCGATAATTCCGATTGAAATCTTGCGTACGTTCTCTCGAAGAGGGTGCAGATGTGGAGTGCCGAGGACGAGGACTGACCGAGCGAGCTAGAATCGTTTACGATTCGCGAAGCGAGATCCGCAGGCCGAGGCGCCCACATCTGCACCCTCTCTCATCATTGGTATTGTTAAAAAACAATAAAATTCGCACGAATTTGCAGTGGTAATATTCACTAATATTTGCTATAATTTCTATACAAATTCACTTTGATGGCTAAGAATAATCCTGAAAATGACGATAAGAAATCGGCACCTGTTGCACCAGTAAGAGGTGCCGGTGTTGTTTCTCGTTCTATCACGTCTGAAATGCGCGAGTCGTATCTCGACTATGCCATGTCAGTCATCACTGCTCGAGCACTTCCGGACGTGAGAGACGGCTTGAAGCCGGTTCACAGACGCATTCTCTATGCCATGCATGAGAAAAATCTGACTGCATCAGCCAAGTTTCGAAAGTCAGCTGTGGTGGTCGGCGACGTCTTGGGTAATTATCACCCTCACGGCGATGCGGCCGTGTATGAATCCATGGTAAAAATGGCGCAGGACTTTTCTATGCGATATCCCTTGGTGCAGGGACAGGGTAACTTTGGAAACATTGACGGCGATCCAGCTGCGGCCATGCGTTATACCGAGGCTAGAATGTCCAGATTGTCTGCAGAATTATTGCGGGATATAGATAAGAACACGGTTGATTTCAGACCAAACTACGATGGTACCAGAAAGGAGCCGATCGTTATGCCGACAGCAGTTCCGAATCTTTTATTAAATGGAACATTGGGTATTGCTGTCGGTATGGCTACAAACATTGCTCCGCACAATCTCGGCGAGGTGGTAGATGCGACCGTACATCTCATCGATAATAAGGAGGCCACTACAGAGGACATGCTGAAATTTATTAAGGGACCTGACTTTCCGACCGGCGCTATCATGTACGGAGAAAAGGATATTCATCATGCCTATACCACCGGACGTGGAGGTATCGTCGTGCGCGGTGAAGCGGAGATAATCGAGGACAAGAAAGGACAGTATCAGATCATCATCACATCTATCCCTTACCGAGTGAATAAGGCAGAGCTCATTATGCGCATAGCTGATCTGGTGAGAGACAAGGTTATAGAAGGAGTACGCGCTCTTCGAGACGAATCAGACAAAAATATTCGCATAGTCATAGAGCTTAAACAGGGTTCGTTCCCAGAAAAAGTTCTGAATATGCTATATAAGCATACTCAGCTCGAGGACGCATTCCATGTAAACATGGTGGCTCTCGTTCATGGCGTACCTCAGACTCTAGGTCTCAAAACCGTTTTGCAGGAATTCGTCGCTCATCGCATAGAAGTCGTGAGACGAAGGACCCAGTTCGATCTTACTAAGGCTGAAGAGAGAGAACATATATTGCTCGGTTTGAAAAAAGCTCTGGATCATATAGATGAGATCATCACCTTGATCAGAGCATCCAGGGATGCCTCTGAAGCACATACGAACTTGATGAAGAAATTCAAGTTTAGTGATCTGCAGGCTACGGCCATTCTGGAAATGAGACTGCAAAAATTGGCCGGACTTGAGAGAAAGAAGGTTTTGGACGAATTGAAAGAAATACAGGAATTGATTGCCAAACTCAAGGAAATTCTCGGTAGTGAAAAGAAGGTGCGAACTATCATAAAAGATGAGCTCACAGAGATCAAAGCCAAATACGGCAATGAGAGACGTACTCGAGTTGTTAAGCATGGCGTCAAGGAATTTAGCGCAGAAGACCTCATAGCTGACGAGGAGACTGTTCTCGTTCTGACGAAGGGCGGATACATCAAGAGAACCGATCCTTCCGAATACAGGAAGCAGAAGCGCGGAGGAGTGGGGGTAGTAGATCTGGATACAAAAGAGGAAGATTTTATCACTCACCTTGTTTATGCGACCACACACAACGACCTTTTGTTTTTCACTGATAAGGGCAAGGCATATCAAATCAAGATGTTTGAAATACCAGAAGGAAAGAGAGCGACAAAAGGAAAATCCATCATGAATTTCCTGTCCTTAAGCGATGGAGAGAGAGTCACATCCATTCTTCCTATGCCAAAGAACAAGAAAGAAGCCGAAGGATTGTCCCTAGCAATGGTTACGAAAAACGGCACTGGCAAGAAGACATCAGCAAAGTATTTCAAGGATGTTCGACGTTCTGGGCTTATAGCTATCTCGCTCGATGAAGGCGATGAACTCATATCTGCGTCTTTTGTGAGTAAGTCGGATACGGTAGTCATGGCGACAAAGGAGGGTCAGTCGATACACTTCAAGGAGAGCGATGTCCGTGAAATGGGCAGGAATGCCGCTGGCGTACGAGTCATCAAGCTCGGTAAGGGCGATCATGTCATATCAGCAGATATAGTTTCGAAGGAAGCGCAAAATCCGATGTTATTCGTGATGGGAGCCAATGGTTATGGAAAGAAAACAAAGCTTTCAGAATACAAGATACAGAAGCGTGGAGGATCCGGAATACTTACTATGAACGTCACTGCGAAAACAGGCGATCTCATGGCTGCGAAGGTTGTCACGGATCTGGACGAAGAGATAGTGGCGATGTCCAAGAAGAGCCAAGTCATTCGAGTAGATCTGAAGGAAATACCCACGCTCAGTCGTCCGACGCAGGGAGTGAGAGTAATGAAATTGAGAGATGGGGATTCCTTGGCTAGTCTCGTCTGTTTATAAAAGTCTTTTTCCCCAATAATAAGAATCAATAGAGCAAACCGTGTTAAAATTAAGGCATGGTTTTTTCTGACCCAGTTTCCAACCTGGCCAAATTAAGTCTTACAGAAGGCATGAAGGTTGCCGATTTGGGGGCAGGTTCCGGGTTTTATTCATTTGAGGCGGCAAAGAGGATAGGCGCGAGCGGTAGAGTGTATAGTATTGATGTTCAGAAAAATCTATTAGAGCGTTTGCGTTCTGTCGGCAAGACACAGGGACTCACAAATATAGAAGTCATATGGGGAGATATGGAAAGGGTGGGTGGCACAAAGCTCAAGGACGGTTCTGTCGATAGGGCAGTGTCCTCGAATGTGCTATTTCAAGTCTCAAAAAGAGACGAATATGCTCTGGAAGTAAAAAGAATACTCAAACCAGGCGGAAAGCTCTTACTTATTGATTGGAGTGAACTCAGCGAAATAGGTCCAAAAAATATTGTTACTGCCAAAGAGGCACAGGTATTGTTTGAAAAAAACGGTTTCAAACTCGACCAATCATTCTCAGCCGGAGCTCATCATTATGGATTAATATTTTCACGCATATAAAATATGAAAATTACTAAATTCCAGGTCATTGTCCTCATAGTATTCCTTGGTTTTATTGTCGCCGGCGTCACCATGTTTGCCACTTATAAGGGAGGCGGAGGATCTCAGCCCCTGCCTCAAGTCACGGTATGGGGAACATTTCCAAAGGATAAATTCGATAAATATGTTACTAAAGTCAATGAAAGTCTTTCTCAACAGATAACAGTGAGGTATACAGAGCATACGCCTACAGAGTTTCTGGGTAATTTCATTGCAGCCCTCGCCAGGGGAACAGGACCGGACGCTATCCTCGTCTCAGCTGATATGCTCCTGCCTTCGCAAGACAAGCTCACCGTGATTCCTTATGATGTATATCCTCAGAGGACATTCGTCGATTCATTCATAGATGAGGCCAGGGTTTATCTTTCTTCTGATGGGATACTAGGTGTCCCTTTTATAGTCGATCCGCTGGTCATGTACTGGAATAGAGATATTTTTAATGTCTCAGGCGTCGCAGAACCGCCTAAGTATTGGGATCAGTTTGCCGATCTTAATAAGAAAATGACCAAGAAGGATGGTAATGGCAATCTGATTCGCAGTGCTATAGCTTTGGGAGAATTTTCAAATATTGTTAATGCCAGAGAAATATTGGGAACGCTCATATTGCAAAATGGCAATCCTGTGACTTCATATGACAGGAACGGTTTCATAACTAGCACCTTGAGGCCGAATCATCCGATGAGTCCGGTGCCGGCAGTGACATTCTTCACTCAGTTTGCCGATCCGAATAGCGATAATTATTCTTGGAATAAGAGCTTTAGTGATTCCAAGACGTCGTTTATATCTGGAAAGCTTGCCACATATTTTGGTTTTGCTTCAGAAGTATTTAATATCAGGGATAAGAATCCAAATCTCAATTACGACATATCATCGATTCCGCAGGTTCGAAATGGTAATTACACATCGACATACGGCAAGCTCTATGGATTTTCCATAGTGAAGCAGTCCAGATTGCAGGGTGCGATGATGCAAATCATATATACGCTTACCGGTGCTAATAATATTTCTAACATTGCCTCAGATATGTATCTGCCTTCAGTCAGTAGATCGGTTATAGCCAGAGGGTCTAAGGATCCGTATATCACAGTGTTCAACGAGCAGGCACTCATATCCAAGACATGGCTCGATTCTGATCCATCAGAATCAAGAAGCGTCTTTTCAAATATGATTCAGGCCATCACGTCAGGACAGCGTTCCATATATCAGGCAGTCAATGATGCCGGCGAAGCACATGATGTAGCTCTAAAGAGAGCATTGGGAAATTAATATAATTAGATGAATAAATATATCAATCAATTATTACCGGTCGTCAGAATTTTCTTATTAGTCACCATGTTAGTTTCGTCTCTCGTACCTATTGCATATGGACAATCGATTCCTGGTACAGGCATAGTACCTCCGGACGTAAATCTCTCTCAACAGCCACAGACAGAAAATAGACCATTTGGCGCATTTAAACTTTTACAATGTGATGGTCCGGCTCAACTCGATACTCCTGCAACACACAAAATCAAAAATGATAGAGGTGAATGGGTTACCGATCCGAATTGGAGACAGGGATATAACGCAGATGGTACCAGATTTGTTCCTTGTGATTTTCGGGGAGCGATGATGCAAATGCAATTTCTCATCAATGTCATGATCGTACTTGGTGTCGTCGTTGCCATAATAGGCATAGCTTATGCCGGTTTTCTATTTCTGACAGGCACTCCGCCGAATATAAAGAAGGCCAAGGAAATATTCCCTAAAATAGTCTTCGGATTTATAATAATGCTTGTAGCGTGGTTTGCTGTCTACCAGATATTAAATTGGCTAACGGGCAGTACCTCGTATCTGCAATAATATGAATATAATTTATAAACATGAGGGTTTGATTATTGGAGTGTCCTGCCTGATGTTTTGTGCCATGCTGATTCTTCCTGCGGTGACGAATGCGCAAAGCCCCGGGCCGGTTATTAATACTGGAACAGGTGGGCCTAGTGGTACTCCAAATACCGTGATCAACACGGGGAATAATGCTCCAACAAATGTTTTCTATCTGCAAAATCCACTCAAGTTCAATACTGTCGGAGGTATAGTCGGAGGATTTCTGGATATATTTATGTATATTGCAGTACTGGCTGGCGTACTTCTTCTCATATGGGTAGGTTTTCAGTTCGTACTCTCTCAGGGTAATGCCGATAAAATGAAAGAGCTGAAATCGTGGCTTCTGTGGATAATAGTCGGTTTGGCACTGATCATCTCTGCTAGAATACTGGTTAGGATTGTCATCAATACTCTGGAAAGAGCAAATGTAGTCGATCAAAGTGTTATAAATAATGCTAATAATGCTCTTCAGAGAGCAAACAATCCATAAAAATGAGCAAATTAAATAAAATTAAGCTGTGGATCGGGAGTGTGTCGTTGTCGTTTATTCCTCTTGTAGCATCAGCTCAAATTCCAAGCTTGGCTGATTGTGATACGAAAAAAACGCTGGCCTGTGTCATTAACGATATTATCGGATATCTAAATCTGACGCTGTATTTGCTCATGGCGATTGCCATTCTCATGTTCGTATGGAATGTCATAAACTATTTTATAAAGCCGAATGAGAACCGAAAGGATGCTGGTACATATGTTATGTATTCGGTTATTGGTTTCTTCGTCATTTTATCCATATGGGGCATAGTGAACATAGTGAACAATACGTTTGGCCTCGGTAATTCCGGTGGGAATAATGCCCCGGCTACGTGGAGTCAGTTTAATAATATTTTCCCTAGGTAACATGGATATCAACTATATAATTTTGAAGGCATCAGACATTATAAATGTTCTGATTTGGTTCCTGGTCAGTCTGGGCGTCATATACATAGTGTGGAATGCCGTGCAGTTTATAAGGAAGGCGGGCACCGATGATAGAGCACAGTACCAATCGGCTATATTGTGGGGCATTGTCGGACTGTTTATTATCTTATCTATATGGGGCTTGGTAAATATTTTGAGAAGAACATTTAACATTGGCAATGCTCAGAATCAAATAGAAGCACAGCAAGATATAAACGGATTGATTGTTCCAGTTCCTGTAGGCACATCACCAGCAGGTTCTGGCGGAGGCTATAATTACGATCCGGGTGACACAGACTAAATATCCACATATCATTCAAGTTTTGTAGGAATTGAGTTATAATGTATCCAGCTTAATCACAATTTTTAAGCATTAAAAATAATATAATTTTATGAAAAAGATAGTAACTTCGTTGGCACTGCTCGTACCGTATGTGGCTTTTGCTCAAATAAGCCAGCCGGTAAGAGATGCAAACTCGCTCGCCAGAAAATTAATGGATATTGGCAATGTCATCATCGGTTTCCTCATTGCCATAGCCGTCATATACATCGTATATAACGCTCTCATGTTCATCATGAAGGCCGGAACTGACGATGCGGCTACATACAGAAAGGCAGTATTGTGGGGTATCGTAGGATTGGCAGTCATATTGTCCATCTGGGGTCTTGTAGCGATACTTACTAACACATTTGGCACGGCAGGACAGCCGACAGGTCCAGTCGATCTATTCCCGCAAAATCCGAATACTCCTGTAATACGATAAGGGACATGAAGGGTCTCCTCGATATAGTATCTGTAAACATAGCCCAAGCCGCGGTTGATTCCGCGGCGTTTGGCAATGTCTTAAATCCGATCATTGATAATATCGTGACGCCCATCATCATGCTCCTGGTAGCGATCGCTGTCGTGGTGTTTGTGTATGGAGTCATACAGGTCATGATTCATACTGCCGATGAAGAGGAACACAAAAAGGGAAGAATGAGCATGATAAGCGGTATAATAGGTTTTTTCATTATGCTTTCGGCTTGGGGTATCGTAAATCTGGTCGCAAATACAGTCGGAGGGCTACAATAAATGTGAGTACAAGGTAAAAAAAGAGGCCGTGAAGTTTTACTTCACGGCCATCTTGCTATATGGCTCAGTTGATGGCTGTAATGCCGTCAGCTTTGGCCTTTGTTTGTGCTGTGTCAAACCATCCGTTCGGTGGGGCGCTACCCGTGTATTTTACATACGCGACCTGAACTTCGGACATACCTTGCTCCCGCAAGACATATCCGACCTCGCGTACCCACATATTCTGGGCATTGTGGTAGGTCCTCGTTCCACTTTTGCGAATCTCTCGCACTAGTGACCCGTTGATATA
>CAZWUU010000007.1:0-11602 GCA_964637485.1 uncultured Candidatus Saccharibacteria bacterium
ATAAAGCAATATATTTTTGGCTTGTTTTACTTCTTCTAGAATAATCGGTGCCATTTTTTCGATGATTTCTGATGTTTTTTGATTCATACGCGCATTATAGCAAAATATGCTATATTTCTGGCATGGAAAGGACATATATAAAAGATCTCAAGGCCAATATCGGCAAAGAGGTCATTATCAAGGGTTGGATAGATGTGAGGCGAGATCACGGAAAACTCATATTTATCGACGTTCGAGACTATTCCGGCAAAATTCAGGCAGTGGCATTACCAAATAATAAAGAGGCTCACGAGGCTTCCAGTAAAGTCCGATCTGAATGGGTCGTGGCAGTTACGGGTATAGTTAACAAACGGCCGGATAAGATGGTCAGCAAGAATGAAGACAACGGTACGATCGAACTGGAAATTAAGAGACTTGAAATATTGAACGAATCTCTCACGCCTCCATTTGACGTGAGTGCGGACGGTAGAGACATAAATGAAGACATAAGACTTCGATACAGATATCTGGATCTACGAAGACCGAGAATGCAGAAGAATATCAGAAACAGAGATAGGATCATCACATTCTTCCGCGACTACATGCACAGGAATAATTTCGTCGAGATAGAAACACCGATACTCATGAAAGGAACACCAGAAGGCTCGAGGGAATACGTTGTTCCATCACGTCTTGAGAATGGCAAGTTCTATGTCCTGCCCCAATCCCCCCAGCAATTCAAGCAACTATCCATGGTTGCCGGCTTTGAGCGTTATTTCCAAATAGCACGATGCTTCCGAGATGAGGATACGCGCGGAGATCGCCAGCCCGAATTCACTCAGTTGGACTTCGAGATGTCCTTTGTAGAACAAGAAGACATTATCAACTTGGTTGAGAAGATGATGATAGAACTGGTTGAGACAGTTTACCCTCACAAGAACATCACGAGCAAGCCATTTCCTAGACTCACTTATGAGGAATCAATGAAAAAGTACGGTTGCGATAAGCCAGACATGAGAAAAGATAAAAATGATCCTGATGAATTGGCATTCTGCTGGGTTATAGATTTTCCTATGTTTGAGAAGAACGACGAAGGTGAAGTCGGTGCTGTACACCACCCATTCACGGCGCCAAAGAAAGGTGATGAACACTTGCTCGATTCTGATCCGCTAAAAGCCCGAGCAAACGCTTACGATATAGTGTTAAATGGTTACGAAGTCGGAGGCGGATCTATTCGTATTCACAAGCGTGACCTTCAAAACAAAATATTCCAGATATTGGGTCTCAGTGATGAAACCATAAAAGGTCGCTTCGGTCATATGCTAGAAGCGTTCGAATATGGAGCACCTCCTCATGGTGGATGCGCTCCAGGCATAGACAGGTTGGTAATGCTTCTTGAAAATGAGCCGAATATAAGAGAAGTCATTGCATTCGCGAAGACCGGCGAAGGCAAAGACCTCATGATGGGAGCTCCATCGGAAATCACGGAAAAACAGATGAAGGAATTAGGGATTGAGCTTCGTCAATCTGGAAAAAAGAAGAAGTGATGACTGTGCGAACAGACCTAACTTTAGCTAGAGATAATGAATTAGTAGAAGCCGTGAAGAGAGGCAGTGATATTCACTTCGAAGAAATAGTAAGGAGGTACACCAAGATTCTATTTGCCTATTTACATAGATATACTAAGGATAGCGATGAAGTGAGCGATATATTACAGGACACATTTTTCAAGGTTCTGCGCAAGATAAACTCCTATGATCCATGTAGAGATTTCAAGCCCTGGATCTATGCTATCGCAAGAAACAGCGCTCTGGATAAGTACAGACGCAATAACTCACAAGTATTTTCTGCCATAGAAAATGATGACTCGTCATTCGAAGAAAAATATGAGGACGAAAATAGTAACATGAGAGATGCCCTCGAAAAGGATGAAATCAATAATGAAATCAGCAAATTATTGAACGATTTAAAACCGCATTACAAAGAAGTTATGGATCTGCATTACGGCGAGGAACTCACATTCCGAGAGATCGGAAAGAAAATGAATAGACCGACAAACACTGTAAAAAGCTGGCACAACAGGGCCAAAGCAAATATTAAAAAGGGTATGCAGGCAAAGGGTCAAAAATAGAGTATTATATTGTTATGAAAACTGTACTTATAACTGGAGTTGGTCGCGGTATTGGCAAGGCCTTAATGGCAAAATATCTGGAAGAGCAATATTTCGTCATAGGTACATATCTCACGACGATGCCAACAAACGACGCACCCAATGCTAAATTCATCCGCATGGATCTCGGAGATTCATCTTCGATAAGAGGTGCCCTGAAAGAGACTGCCAAGGCAGGCATGAAAGTAGACCTTCTCGTAAACAATGCCGGCGTATTGTTCGATGAAGATGAGACTCGATTGATTCCGGATCTGTTGCGTAAAACTCTCGAAGTCAACCTGATCGGAACAACAGATTTTACCGAAGGTATGATCTCCCATATGAACGAAGACAGTCAAATCATCTTCATCTCATCTGCGGCCGGATCGCTCGGTGATATGGACCATTTGAATTCATCCCATTTCCCCTACCACTATCCCGCATACAAAATATCAAAAACCGCTCTCAATATGTACGCCAGAACTCTGAGTGCAAGACTTGTTCATGAAAATTATTCCATACAAGTATCGTGCATACATCCCGGATGGGTTCAGACCGATATGGGAGGACCAGAGGCGACTATCACCCCAGAAGAGGCCGCGAAAGACATCTTCGATTTTACACAAAATAAGCCCAAGGAAGATGGGCAATTCTGGTTTAAAAATAAAAAATATCCCTGGTAATCACTGCCATACCAATATCTTTGTCGGCAGAGTCACATCACCGGATGAGGTGATCTTCACATCATCGTATTTTCCGCTGAAGCTTCGCAAACTCCTCACATAACGCACGATTTGAGCGGGATCGACTGTACCAGTCTCCTCTATCGCCTTCATTAGCAATTCTACATTTAAATATGCCAGTCTGGCATATACCGTAGGCTTATCTTCATATCGTTCTATATAATCTGTGTTAAACACCGGATTGTCCTCATAGGTCTGGAAGAATAAACCGCTCAAATAGGTCAAAGCCACTCTCTTGGCCTCAGGGGAATCAGCTATTCCTAGAGATGCAATAACGTCTCCTCTATATCCAGATTCTCGTAATTGCTTCAGGACATAACCTGACACATGACTTCCGCTCAAGATAACGATACTGTCTACCTTTTGGGCTAACACTTTAATGATGTTTTTTGTATGATCGAGCGAACTGCCACTCACCGCTTCTGATACAGCCACAATTTCATTATGTGCCAGTTTCTCGGACAGAATTCTGGCGGTCTCTCTGCCCCACTCATCATCTTCAAATATTATTCCTGCTTTTTTCTTTTTTAACTCTATGATTTTTTCTCCGATGATTTCCGCATCATCGTTTGCATGATTGGCACTACGCAAGACAAATCTAGAATCCTTAGTAAGTCCTGGCTCTGATGATTGAGGCCATAGCAATACCGATTTTGCTTCCGCCCTGCTCTTCAGAAATTTCGATACGTCGGAAATAGCCGTAAATACGATCGGAGTCCTTTCTGTATTTACCAGGTTTAACCAGGAAGTCATGAGTTCTTGAGTTGGAGACTTAGAATCCTCTATGACTATCTCGACATTCTTCCCTGCCCTCTTGAATTCTCCCACTTTCCATTCATACGCATTTTTTAGCTCTGTGCCAAACTCCTTGAATGGTCCTGATAAGGGCAACAGAAGTCCTATCTTTATATGACCAGAAGAGGTCGATCGAGCGATATTTTGACTGGCAAAATAAAGTAGGACCCCAAAGATGAGAACCAATGAAACCACCGGGATAGACCTATTCATGGGTATAAATATATCACCGGTACGACAAAACACAATTTATGCAACAGAAATCAGAGAAAATGATAGAATTATCCTATGAAGAAATTTTTAATATTTTTTGCTCTATTTTTAATATTTGTGGTCATATCCTATCTTCCGATGATGAGCAGTACTATAAGTGCGACGTTCAGAAGTAATCGCGCAGAAAAACCCGCATATATAGATCGATCCGAATATGTAACCAAGACCGTCAGAGAATCGGGCGCGGGCGGTCCATCCATAGATGTCGAGTATCCATATTTTACCCATCAAAAGCCAGTATTCAACACAATGGTCGGAGAAATTCTCTTGAGCAAGATACGCGAATTCAGATACTCTATTGCCGAGGAAAAAGATTTGAAGAAATACACATTTACTGGCCGATGGAAGCCTATAATGCTAAATGATAATAAGTTGAGCTTCATTCTGAATTGGAGCACTTACACAGGCGGAGCAAATGAAAACGAAGAATTCTACACGATAAATTACGACATAGACCAGGAGAAAATCATCGAGCTCAGTGAATTATTCGCCAATGACCCAAATTATCTCGTCACATTAAGCACGGTTGCTAGGCCGAAAATCAAGGAAACGTTGAAAGACAGAATAAATGAAGACGGACCTATTATAAAATGGGCTGAGGTCGACGAAGGCACACAGCCGAAAATCGATAACTATAAGTATTTTACATTTACAAAAGAAGCCTTGCAGCTATATTTTCCGAAGTACAGCCTAGCTCCCGGTAGTTTCGGAATGATATCCATAGAAATTCCTTTCAAGGAATTCGAAACAGCGAGCACTACGGTGAAATGATCATATTCGGCACACGCTGAGCAATTCTTTTATATCCTCTTCAGTGGGATACAGATTATCGCTGTCATTCAGCCTGTTCATTACAGAATCTTCATTCTCGACATGACCAAGACCTAGAGCGTGACCGAGTTCATGGGCCAAAACTCTTACGAGCATGATTTCGTTTTCGTACTGATATATATTTATCCTCTCTCCTTGGTGGTCTAGGACATATTCGCCTTCATCAAATTCAGGACCGGTAGTTGCGCCTATATCATTGTATGTTTGAACCTTTAGATTCAACTCTTTGGCGATTCTATTGAGATTGTGAGCCATTTCATTAAGGGATTCGGCCAACTTATTCAGATAGGCAATTTTTGCATTGTAGTCAGATTGCAGTGCGACGATACGCTGTTTCTCACGCTCCAAAGTTTCATATTCCTGTCTCGGCGCTCCACCTTTCTTGTTCCATTTATCGATATCTGCATTGAGTGCTGATATCGCTGACTCATACTGAGCCTTGAGTGATGCGATCTCTTGTTTGGTCCTTTCATATGTTATCCTGGCCGACTCATATTTTGATTTCAGAAGATCATAATTCCCTACACTTGCATCTATCTTTGCGCCGAGGTCCTGCAAAGTTTCCGTAGTCTCTTGCCGCGCATCGTATATAAGGTTCACGGTAAGACCATCGTTTTCAGAATACTCGAAGTAATTTTTACCAAAGCTATCCTCCCAAACAGTCTCTGCACGAGATAGGTATCTCATGAGCTCCTGCTTAGACAAGCCAAACCTGCTATCCAATATGCCGATATTATATTTTATTGTTCTAGAACAAGGCTTAACCGGCCAATATGTCTCGTAGACCCGATATACAAATCTGCCTACATACCCTTCATACGCGTATACACTCGCAAATCCGCCTGTCAAAATAAGAAGTATTATGACTAGCCTTATTATGCGCTTCATATTAAAAGTATATAATATAGGTGATGTATAAGATACCCAAACTTATTCTGGTCATATTACTCATAGGCTATTTCTCTAGGTACATCGGCACACATAGGGATTGGCATTTCATAGATAACGTAAATCTCATTTTCCATGAAGCCGGTCACGTTGTATTCATATTTGGCGGACAATTCATCCACATACTCGGCGGAACGATCATGCAATTGGCAATTCCAGCCATATGCGCCATATATTTCTTCAAGCAGTATCAGCGAGTTTCCGGATCTATATGCCTCATGTGGCTAGGGCAAAGTTTCATTAATGTCTCAATATACGCAGGCGATGCAGTAAAGCAAAATCTTGAACTACTCGGCGGATCCAGTGTCATTCACGACTGGAACTATCTGCTCGGAGCAACAAATCTTTTGTCTAAAACCGATCTAGTGGCACAAATAATATATTCTGTGGGCATATTCATCATGATTGCCGGAATAGTTTTTTCCTTATTCTATACGCTAGAAAAGGATTTTATAAAAAGCTGATTATCTTCTGTCCTTGTGATAAACGACGACTGTCTTGGCTATTTTGTCGTGAAGAGCTTGTTTTCTCGGAGAAAATCCGGTCATGAGAAATCCCACAAAAAAAGTAATCCCTGAAATCATCTTTCCTATAGTTTCTCGGATTATCACATTTCGAAATTTGGCACGATTCATGTCTTCGGATTTGACTCGGATACCGACGAGCATCTTACCTATCGTCGCCCCGAAATAATATGTCGTCACTGAAAAATATATCCAACCGATGACCGTGCCGAGCGCAATACACCAAAAATTGATCTCAAATGTACCATCCGCGTTCCAATATATGATAGGACCAGTCACGAACTGCACAAAATAAGTGAGCACAATGAGTACCATTGTGTCCAAGACTGCCCCTATCCACCTGATCCAAAAACCGGCGTACATGATGCCGATTATTTCTTATTCTTCCAAGCGTATTTTTTCGCCAGACGCTTGGCTGTCTTTCTTGATCTAGGAGTCTTTAATCTAGTATTTATTCTTTTTGCCATTGAGACATTGTATCACACGGATCGCTCATTAAAAAATTTTCGCGACGTACGGGAAAAATATGATGACTCCGACCAGAAGGGCTACAACAGATGATATGAGGACTGCTCCGGCCGACACATCCTTCGTATCTCGCGCATATGGGTGATATTCAGGCGATGTAAGATTTATATCTATCTCTATAGCTGTATTGATCGCTTCAGCTGTAAATACAAAACCTGAAACAATGATGATAAACAGCCATTCTATTCTAGTAATTTCAAAGAAAATACCTGCAGCGACCACAACTACAAACACCCCTATATGTATCCAGGCATTTTGTGTGGTTTTTATGAACAGAGCCACACCTCTCCCGGCATGAGAAAAACTCCGGCCACGCTTTAATAACGAAAACTCTTCTTTTGTGTCTATAGTCTCCTGCATATGTTCATTATACCAACAAAATCGGACAAGAAATGCAAAGCGATCAAACATCGATTCATCAAAAAGCCCCCGAGTCTGGGGGCTTCTTATCAGGCTATCGTCGGCGTTTCGATGCCTTTCTCTTTGAAGACTTCTTGGTCTTCTTTGTCGCCTTTCTCTTTTTTGCCATTTTAGTTTGAGCAAATTATTTCTGACAATGCTCGACCTTTTTCATTATAAAACTTATTAAATCATATTGATACATAAATTTCCGATAAAAGTGCATAACTCACATCAATCTCTATTGTCATTTTTGGAAAAAATGCCCGTACTTTGTACGGGCAACTTATGAGAATAATTTCTTCTACCGCTTTGATTTGATGATCTCTGCGGCAGATAATACTTCAGCTGTGATATGTGGATTTGCGATCTCGTCCTTGAGATGATGTCTCTCCAGACGATCTAGCTCCTGTAGCATCCGCTCTCGCAAAGCACAATCCTCGAAAGAGAAAACATCGTCCGATGGACAGCTGATCAGTGAAAGATGTGGGTACCGTTTCCTCCAAGCAAGCAATGTCCGCAGTTGATAGACCGGTCTTGATACAACGATAACTCGGGAGAGGTTTCGAATATTCTTAATCAGAAATTCCTCGCCCCTTCTTACTTCTTCGAGAAATGATCCATCCACTCCCACGAATATAATATTGGACTGATCGATATGATTGGCCTTGCAAAGCCAGACAAAACGCTTGTACCGACATTTCAAGTGCTTCGGTGTCTGATCTGCCTCATATGCCCCTTCGAAATCTTGAAGGGTCATATTAACCGCAATAAATCTCGCCAGACCTTCCTTGTAGAGTAGGATTGCCTTATTGAAGCCACTCTCGCCTGATTCGCTGTGCACAAAGATGACGTCAGCCATATACGGCCGATTCATACGATTCAGAAAGTTCCAAACGATGAGAGATGCATCTTCCAGATTCATGATATTTATTGGTTTTTGACAGAACTATTACACACTCAAAACTACACCCTTTTTTGGTGGTGTCAATCAAGAAATTTGTCATCTTATTTCTGCTCCTTTCGACTTACTACTTCCTCAATATATTTCTCAATTCATTTATAACCGCCCTTTCCCAATATCTCATCGAATACCAACGTATAAGTGGTACGGCAAGTAGACGCAGCCACCGCTTATTGAGCGAAACTTTGTATGTATAATCAATACGGGTTCCATTCTTTTCGCTAGAAAGTAAAAACTCCTCATGTCCTGATGTTCCAAATGTAGGACTCTCATTATCCGATATAAATCCCCTGCCGGGTAGAATTTGTGTCTTCATCTTTACAGGAAGCTTTCTGCCAAATGATCTCGCTACGGCATCGATTTCCAAATAATTTCCCTCTTTTTTACTGATCATTATCGATTCGGCTACTTTCGGAAAATAGACTGGAAATTTCTCGAAATCTGTAACTACTTTGAACACCTCCTCAACAGATGCGTCAATATGCCATTGGCCGTTGAGCAAAATTTCTTTCATGGTTTATATTTTATCATTATCAGTTCAACACCAGTGACATCTTTAGTGCCTATTTCACACCTTCATAAACACTATTTTTCAGATAACATTCGACGCCCAGACGACTTGCGTCGAAATGAGGTTCGGGAAGTTTCTTCGGATCAATCCATGACCAACCTTCACATCTATCTGGCTCAGTATTCTTCAAATCACCAGAAAACTTTGTCACTAACAAAATTACAGCTATATAATGCTTGCCCTCGGCGCGATATGTTTCCAAATTATTGGTAACAGCGATAACCTTCGGATCTCTAATATCCAAATTAGTCTCTTCCTTGATCTCTCTCGTTGCACACACTTCGAATGTCTCTCCTACCTCCAGATGCCCGCCTGGAATGGAATATTTCTGAGCATGACTACCCTTTCTTTTTCCGACCAAAATCTTGCCATCCTCGTTTCGGATGATTATTCCTAGACCAACTTTGGGAAAATCACTCATGGTGTTGATTGTAACAGATCTGCTGACTATCTAGGGTGAAATTGAAAACGTTATTCAGCAAAGAGTTGCTTATTACTAGACAGAAAATGTGGAGATTACGACCTATTGACATTTGAGTTAACCATGGTATCTTGCAATTCAAGTACATTTTGCACATCAAACAATGAAATACGAAAGGCATTTATGACGAGACGAGAATTGCTGGCTGGGCGACAGTTCAAGCTCACCACTTCCTCGTGGCACCTGAAGATTACCGTCGCACAGTTGAAGGTAATCCTCTACGTCACCCGCGGTTATTACCGCTTCGGTAGTGACCGCTTAGGTTTCGAAAGGGGTGATAAAGAAAGACTGCAAATAATGAAAAAGGTAGCCGTCGATGGCGGACTACGGGTATCCCACGTGGAAACACATACGGGTCACCATAGATTCTACTTTTTCTTTGACAGAGATTGTACTGATTCAACGGGAAAAAATCTTCGGGGAGACTACTGCATATCTCAATGGGAAAACTCAACCCCAGATTTTGCACCATCCTCTACCCCAGAGCTGGCTGGCTACACTCGACCGCGCGTTTACAAGAAAATCCCGACTTTCAACGCCAAAACAAATTGGCTTTGGTTAAAGAGGTTTCTGAACCTCAAATAGCACGAATCGCCTGTTCGTGGCTCCATAGCAATATGGAGCCTTATTGTTAATTCAAATGTTGGAAGTGGTAAGAGGGCATCTCTTTACAAAATCAAGTCAACTAACAATTTCGTGGTCATATTTCTTGCCAGTAAATTTTCTAACAACGTTAATTTTATACCACTGCCATCTCGTTAAGTGCTTTCTCCAATGACGAGATAGGTATTCTGCAAAATTGCAGGATTGGCAAGCGTAAATAAATTTCGGCGGATTATAGGACAAATGATAACGAACTTTTTTGTTATTTTCGATGTAAGGATTGAGGCAAATGGGACATACTTCAATATCAGGCTTCATGTGGTTTTGAAATTATTTTGCTGGACGTGTGGGACGAAGTTGGAACCACTCTTGGAAAACTCACGGAATCATCGTTGCGGAATAGTTAAAGCCTGCACTAGTGACTCGATAGTTTTCGGAAACATGGCAAAATAGTCCTCTTCGGTACGCTTATCCTTTTTGACAGTATTTACAACATCCATATGATAGCGACTCATCATGAGCGAGGAGCGAACGGCACCGAGAGTTAAACCTGCTTTTATCATCTCGGCAGAGTCGGAGTATACTTTCATACCCACTTCTATCATCGTCGTGTCCAGCATTTTCTGAAATAGCGGCGAAGACCATGCGCGGGCACGCAGATTTCCGTAGTCATACATTATCGCTATCGCAGGACTATGCGTCATACCGACCCACTCGAAGTCCAAAAGCTCGAAATCCCCATTCATATGCCTATAAACATTGTCGATCTGCATATCAGCATGTACGAGATATGTTTTCTGACTAGCCGTTGAGCTGTTCACTTGATAAAAACATCTCTCAAGTGTCTCTGTTATCCGGGCGCGTATGTCATCCATACCCGTATAAGAAATAAGCCATTCCTCGACTGTCCTCATGACCTCCTGACCATTGGCTTTCCTATGTATAATGCCAGTCTCAAGCAATTTTATAAGCTCCCTCCGATAAAATCCCACACCCGCTGGAATTAGTCGGGTTGACCTCAGCACATCTTTATTCACCTTCAGTCCGGCAGAGTGAAATTGATATATGACTTCGACCAGTTTCTTCATATCTTGATCCGTGAACTTTTCGTAAAATGCCGGGCTATCGTGCATAAAACCAAAACCATCCCCTTCTTCTCGAGTCTCAAAGATCGCATAAGGGATAGGAGGAAAGAGAGAATGGCGGATTACTGCCATCGTAGGAGATCCGAGGTCCTTATCCTGGCAAAGCGCAGTTGCGATTTTGACCTGTCGTTTAAAAAGCTGATAAGTCTTGTGCTTGCCATCCAGAATGATCTTTATGAAGCGCTTTCTATGTATGCCAGCTTCATTGCGCACAAGCACCATGTTTCCATATCTAACGCCTTTTTGGTTGCCCTTAAGCAACCTCAAAACATCTTCTTCGATGAACACAAAACCCTCTTTTTTTAGAAGTGTTGAAACACGAGAAAAGTTTGCCTTTCGAATTAAGAACCCCAAAAGCATGTTTCTGATTATACCAAACTTACTTGCTGCGGGGCTTGGACTCGGTCTCGCCTCTCACTCGCCTACCCGGCTCGTTCGGGCTGACCACCGCCTCGCGGAGCCTCGCTGGTGCTCGGCTCTCGCTCCGGCGTTCTCGTCCCACGCCCCAGCTAGCACTGATATTTCGCTCAAAGGCATAACATGCCTTCTCGCGAATCATTGCTGCGGGGCTTGGACTCGAACCAAGATAAGCAGATTCAGAGTCTGCTGTCCTACCATTAGACGACCCCGCAATGTTGTTAAAATACTACACACCATCACGACAAACAA
>CAZWUU010000007.1:11702-20669 GCA_964637485.1 uncultured Candidatus Saccharibacteria bacterium
CTTCGTAGCTCTTCCGAAGGAAAGGCGAAGGAGGCCCATTAGACGACCCCGCAATGTTGTTAAAATACTACACACCATCACGACAAACAATCAAACTTGAACTCAATACTTGGCCTTCGTAGCTCTTCCGAAGGAAAGGCGAAGGAGGCCCATTAGACGACCCCGCAATTGTGTGAACTTTGAAAACCGAACCATTGCAGAATAGCGTAAAAAACGTTATACCTCAATAGGAGGACAATCCTTGAAAACTCAAATTCTTGACGAAGCTGAGGTGCTCACCCTGCTTCGACATCACTCTGTACCTACTCACACATGGAATGGTAAGACGACCAAAACATTGGCTGAACTTATGCATTCTATTTCGTCTGGCGAAGCTTACTTGGCCACAGAATCAGACTCTCTTATTTTGCACTTTCATGTCGCTGTCGGCGCAGTAAAACACGAGATAAATGGAGTCTGGCACGAGATATATGAAGATCGTCAGATCCTTGCTGACGGCTCGATCAAACGCAGAAATTTTCCACCCGGAATTGCAGAAAAGATTCGTACCCGACACGAGACACCCATAAAAGCAGTGAGACGTGGACTTAAGGAAGAGCTTGGTTTTCATCCTAAATCAGGCTATGTTCTTAGTCTTGATGGGAGATATACACTACACAACAGTGGATCTGACTGGTTTCCAGGCCTGTCTGATCTGTATCATCGTCACGTCTATAATTGTTTCATTCCGCAAGAGTTATACCGCGCAGAATATGTAGAACGTTTTCTTACGCGCACTATTCATTTCTTGTGGAAGCCTATAACGGATCCTGTAGTACTCGCCCGCCTGCCTTAGGCGGGTTTTTATTCTGTAAACAATTCCTTTTCTATGGATATAGGTTCTCTCTCTGTAAACGCGGATGATTGGGCCGCATTCTCGACAGATCTACTTTTCATTTGTGCCTTATTCCTTGCCTTAGATGCACTTATAAATGCCGTGAACAGAGGATGCGGAGCCAGTGGTCTCGCTAGAAATTCTGGGTGAAACTGTGTGCCAAGGAAAAACGGGTGAACATCGGTCGGTAATTCGGCTATTTCCATGAGAACCCCGTCTGGAGATTTCCCAGAGAATACCAAACCGCCTTTTTCTATTCGGCTCACAAATTTTGGATTTACTTCATATCGATGACGGTGGCGTTCTTTTATCTTGGCTGGACCAATCTTACCCATTCGGCCAGCTTCGCTGTAACACCTATGAGCCAGAGTATCTTTGCGGATGATTGCAGGATAGAGTCCCAATCTCATCGAACCGCCATAGTTACCATCTTGAAGCTTTTTCTTCTGATCAGGCATGATGTCTATCACAGGATGAGGAGATTTCGGATCTATCTCGGTGGTATGCGCTCCTTTGAGACCCAAAACATTTCTTGCGTATTCTACAGTCATGAGTTGCATGCCATAACAAAGGCCGAAATATGGTATTTTCTTCTCGCGCACGTATCGGATCACATTGAGCTTGCCCTCTATACCGCTCTCACCGAAACCTCCCGGCACGATGACGCCGTCAAATCCATCGATTATGGAATAATCGGGATTCCTAACCTCGAAATCTCTAGCGTTGAGAGAATGCACTTCTACTCGTGCATTATTGGCATATGCCGAGTATTTTATAGATTCTATGACAGAGAGATACGCATCTGTCAGGATAAAATCGCCCGTATTGAAATATTTACCCACGACAGCGATTTTTATCTTGGTTTTGCCGTTTTTGAGTCCTTTGGCGACCTTCTTCCAATTCAACAACAAATTATTTGTATCCTTCTTTGGCTCCAGGTTTAATGCCTCCAACACTATTTCTCCTATATGATCATGATCAAAATTTGCCGGCACATCGTATATGCTTTCTATATCGGGCGCTGATATGACCCTCTTGGGTAAAATATTGCAGGCCAAAGCAATCTTTTCCTTTCTCTTATTATCGAGCGGTATAGATGAACGGCCGATGATGATGTCCGTAGTGACACCATATGAGGCCAGCTGATGTATGGCGTTCTGCGTAGGACGAGTCTTCATTTCGCCGAGCTTCGATGGTACAGGCAGATATGAAACCATTATGAACAGCACATCCTGAGGATGCCGTATCTTCAGAGTACGAGCAGCTTCAATAAACATGATGTTCTGATAATCTCCGACCGTACCTCCTATCTCTACTATAGATATTTGAGACTTATTAACTTTTGCCGAGCGCTCCAGTCTGGATATGATCTCGTCCCTGATGTGCGGTATAGCTTCTACACATTTGCCCCCATAAGCGAGTGATCTTTCCTTGTCTATCACATGCTTATATATCATTCCGCTAGTCATATAATCGGAATCAGTAAGATCTCTGTTTAGAAATCTCTCGTAATTACCCATGTCCTGATCAGTCTCAAGTCCGGAATTCAAAACAAAAACCTCACCGTGTTCGGTGGGGTTCATGGTTCCAGCATCGACGTTCAGATACGGATCAACTTTTACTAGATTTACATCATAACCCTTCGAGGCCAGAATGGTGCCGAGAGAACTGGTAGCAACACCCTTACCTACCCCTGACATCACTCCTCCTAAGACGAAAATATATTTGTGACTACCTTTCAATTTTCTACTAGAATTACGCCTCTTTTTCATAGGGCCATTCTAGAGATTTGATATGAGAATGTCCAGACTATACCTTGAGATATCTTCGTGCCGCTATGTAGCTAGACAGACCTCCGAGTAATATTCCGGTACCTATGATCAAAATGAACAATTCGGCAAAATGGGTTCTGAAATAGCCCGAGAATATATCGATTGCAAAAGAGAAATTTTGTGCCGTCTCAACTCCGGCGAGTCTCAGTATGAGATTATCACTCCAATATGCGGCCGAGGCTAGGATGACCAGAGAAATGAATCCTGAAAATATTCCATACATGATCCCGGAAATGACTAGAGGACCTCTCACAAAGACATTCGATGCACCGACAAGTTTCATAACTGATATCTCCTCCCTGGCTGTATATGTGATGAGACGGATAGTATTAAAAACAACGATTATGGCAACCAAGGTGAGAATAATCGCAATCACGAGACCGGCTTGCTCTACCGTGGGGATTATTTTGCCCAAGCGATCGATGATGAGTTTATTCTCCTCATAATTTATCTTTTCTATGATCGGAGTTCCGTTCTCGTCTGTCGGATTCTTCTTCTCAAGATAATTGGTTATACCTCCGTATTGGCCCGGTTCCTTTGCCTTAATATTTAATGAAGCAGGAAATGGGTTTGATCCGAGCTCCTCTAGTCCTTGCATGATAAGAGCATTGTTCTGCCATTTCTCTTTAAAATTTGCCAGAGCAGTATCCCTAGAAACATATTTTACGTTTTCAACTTCAGCCAGCTGTGAAATATCTTTTTCCAGTTCACCCATGAGCGCATCCGACGCCTGCAATGAAAAGTAAACCGTAATATCAACCTGATTTTTTACTTCAGAGAGCAGTGATCTGCCGAAAGCTCCGGCAAATACCAGTCCGCCGAGTGCCAGAAGAGACAGAGTGATGACGATGATAGCGGCAAATGACAAAAATCCATTTCTCCAGAAATTTACGAAGCCGGTTTTAGTTATGCGTTTTAGTGTCGTTATTATCATTTAAAAATATTTTTATAGTATGTATTGGCCGTTCTTATCGTCTTTGATTATTTTACCCCGATCCATAGTGATGACGCGACCTCCGACCGTATCTACAACGCCCTTATTATGAGTAGTTAGTAACACCGTAGTTCCCAATTCATTTATCTTTCTCAAAATGCGCACTATCTCAAAAGTATTTGCCGGATCGAGGTTTCCTGTCGGTTCATCGGCGATGACGACGTCCGGCTGTGTGACAATAGCTCTGGCTATAGCCACTCTTTGACGCTCACCACCCGATAATTCTCGCGGAAAATTCCAGATCTTATGGCCGATATCGACGAGCTCTAGTACATGTGGCACGTCTGATGCTATTTCATCGTCAGATTTGCCCGTCGCTTCCATGGCAAATGCAATATTTTCATATATAGTCTTGGTCGGTATCAATCGATAGTCCTGAAAAACTACTCCTATGCGCCTTCTCAATCGGCCGACTTCCTTCTTGCCCAGTTTGTGTATGTTTGCGGACTCGAAAAATACTGCCCCATCTGATGGGACATCTTCGGCTATAAGCAATTTCATAAGTGTCGTCTTGCCCGCCCCCGACGGTCCTACTATAGTTACAAACTCTTTTGGTTCTACTATGAAACTTACACTTTGTAGCGCTTCTGTCTTATCTGGGTATTTTTTACTGACCTTATCGTAATAGATCATATGTCGATTATAACATGTGATTATGCCAATTCCTTTTCAGCATCAATAAACATTTGTATATCTCCTTCCAGCACTTTATCTACCTGAGATGTCTCAACATCAGTCCTGTGGTCCTTTACCATCTTATATGGATGTAATACATATGACCGTATCTGATTACCCCACTCTATAGAAGTAGTCGATGACAACTGCATACCCTTCTCTTTGGCTATTCGTTCTTCTTCAGATCGTTTCCATAGTTTTCCTTTCAATATATCGAAGGCCTTTTCTCTATTCTGGGCCTGCGAACGCTCCGAAGTCACATGAATAGATATGCCTGTAGGCTTGTGCAATAACCTGACAGCCGTTTCCCTCTTATTCACGTTCTGCCCTCCTGGACCGCCGGATTTGGCGATAGAAACTTCGACGTCAGATTCGGCTATCGTTATGTCACTTTCAGATGTCTTCTCGAAATGAGGAATGACTTCAACGAGTGAAAATGATGTGTGTCGCTTGTCATTTGCATTAAATGGAGATATGCGGACGAGTCTATGTACACCCGATTCGTGTTTCAACGTTCCATACACATTCTTGCCTGATATTTCGATGGTTATATTTCTATAACCGCCATGATCGTTTTCATTGGCATGAATTACGCCGAGCGACCAGCCCTGTTTTTCCGCATATTTTTTATACATTCTGACTAATATCGCCGAGAAATCTTCAGCATCATCGCCCCCCGCTCCCGACAGAATGCTCAATATGGCATTACCGCGATCGTACTTACCCATGCCATCCAGAGAATCTTTGAGGGTTTGAATCTCTTTTATAGTCGCCTGCGCCCTCATCTTATCCAGCCAAAAATCAGCATCGGCCATCTGAGCCTCTAGTTCTGTTATTTTCTGCTGTATTTGCTCCTTATTCATAATTCACAATTCTATATTCATAATTCCTTATTCTTTTACTGAGCCACCTCCCGGAATTGAACCGGGGACCGACGGTTTACGATACCGTTGCTCTACCAGCTGAGCTAAGGTGGCGCCTAGACACTTTAGCAAAAGCAACAAGAAATATACAGATTTTACCTATGAATATTTCGGTACTAAATATGAGCCTATTACTGAGCCGATGACCAGAATTGAACTGGTGACCTTTCCCTTCACTTATACTTTACTTTTATATATATGCAAAGATTAGACTGTATCTTTACGCGCGAGGCGTACTCTTGTCAGTCGTTCGGGCGAACTGCTTCTGATTCGCCACGGTCTCGTCCTTATTCAGGATATTAACCGTTATTCGAGATTCATCCTACAATTACTCATAAGATGGGCAATTTGATTCACCATGGGAATGCTCTACCAACTGAGCTACATCGGCTTATTATATTATTAAAGGAGCATGCGAATAATACTACGACACTCTCATATTTTCAATAATCTGTACTGATTCGTCACACTATGTATATATCGAAATTAAAACATCACTGAATACGAATTATCAGAACCAATGTTATCAAGACGTGACTCTATACGCTTCTCGAATAATAAAATCTTTCGTTGCAACCTCCAACCATTCCCATGACTCAAAAGTCCGAGATACGACTGAATAATTTCCGGCCTCTCTTGAGAATCCCGAATTTTCTTGAACATTCGTTTCTTTGTCGTAGTTCTTACTACTCGGTGGTGTGGAAAATGGACCCAACCAAGGAAATCAACGCCTGATGCTACTGTTTTTACAAACACTTTATTTGGATGAAGGGATAGTTTAAGTTGCTCATGAAGAAAACATTGAACCTTGGGCAAAATATTTATCAACACACTTTTATCATGGTCCATAATTACAAAATCGTCAGTGTAGCGTATGTAATATTTTAGCTTAAGCTCATGTTTAATGAATTGATCAAACTCATTCATGAATACGTTGACCAACAGCTGTGACGTGAGGTTGCCCAATGGCAAACCTTTGCCAGAACCAGTGCTTTGAAAACTCTCAATGATGCGTTCTACAAGCCAGATCGTTTCCATATCATTAATGTGTCGCTTGAATATCTCAATGAGTGTTTCATGGTCAATAGATGCGAAAAACTTTCTTACATCGCATTTCAGAACCCAGCATGCCCTACTATTACTTTGTGATACTTTCATCACGAAATCATGGAACCGATTTAACGCTCGATGTGTTCCTTTGGACTGTCGACAGGAGTAGGAATCATAGATAAACTTTTTATCAAAATAGGGATACAAAATCCTGTAAATAGCATGGTGCAATAATCTATCTCGGACCGTAGCTTTGTGAATGCTTCTTGGCTTAGGATCGCTTATAGAAAACGCCTCATATGCACCATGCCGATACGTCTTTGTTCGCAGTTCCTCGTGTAATCTGAAAATATTTTGAGAGAGATTCAGAGAAAATTCAGCAACGTCCTTTTTAGATTTCATGCCACATATAAATTCGGTCCACGCATCGCATAGATTTTTGATAGATATGATATTCTTATATTCATGACTCATACTAATAGTGATCATATTACCCCCCCCCCGAGAATTACCACAGGTAATTCTCAAATCGAAAGAGACATATCGTTTTTGGCTCTCTATCTATCGTGATTTTCCGAAAGTCGAGCGATATGGAATTGGAAACAAAATTGAGCAGGCTTTTCTTGATGTACTTGAATACACATTCTGTCTCTCGTATCTACCACCTGAACACAAAATACCAATATTAAACAAATCCATCACAAAACTCGATATTGTGAAGTTTTTTGCGCAACTCGCGTGGGAAAGTAAGATCATTCCAACAGATAAATATTCTGAATTAATCGGAATGCTTGAAGAGGTCGGTCGTCAGCTTGGTGGCTGGAAGAAAGGTCTGCAAGCAAAAACTCCCCGGCCGTAAGCCGAGGAGAAAACCAACAGTTTCGAGAGAACACCTGGTTGCCATCGTTCCACCTGTTCGGATTCTCGACGGAGTTCGCATTGACGTTCCAGCCGTCGTCGTTCCAGTTCACGTTGACCGCGCGCAGCACACCAGCGTTATCGTATACAAGATCATCTATATCACCGCCAGCCAAACCATGACCAGCTGAATTTTATCTGGGACATCAAAGTCCGCTAATCTCATATACCAATTCTTGTTATTTTTTTGAAGAGACTTTCCCCACTCTCATGCAAGGCGTACCCAACATGACTCTCGAGAAAAGTATCCTAAGACCATGACATGGAAGCCATAACCGCCATGTAACACATGATTTCGATAGACAGTATATCAGAGAAAATTTTAATATAAAAAAATTGACCCCCAATCCCGAGTTGCACTGCAACGAGGGACTGAGGGTCAAATGGTCCAAGGGACAAAGGATCAGGCTTGCGCCGGAGCCGAAGTTTCCGAGGATCCGAGAACAGAATTGCGAGAGAACACCTGGCAGCCATCGTGCCACCTGATCGGACCCTCGACGGAGCACGCATGGACGTACCAGCCGACGCCGTACCAGAGCACGCAGACCGCGCGCAGCGCACCAGCGTTGTCACGGATGTAGAAGATATTCGCCCAGCCGTTGTTAAACAACGTGCCAGACTCGCCGTTCTTCTGCTTCTCCATGAGGAAGAACATCTCCGACAAGGCGGTTTCAGCTTTCGCTTCGCCACCGAGTTCAGTGATGATCGGACCGTCCACCGATGCTTTGCGCAACTTGTGGTAGCGAAGAGTCTGTTCACTGATCGGGTCTTCGGTTTTGCCGTCGCCCGACAGGAACCACGCCGTAAAGTTGTCGCCGAGGTAGCTGATCTTGACCTTGGCTTTGCGGCCAGTGTCACGAACGAACTTTTCTTTGGCGACGAACTTACTGGTGGTTGCCGATGTTGTAACCGTTCCAACCAGATCGAGCAAATGCTCGAGCTTGGCAGGTTCGACAGGAACGACGGGAGTTTGAGGAAGGAGGCAATTCGCCAGGTTCTTTTTGAGACCCTTTTGATTGCTGGTCCACCCCTCGGCCGTCGTTTGATCAATCTCCCCCGGGCGAGGAGCTTGGCGCAAAAGCGCCGCTTGGAATTCAATATACCATCCCGGGACTTCATTCAAGGCTGTACTCATGATGAGCTGTTCCTTTCTTACGTTGTTTGATTTCGCTGTCGATTTGGCCACATTGGTTTCATCACAGCAGAGAATAGCCTACGTATATGAGCCACTTTCTGCTGTGATAAAACTCGCAATTCTTATCAAAGAACTACCTGTATAGTATACACCTAAAATCGCTTGTTGTCAAGCGAACGCTTAGACTAATATAGCCCTGCTAACACAGGTCATGTGGATAATATACTGTTCAGCGCGGCCGACGGGAATCGAACCCGCAACCTCTCGCGTGACAGGCGAGTGCTCTAACCAATTGAGCTACGGCCGCAAAATGTTTGCGTGCTTTAATGTAGCAGAAATAACGATATTTTAAAAGTCTGACGCATCGCTTCGCGATGCTATGCGTATCATTACGTTGTGCCGGCGGAAGGACTTGGCCTCGCCTCTCACCCTCGCCGTCGCTCGGGTTCGGGCTAGCCACCGCCTCGCGGCTCGGCTTGCTAGCCTCGCACGCTCCGGCGTGCAAGTCCACACGCATCGCTTCGCGATGCTATGCGTATCATTACGTTGTGCCGGCGGAAGGACTT
>CAZWUU010000007.1:20769-27448 GCA_964637485.1 uncultured Candidatus Saccharibacteria bacterium
GCACCTTCGACCTTAGCTTTATGAGTGCTATGCTCTAACTACCTGAGCTACGCCGGCAAGTCTGAATACAATAATGCAAAATGCCATATTTCGCAAACGTATCTTGAACATAATCAGAGCATATGGCATAATGGAGGTCCAATAGGCCACCCCGCGGGGTAGGGTAACGGTAACCCGTCAGGCTCATAACCTGAAAATTGCTGGTTCGATTCCGGCCCCCGCAACAAGTATTTGACAAATGTGTCTCTTTTGACAAAAAGACAATCCTCTTTTAATAACTCTCATATCAAAATTATACAATAAATAAGCCTCACGAATTGTCATCTGAGGCATGTCATCTCAATTACAATATCCGCTAAATAAATTAAATATAATAAAACTCCTCGAATACCCTCCTATATCTATGAACTACCTGGACGGCAATGCGATGATCGAGGACAAAACCGCTCTCATGCGCTATGCGATTGCGAATCTTATGTGCCTCCCAGGCATCATCTATATTTTTGAATTCTCCAGGCTGGACGCGCTTCAGTTTTTCACCTACTCCTTCACCCTGATATCCCAATCCGGTCAGTATATCTAGAAGCATAGTGTCAGCTATGAGTATCGCCTGCTTCCAATCATTTTGATTGGTCGAATTTAGCGAAGCTGTGACTTTCGCCCACTTATCGCGCAAGACTTGATCTCCTTTTTGCGAAACTCCCTCCTCGAATGCAGGCACTACCTTTCTTTCATCAAATTTCTCTTTCTCCTTCTTTCTTATTATTTTCAGTTGCTCAACGCAATATATTGTCGCCACCAGGAAAAACAATGCAATACATATACTGATGACGAATATGACTCTCCAGAAACCTTCGCCGAAATATACCAGCCATGGCAAATATGAGACAGCTTGATTCCACAATTCCAGAAATATATCTGTATCTATAGAAGGCGGCCCGACATTTGGCCGTATAAATTCCGACTGCATGGAAATATTATATCACTATTTGTTTATTTCTCTGCCGACAGAAAAGAGGGTTTCCTCATCTCCGTGTCTTGCGGTAAATTGTATGCCCACAGGCATGTCCTTTCCGTCAGTCTTCGAGTAACCGCAAGGAATGGATATGGCCGGCATTCCTGTGATATTCGCTGTAACCGTGAATATATCTTCTAGATACATCGCCACAGGATCGTTTGTCTTCTCGCCTATTTTAAATGCAGGACCAGGAGTGGTCGGTGTAGCTATGATGTCCACTGATCTGAATGCATCCATAAATTCCTGAGTGATCAATTTCCTGACAGCGATAGCTCTATTGTAATACGCATCATAATATCCGGATGATAGTACGTATGTACCGAGCAATATTCTTCTTTTCACTTCCTTGCCAAGGCCTTTTGCTCTACTTTTGAAATAGTCATCTATGACGTCGGCACCATCCACATGCATGCCATATTTGACTCCATCAAATCTGGACATGTTCGACGAGACTTCTGCCGGCATAATGATGTAATAGACCATGAGAGCATTGGCTATGTTTGGTAGTTCTACATCCTTTATCTCATATCCATGTTTCTTGTACTTTTCTAGGGTGTCTTCGAAAGCTTTCATCGCCTGCTTATCCAGACCATCTCCCTTCAAGAAATGTCTCGGAACACCTATAACGGGTTTCTTGACTCCCACATGGCTTACAGAATAAGTCTCATCATCTATGGTGGTACCGTCTTTTGTATCTTTTCCTGATATGGCTTTATAGACTATTTCCGCATCACTCACAGTCTTGGTGATGGGACCTATCTGATCCAAGGATGAACCCATGGCCATGACCCCATATCGAGACACGGCTCCATAAGTCGGCTTTAGTCCCACAACACCGCAAAAACTGGCCGGCTGTCTTATCGAACCGCCAGTATCAGAACCGAGACTTATGAGTGCTCCATGCATAGCGACAGCGGCCGCTGATCCTCCGGACGAACCGCCAGCGACTCTACTATTATCATGGGGATTTTTCGTCACTCCGAAAGCAGAACTCTCTGTCGATCCTCCCATAGCAAACTCATCCATATTGGTCCTGCCCAGGAATACGACTCCTTGTTCTTTTAATTTCTTAATGACAGTAGCATCATACGTCGCTCTGTATTTCTCTATTATTTTCGATGACGCACTGGCGACTTTTCCATTTACAAGAATATTATCCTTAACCGCACAAGGTATGCCCGTGAGCAAAGTAGCCCTGCCTTCCTGGAACATCTTATCGGCTTTCTTAGCATTCTCAAGAACATCATCATACATTTCCAAATAAGCATTTACATCCTTATTGCACTTATTCGCTTCATCTATATATGCCTTAGCCAAATCGACACATGTAAAATCACCTTTTTTAAGATGTTCGTGAGCAGTCGCTATATCTAATCCCTTTAAATCTATTTTCATATCAGTCTTGAGCAATTATTTTTTTCACTGCTACAAAATCCTTTTCTCTATGCGGCGCCTCACGGAGCAGAGCTTCTCTCTCATCTGTGTTCCTTTCCGCTACGACATCATCTCTCATGACGTTTCGGAGAACTCCTACTCGACCACTTTCGTCCATATCAACTTTCACTTTTTTAAGCTGATCTATATATCCCAATATAGAATCAAACTCCTTAACAAAGGAATTTTTTTCCTCAGCGGTCAACTCTATTCTGGCCAAATTGGCCAGATGCTCGATATCCTTCACGGTAATCATGGCTTGATAGTATCAGGTGAAGCTATCATGTTCAAGAATTGGTTTTCGTCTATCACAGCAACTCCCAACTTCTTGGCTTTATCGAGTTTGGATCCGGCTTGAGAACCGGCGACCAGATAGGAAGTCTTTTTAGATATGGAACTTGATACGTCGCCACCATTCTCTCTAACCATGCTTTCTGCCCTAGTCCTGTCGAGGGTTGGCATAGTCCCAGTAAAAACAAATGACTTACCTCTGAATCTCATACCCCTGCCTTCCGACTTCGTAATGGTTATATGCTTAAGAAGATTCTCGACCAATTTCCTATTCTCACCATCTCGCAACCAATCATGCAAAGAATTAGCCACTTTTGGTCCGACGCCGTATATATTCTCGAAATCCTCTTTGCCTGCTTTTATGAGTTTATCTACTGTCCCAAAATGATCAGCCAGATCATGTGCTGTCTCTTCTCCCACCTGCGGTATAGATAGCGAAGCGATAAACCGAGGTAATGAAATACTTCTTGATTTCTCTATGGAACTGAGCACGTTGTCCGCCGACTTCTCTGCAAACCTCGGCAAATTGATAAGATCCCCTTTCTCCAGATTAAATATGTCATCAAATGTAGAGATCAATCCGTTTTCTATCAGAAGATCAAGTGTCTGAGGTCCAAGACCGTCCATATCAAAACATTTTTTGGAAGTGAAATAATGAAACTTTCTTTTTTGCAATTCGAATGAATCCTTGTTTACACATCTCCATGCCGCTTCGCCAGGAATGCGTTCTATACGCCCGTCTCCTCCGCAGGCACTCACATGACTCGGCCAGATGAAAGGTTTTTCCTTTCCGGTTCGTAACTCGCGCACCACACTGACGATATCAGGTATGACATCTCCGGCTTTTTGTAGAATAACAGTATCTCCAATGCGTACGTCCAACCGTTTGATTTCGTCTTCATTATGAAGAGTCGCTCGAGAGACAGTGGAACCAGCTACAACCACAGGTTTCAGCACAGCAACCGGTGTCACGACTCCCGTTCTGCCCACCTGAAAAACTATATCCTCCAATACGGTAGTCACCTGCTCCGCAGGAAATTTATAGGCGACTCCCCATCTCGGAGATTTTCCCGTATAACCCAAAACATCTTGGATTTTTCTGCCGTTCACTTTTATGACTATGCCGTCCAGACCATACGGTAGACCGTGTCTCTTCTTCGTCCATTCTTCGTAATATTTCTGAACGTCGGCGACAGTTCGACACACTCTATGATGCGGGTTTATCTGAAATCCCAATTTACTGAGCAACTCTATTTCAGCATCCTGAGTTTCAGGCAACATGTTTACACCGTCCAATCTGATTCTCTCAATGTCATATATGAAACTATCTAGATTTCTGGATGCGGTGATCCTGGTATCCAATTGCCGGAGCGAGCCGGCTGCCAAATTTCTAGTGTTGGCATACAGAGGCTTATTCTCCTTCTTGCGTTCAGAGTTTATCTTATCCAAATCTTCCACGCTCATCCATATTTCCCCTACCACGATAGCGTCTACTGGCTTTTTCAGTTCCTTCGGTATAGACCTTGCCGTTTTTACATTCATGGTTACATCTTCTCCGACACTGCCATCGCCTCTGGTGGCCGCCTGCACCAATTTTCCTTTTTCATATGTCAGAATAACCTTGAGTCCGTCTATCTTTAGCTCGACGCAATATTCCAATTTTTCTTCATGAATACCGCCCTTATCCATGAAGTTTTTTATTTTTTCATCCCATTTTATGAGCTCGCCATTATCGAAGACATCATCGAATGACCACTGCTCGACTTCATGCTTTACCTTCTTAAATTCCTTCAAAACTCCGCCTCCGACCGTAAGGGTCGGACTGTCTGAAGTTCTTAGACCTGGATAATTATTTTCTATCGTTTCCAATTCTTTGAGTAAAGAATCGTACGCTTCATCGCTTATCTCCGGCTTATCATGCGTATGATATTGATCCCTGTGATACTGAATAAGCGTTTTGAGCTTATTTAGACGCTCAATAACGGATTTTGAAGCACCTTTTATCTTACTTTTCGGCATGGCCATATCCTACCATATACCGTATTGGGTGAGGCGCAGAGCGCGTTCCACCGTACCTGGATTTGCGGCATCGGGAGAAGTCACCCCGTTCGCGGTAGTACAATGATTGTATCCTCTGGAATCAATTATAGTTATCGGTCTATTATCTTTAGGGTTGTCCCCAGTGGTTATGGAGAGCTTCATGCAGGACCCCGCTTGCCCGCCACTGGTCGTGAAGTGTACCCAACCCTCCTGCTGACGCACAATATTATTTGGATCTAAATCATCTACCGTGACAACGTTTGCCGGAGATATGATGTAAGGATCTACCAGAGTTAAGGTGACGTTCGATCCACCGCACGTCAATATATTTGAAACCGAGCTGGATGCATATGTTCCTGCGTATACCGCATTGCCGGCATTAGAATTCGCCCAGCTGGCAGGATTTACGGCGCATTCTATACCTGCATCGGCAGCATAAAAAGCATATATAGAGTTTCTGGCTGAAACTGACAGTTCATATTGTTTTCTAGAAATATTTACTATAAATACTGCTACACCGAGCACCAGTGACGCCGTCAAAACAGCGAAAAGCAGTGTGTAACCTCTATTTGAATAAATCTTTTTACTTATCATGTTATCTCAATGAAGCTGTGATTATGCTCGTCAGATCAACGCTATATGACGTACTACTTTCGTCCCACTGCACAACCACGCTAACCGTGCATTCTGAAACTGATGAGCATTGATTGGTCGTACCAGCATCGTGTAAGTAGAACGCTCGCTGAAACTTGCTCGCCGGTGCTCCTGTGTTTGTATTTATATATCCGACACTGGAATCCAGATAAAGTCTGCAATATCCGGCTCCGCAATCGATCTTTACGCTTGGTCCCAAACCGAAACCTATAGAACTCGCATCACATTTGGCAGTGTAGTTGCATGTCGTTAGATCAGTCAGCCAATCTATTTCATCGTCGACATTGTTGTCTCTGATGTTTTTCAGAACCTCCATGCTTTCTTGAGCCAAATATGAAGCTATGAGCTGATTCTTTCCTATTTCTGCACCGATAAGACCCTTGCCAGCCACAACCAGAGGACCGGCCACCGCTATCATGAGCACCGTCACCGCCACCAATGTTTCTATTATTGTAAATCCTGTTTCGTTTGTTCTATTGATCATACTTTTTGTTTTAAGGCACTCTCGGCGATGTGGCTGTCTGCAGAGTGAAAGTTGTCCTAGAAGTATCCTTTGTTCCAGCTATGCCTTCGAGTTTCAAGAATAGCAATGGGTATCCTTCATCATACATTCTCAAGTGATAATTTGTGAGAGTAACTATCTCTTCATCGATAATAGGATAGTAGAGTGACGTCTGCGCGCTAGGAGCCAGAAACTCATTGCATTCGGCTTGTATTGCTTTCTTCATGATGAACCCTTGCGTTCCAGGAACTATTTCATAAGCATTGATAAGATTGCACGCATTACCGGCACCCAATCTCGAGGTCAAAAAAGCAAAAGCAACGCCATTGCTCCCGGCTCCATTTCCATACAACTCACTACACCCCGTATTTGTCTGCTCGGTAATAGTAGAAATATTGAGTTCCTCACCAGCGCCGAGCGCCTTACAATACAACTTAGTTCCTGCACGAACCTCGCGGGTGAGGGATTCCATAGTAAACGATATACTCATGACAGCATCCTTGATGGTTTGAGCTTTTTTGTTCGCGTCGATGATCCTCACTAGAGCCGCCAAAGCCACCACACAAACAATTGAAAAAATCATTATTGCAACCATTATTTCAACCAATGTGAATCCTCTCTTCATATCACTTTTTTACTGATACTTGTCCGTTCTGTCTCACGAAAACAGTTCTTGATGCCCCATCATTTCCAGCGATAAGTATTTCTGCATATGGACCTGTCACCCATTGTCCTCCAGA
>CAZWUU010000008.1:0-27376 GCA_964637485.1 uncultured Candidatus Saccharibacteria bacterium
GCGAACAAACCACGAGGCGACGGGCGGAGGTAGACACGCCCTTAGTCTGCCAAGCGGTCACGCTCTACTTTCTCGAAAGGGCTGAGGCGCAGGAGGCAAAGAAACATCCATCGTAATATTTTAGGATTACCCTTGTTTGTTTAGAAAATGATATAATCGGCGCATGATAACTAATAATATTACTTCGCATCTCGATAAAACAAAGATTGACCCATCATGGTCATTCTCTGATAAAACGCGCAAAGACACCGCGTATATTACACATGGTTATCATCGTTACCCTGCAAAATTTATTCCACAAGTGGTTTCTCGTTTGGTAGAAAGATACACAAAATCAGGAGATTTGGTAGCTGACCCTTTCGGAGGTTGTGGTACGACTCTCGTCGAATCAAAAGTTATGGGAAGGCCTTCAATTGCCGTTGACATTAACCCTGTAGCTGTTCTTATAACAAAAGCCAAAATAACACCAATTGATCCAGAAAAACTTGAGAAAGAATTCGGAGCTATTCAGAAGAGGCTCGAGACTTATAATGTGAAGACGAAAGTCAAAGCTCCTCAGCATGAAAGAATTGATTATTGGTTTAAGCCCGAGGAAAAAAGAAGACTCGCCTTTATTTATGCTGAAATAGTGAAAGTTCAGGATCGAAATGTGCAGGATTTCTTGTTTTGTGGTTTCTCGAACATTTTGAAGAATTGCTCAATCTGGTTGCAAAAGAGTAATAAGCCAACTCGTGATCTAGAGAAGAAACCATCAGAACCTATCAGAACATTTCTTAAACAGATAAAGATGATGTCGCGAGGCAATGCTAATTTATTTAGACTGCTATCCGAGAAAAAATATCTTAAAGTATCAAGTAAGGTTGTATGTACAGATGCGAGGACAATTCCCGCTCACGACAATAGTGTTAGTTTGATTGTTACTTCTCCGCCATACGTTACGTCTTACGAGTATGCAGACCTTCATCAACTTACTGCCTTGTGGCTGGAATATACGAAAGACATAAATGATTTTAGAAAACGTTTTATTGGAACCTCATATCACAGCAAGAAAAATCTGATTTTGAATAGTTCAATTGCCGAAGATATCAGAGAGGAATTATTGAAGATTGATCGCAAAACAGCCGAGGAGGTATCGACATATTTTAGTGAGATGAACCAAGTGTTTGTTGAAATGAAGCGTATGCTTAAGAAGGGCGGGAAGACCTGTATCGTTGTCGGGAACACCAGTTTGCAAGGAGTTAAGATACTTAACGCGGAAGTATTTGTTGAACAGTTGCAAAATTTGGGATTAAAAGTTGCTGACATAATAAAAAGGGAGATACCGTCAAAAAATTTACCTTCAGTTAGAGATAAAAAGACGGGAAAGTTTGCAAGCATAACTGATAAGAATAAAGTATCGGCTTATCCAACCGAATATATATTAGTAATGGAAAAATAATACTATGACAATAAATGACCTTATAAAAATTTACGAAACAAAGAAAGCAAAATACGGTATTGAAGCATACAGGCATATTTCGAATGTTCTGAAAGAAGCCAAGGAACAGCATAGTAAAGATTTTACTGGAGATGATCATGAACAGTCATGGCGCGCCTTTAAAGGGAAAAATCTTGAAAAACTAATCGAGTACATTATTACTGATGAAGTCAGAGCGCTTAATCTAGAGGTTATAAATGGGAATAGTCTTGAAAGAACTAACGGTTCGAATCTTTCAAAGGAATTGAGTTTGGTTAAGCGAAATTTGATAGTGGATTATGGAGAATTTGGCTCACACCTACCCGATGTTGATCTTATAATTTTTAATCCGAAAACCAGCAGAGTTGTCGCAGTGTTATCAAGCAAGGTGACATTGCGAGAAAGAGTTGCTCAGACAGGATATTGGAAGATTAAATTGGCATCAGATCAAGCAACCAAACATATAAAGGTTTATTTCGTGACACCAGATGAAGATGGAACACTTACAATAAAATCTCCGACGAAAAAGGGTCGCGCTATCGTTGAAATCGTTACTGATGGTGGCTATGTTTTGAGCGAAACAAATATTGAGGAAAGTGAAAAGGTTAAGATGTTCGACAAATTTATTGATGATCTGAAAAAATTACTAAAATGATCTATGTCTACAAAGAATCTCATAATAGAATCAACAACTCTTTGGGATTTTCCAACTCAGAATTATGGAGATAAGCCTCACGGAAATAACAAATATAACGGCGTAACGCCGGCTTTTGTCATTTGGAATTTATTGCAGAGATATACAAAAGAAAATGATTTGGTCGTCGATCCCATGTGCGGAAGCGGGACGACAATTGATGTGGCCAAAGAATTGAATAGAAAAGTGATCGGCTACGATTTAAATATTACTAGACCAGATATCATAAGGAATGATTCCCGTAAAATTCCTCTTATGGATAATTCAGTAGATTTTGTTTTCATTGACTCGCCATATTCTGATAACATCAAATATTCGGACGATCTTCGTTGTATTGGAAAAATATCCTGTGAAAAGGAAGAATTTTATGATGAATTAGAAAAAACTGCTCGAGAGATCGAAAGAATACTGAAACCTGGAAAAGTGATGGGTTGGGTAATAGCGGATCAATGGATAAAAAAGAAGTTTACAGCTGTTGGCCTGTTAATGTGGCAGAGATTGGAGAAATATTTTGAGCCGATGGACATTGTTTGTCTCACTCGTCATAATCAAACATCAAATACGGGGATATGGCATGATAGGGCAAGACAGTATAATTTCTATCTACGTGGATTTAAGTATCTTTTCATAATGAGAAAAAGATAAGATTATGTAATCGGAAGCATGTACAACAACGGCTACGTGGAAATACGTAGTTTTTTGCTTAGGCACATATTATCCACACAGCGCGAATAACTGTGTTGACTTTTGGTCGGAAATCGTCTAAGATGGTACTTAAAGGTCGGGAACATTAACAACTAATAAAGAAAATCTATGTCAAACAGCTTTAGTTTTGAGGAATTTACCTCATTTAAGGGTAAGTTTGCTGCAAAAATCAGTCTTGTTAAAGCAGGCGGATTTGGCTTCTCGGCAGGGTTGTTCAATAAGTATGGGCTGAAGGATTCTACAGCGATAAAATTGTTCTACGACAAGGAAAAGATGGCTGTTGGATTCAAGTTTCTAAAAACGCAGGAGAGCGGCTCGGTTAAATTGAAAAAAAGAGAAGATACAGGTGGGTATTTATCCGCAATTTCCTTTCTGAATAAATATAATATCGATTCGAAGAAATATTCAGGACGATATGATCCGCAAGAAGTTAAAGATGACAATCTTGGAAGACTGTTTGTGATTGAATTGAACGAGCATGCACAATAATTTCAAATTCAAAAAGCCAGAAAGCGGAAACTTTCTGACTTTATGAAGATTATTCATCTATCCCAACAGTGGTGATGTCTACTTAAGAGGCAGAGTCGCCCACTAATGTGATGCCTTTCGGCTATGATTAAGTATAGCCGAAAGGTTAATTTTGAGCAAAGACGTGAGTTCATTTACTGTGAGAGTGGAACTTCATAGCAATGTGTATCCAAATTTTGAAGTTTTACATCGCGCAATGGCCAGTGAAGGCTTCAGTAGGACAATAACTTCTGATGATGGTGCATCGTATCATCTTCCGCGAGCTGAATACGATATATACACAACCATGACTCGTTCAGAAGTCCTAAATTCTGCAAAAAGAGCTGTAACTACTACAGGTCAGACCGCAGAAATTCTTGTGACAGAAGCAAGCGGACGTACTTGGAGTGGTTTGACGCCAGTTAAATAGTTAAAGACGAAGTCTCGTTATGTGTACAGTAGCGAGGCTTTTTCTGTACATGATAAAATAGTTGCAACAGCGTCCCATCCGGCCAGCCCTTCGATTTTCACTTCGCAAAAATCTCAGGGTCTTCGACTCTCGCATACTGCGAAAATCGAAGGCTCTGACGAGCGAAGCGAGGATGAGAAATCTATGAAATGTTACGTATATATTTTAAGATGTGCCGACGACAGTCTTTATGTCGGATGCACGAATAATCTCGATAGACGATTAAAGCAACATAATGAATCAAAGTACGGCGCACATTACACAAAAATTAGAAGACCTGTAAGTTTGATCTATGCGGAATGTCATAATACTCTGAGACAAGCCAGACGGCGTGAAGCAGAAATAAAAGGTTGGAGAAGAGAAAAGAAACTGATGCTGGTTGAGTCTAGAAATGCAGTCTAGATATTAACGGTTATGACAAGGGAGTTTCTTATGGACCAGTGATCCTGTCGATGTTGTGAACATGTCATAAACTATGCTCGGTGTATAATAGAATCATCAAGTATTATGCATATTAATGTGGATTTTTCCAGAAAATTAATAAAGGGTCGTATCACTGAGGTTATTTTCGAACAGATGATTCGAGAAGAAGAGAGATATACAGTAATTCCTTTTGGCTATGAGCATACAACTCCGACTCTTGCACAATATCGACATATATCAGAAGTGCCGAAGGTAATTGATAACATATCTGAAGCGCCAGACTTCGCACTAATATCTGAAGATAAAACAAAAATATATCTTGTCGAGGTCAAATATCAGAGAAAGTTTAGTTTTCAAGACATTAAGAGTAATTGTTTGAAACTGCTGAAACGCTGGGAATCGCCGTGGATGTTTGTGGCGACACCAGAAAGATTCTACTGTGAAAGATGTAGCACTATTGTAGAGAGGGGTGACATAAACCAATTGCCTGAAGCTTGGGTAAGCACAGATAGACAGACTGAATATCTGAAATTGCTAAATGAATTTGAGAAGGGGAAATATTGACAAGTTTGATCGACCGCATGAATTCCTCATGTTTTAAACTAAAAAGCACCTCATTGAGGTGCTTCGTGAGATGTGAGCTAGCACGTGTCAGGCCGCTTCGGCGACGATTTTGATTTCGCAGAAAGATGCGCCCTGCCAGATCGGATCCTTTCGAAATTCATCGGATGAGTATCTCCATTTAATCTTGAAATTTTCGCGGATGAGAGCCGCATGCTCTTCTGCCGATAGAGGTCCACTGAATACAGCTGCTTCTGCTCGAGATCCGATACCGCAGGTTGCATTTGCGTGATAACCGACAACAGTTCCCGAAGGGAGAACGTATTTAAACACAAGCTTATTTTGAGTGTTCATGTGCAGGTTCCCGAAAACAATAGCACACGAAATGTGTGAGTCAATGAACAGTGCCAACAAATCAGGCGAGTATTTGTGTATAATCAGTCAATGAAATCACCAGTTAAAATCACAATATATTCTGTCCTAGTATTAGCGTGTATATTTATCGTCGTTTACTTTGGCATTAAATATGAATATGAGGATGTCCAGAACAGCGTATCAGATCACAGGAATATTTCTTACAGTATCGATGGAAGAGACACAAAATTAGTAGATGGTATCGGTAGGTATAGCTTTTCTACCAGTTCTGCATCGGAATTTGTAGTTCGCTATTTTGGAAATGAACTTACCACAGATCTCAATAATGACGGCAGAGATGACGTGGTTTTTCTGCTAACTAGTAATTCGGGAGGGTCTGGAACATTTTATTATGCTGTATCAGCATTAAATACTCCGAACGGTTATATTGGCTCAGACGGGTACCTTCTGGGGGATCGCATCGCTCCGCAGACTATAAATGTGAGCCAAAATCCCAAACATAAAAATGTAATTGTTGTAAACTATGCTGACAGAAATCCTGGCGAGCCGATGACTGCTTCTCCATCGGTCGGTAAAAGTGCTTATTTAAAGCTGGATACTCAAGACATGAGGTGGGGTATAGTTGTTGCTGATTTCGAAGGGGAGTCCAGATAGGCCATGTAAAAGACTGGTCGCTATTGAACAATCAGCTATATTGCAGTATAATTTTTGCATGAATAAAAAACATGTACCGATGCTAGTAGGCGTCTCGGTTCCCTTAGTTTTACTCATAATATTAGCGGTTGCAGTATATGTTCCTAATTTCTTCGTAAAACCTCAGTATAACTTCATATATTCGACCATTTCTAATGTCGACTATTATTACAACTATTATTATTACGAGAATCTATATAAGGTAATTGATAATAAGATCGCTTATTCGCCAGTTTCACTACCCGCCAACACAGAAGGAAGGGCTACATACAAAGCGCCACAGCTTTTTCTCTATGATGTGAAGACACACCGAGTCTCAGAGATATCATTCGAAACAGCTCAGAAATTATCACTCGATGGCTCTACTGTTTCTTTGGATGGTTATTTTATTGAGTATAACTATGATCACTCAGGTATATTTGAATTATTTGGCTCTGACTCTAGAAATTCTGGTTACTATATGAGCAACGGTAAGGCCAGCGCTCCGCTTAATGGCATTAATGCTCCCACAACTCGATCAAACGGTGTGAAATTTATCGGTTGGGTTCTAAAATAATATGGATAAACAACAAATCATTGCCTTCATAGAAGGGCAATTGGCTACCGGAAAAATATCTAAATCGGATCTGGCGGATCTAGCTGGAGTTGTACAAAATAACACGGAACCAACTTCGTCGAGCGAGGTGCCCATTCCCGTTTCAAATGACAAAAAGGGACTAAACATATTTTACATTATGGGTTCAGTCATCGTCATACTAGGCGTCATCATTCTCATCAGTGCGAATTGGACTAGTATAGGTGCCCTCGGACGAATATCGATAACTGCCGGTATTGCGCTTCTCGCCTATGCTATCAGCATGTTTTTGAATAAAGAGCATCAGACTGGTCTCTCAAAAGCGATGATGATCATTTCAGCGCTACTGCTTCCGCTTGGCGCCTACGTCATTATCACTGAATATTTCACTTCCACCTCTAGCATGAGAACTCTGGCGTGGCAGGCATCTCTCATAATATCCGTGGTCTATGCAGTCGCCAGTTGGGCAAAGAAACAGAGATATATCACATTGTTCGTTGCATCTTATCTCTCGGGCACATATCTAATTTTCTCTTCCGATGTTTTTAGTGGCGTGCAGGATTCTATGAAGTGGTCAGTTATGATATTGGGTGTTGCACTTATTATTTACACGTACCTTCATGATAATTACATAAAGGTAAAGAGTAATAATGAGTATTCGCTTGCTCAAGTGACCGACAGACTGTCGAAGTTTTTCTATTCAGCAGGATCGGCCTGTCTCGTGGGCGCCGTCATGTCATTCAAGGGCATCGGTGACCTCATGGCAATACCGATAATATTCGGTATATATTATCTATCAGCGTTCGTGAAAAGCAGGGGCATCATGCTCATTGCTACTGGCTCTCTCATTGCCTATGTCATAAAGATCAAAACGCAGTATTTCCCAGATAACATGAATATGGCGCTATCACTTATCATCATTGGCATTCTCATCATCCTCATCGGATACGGTATGGTATTGTTTGACCGTAAATACCTGAAGAAATAGCTGATGAGAGTCGCATTCATTCATAATGAAAAAAAAATAGGTACAGGAGCTCATTACATCAACGATTTGATGGCCAATAAGCTGAGCGAGGCAGGTGTGCCAGTAAAAAACTTTTATCCCAAAGTTTCCCTCGTCGATGCTCCTGTTGCTCTGTCTGGTATAAAAAACATATTATTCTTCTATTCACTATTAGAAAAGAGAAGTGAGATTTTGAAATATGATTTGATACAGGGTACGACCTACACCGTCTTACCATTTCTAACTTTTAAGGTGCCGGTGGTATCTCATTTTGGTTCTACAACACGTGGTTTTATCGAGAGTACGCCGACTACAGCAAAATTGGACAGAAAATATAGAAGGATATTGGAGAAATTACGAAAAGGGGGAGTAATTTCCGAACTGGATGTAAAAACTAGAAAGCCGATCAAGGATATAGCGCTTGTTGAAGAATATGTCGCAAGCAAATCATCTGCTGTGGTAGCTACATCAAATCACGTAAAAAGCGAACTTGTTAAAAGAGGTGTAAAAGATGCGTCCATTTATGTTATTCATAACGCTATAGAAGATTATTGGTTTGACGCTTCATTGCAACAGAGGAGTGTGACGAGAATTCCGACTGTGGTATTTCTCGGACGAATCGGCGCGGATCCGTTTACGTTCAAGCTGAAAGGCGTCGACAGATTGATAGACCTGTATGAGCGATTTGCCGACTCGGAAAAAGTATCTTTTTTCATGTCGAAGAGTAAAAATTTATCGTCCTGGATGAAGAGTAATATAAAGAATCATATAACATATATGAATGTGAGGAAGGATTTACTACCGGAAATGCTTTCGAAATACTGCGGAGGATTTGTATTCCTATCATCGCGTTATGAAGGTTTTTCTCTTAGTCTGGTTGAGGCAATGTCGCAAGGGCTCATACCGATTGCGTACGATGTGGGTGTTGTACCAGAAATCATTAAGAATGGCGAAAATGGTTTTATTGTCAGTTCCAACGATGAAGCAGAAAAGATCATGAAGTCAATCTGGAATGACGTCAATAAACGAACTCTGATGTCACAGAATGCAGTAAAGACTGCGGAACAATTTCGTGCGAATAACATTGTTCCCAAGCTACTAAACTTGTATTCATCACTTACTCGGCCATTATAGGTTATAATGAATGCATGCAATGCATAAAAACTAACGATTCGAGTATCGGTATTCAGACTATGGAGAGCAGAATTGCCGGAGCACTGCTATCTGGCAAGAAAGTTCTATGGCTCATCTGTGGCGGATCAAATCTTCCGGCTGCGGTCAGAACCATGGAAATATTACGAAAAGATGTATCTGATGAATATATAGAAAATCTGACAGTCGGACAAACCGATGAGAGATATGGTCAACCAGGCCACAGAGATTCGAATTGGTCGCAAATGATAGAAATGGGCTTCAATATGAGAAAAGCAAAGTCACTGCCGATTCTCATCGGTAAATCACTCGATACGACAGTCGCAGAGTATGCTACTAAGATAAATGAGTTATTCAAGGAATATAAGCGATCAGACAACCCCACCATTGCTCATTTTGGAATAGGTGCGGATAGTCATATTGCTGGCGTATTTCCAAATTCAGTAGCACTGAATGCCGATGATATGGTCGTAGGATATGATTCAGGCAAGTATATCCGAGTAACGTTGACCCCTCGTGCCATAAGAATGATAGATGTGTCATATACATTTGCATTCGGTGCAGAAAAACATCGAGCAATGCAGAATTTGAAAAACAATAATACTGACTTTTCCGTAGAGCCATGTCAGCTTTTGAAGGATATACCAGAATCGTATGTATATTCAGATCAGTTCTGATCTGTTCTGGTTTTGATCAAACGATATAAGAAATGATAAATATATTTAAGCTGGAGTTTTATGATTCCTTCCTTTTTGAACCTTCGTGCAGATGTGGGTATTCGAACTCGCATTGAAAATATACATTTGCCGACGGACGACATTCTTTTTGCCAGATCAGTATCGTCGCCGTAAAATTCTAGCTTGGTATTGAATCCTCCAATATCCTTGAGCTTGTCAGCGCGAAGAAATGTGTTACCACCGATGCTTACTCCGCCGAATCTGAGAAATCGTAGAATAATATTGATAGGTACATAGAATACAGCTTGTATGGTGAGAGATAAGATGCGGAAGAAAAAATTGTAGTCATAATAGTCATACGGCCCTGAAACTATCGACACACTTCTATCTCTGAAATACTTCGCTCCTCGAGTTAACCAATCTTTGTGTGGTATGCAGTCAGCATCCATACGAACGATGATATCTCCCTGCGCAATACGCCGACCACACTCGCATGCTGCCATGGTACCTTTTTTTGTCTCTGTGACGACTGTCACTCCGAATGACCTAGCTACTGATTCCGTATTATCAGTGCTGTTATTATTGACTACTATAATTTCATAATCAGGATAGTCTTGCTTCTTAAGAGCAGAAATAGCCTGGCCAATGAACATCTCCTCATTATAAGCGGGTATAATAACCGATATTTTCATCTTATTACCGTCCACTCTTCCGAGTGAGCTTTGCCATGCTTTTTAACAGAAAGGTAGTTTTTATTCCACTGCTTGAGAAGTTTGATCCAGCCTATCTTGTGTGCACGTCTTCCTGAGTGGTAAACAGTCAAGGAGTATTCGAATCGGATCTTTCCGACCCTAGACAATCTATCAAATAGGTCGAAGTCCTCTGCGGCTACCAGTGATTCATTGAACCCGCCGACCTTGTTGAAGGCGCTCGCGCGAATAAACTGAAATTCACCGGCCGCCTGACCCTTATTCAGGATATTGTTGTTAAACCAAAGCACGAAGTTGAATATCGTATATACCAACCAGTCCGCCAATGTTTCGAATTGCTTCTCCACTTTTATGGCAGTAACTGCAGCTACAATGTCCGGATTCGATTCGAAATGCTTAACAAGACTACCAAAAAACTTGTCTGGGTCATGAAATGAGCAATCTGCGTCCATGAAGGCAATATATTCTCCTTGGGCAGACTTCGCTCCGTCATTTCTGCCCTGAGCTATCGTTTGTCTGGTTGTGCCTGTGTATTCGACCACCTTGTCGGCGATACTTCGAGATATTTCTACTGTTTTGTCAGTGCTCTTACCGTCAGTAACTATGATCTCATGGGGTATGGTCAGACGACTCTTCAGATTTCGCAGGGTGCGCCCGATAGCCTTTTCTTCGTTTAATGTGGGAATGATGATAGATATCATTTTAGAGATGTTTTATGTTATTGGCTCTCTTCTTCATATAGTTCATATAACCGAAAAAGAGCATGACTATTATTATAAACGATGCGACGACCGTCATTTTGCCCAGTATCGAGTCGACTTGCTCGTAAACCTTTCCGAAAAAGTAACCGACTGAAATCAATATTCCAGTCCAGACTATTTGGCCAATAAAATTAATAAGAAAATATTTCTTGAATGGAATTTTTACTATTCCTGCCGTGATAAGTGTGACAAGGGAAAAACCGAAACCGTTGGTCATCTTGGATATTAGCAATATTCTGTGCTGATATTTCACAAAAATCTCACTGACTTTTCTGACTGATTCATCATCAATGCTGAAATACTTGCCATATTTCTGAATAAATTTATTACCGTAAAATCTTCCTATCGCATACCACATCACGTCGCCTATCAGGTCACCGAACATAAGAACAACAAAGACGGGTATTAGTGGAAAATATCCCAGCTTTACCAGAGCGCCGAATACCATGGATATTACCGGTCCTTCGACAATGCATATTAGAATTACGGTGATATATGTGATTATGTAATGTTCGGTACTGAGAGCGATTAGAGAATCCATCATAAAGAAAATATTACCATATGTGATATATTTATTCCGTGATTTATAAACATGTGTTAAAACCCATATTCTTCCTATTTCAGCCCGAGGCGGTTCACGATTTTTTTACATGGTTCGGTTCACTGGCCGGACGAAACGCTATTACTAGGAAAATTATAGGTCTTGTATACGATTATTCTGGAAAGGATGTGTCGAAGGTTGTCGACGGCGTCAGGTACAGGACGCCATTCCTATTGTCAGCCGGGTTTGATTATAACGGAAACCTGACTCAAATTTTGCGATATATCGGTCTTGGGGGCGAAGAAATCGGGTCAGTTACAGCCAGGCCATGTGCAGGTAATGAGAAGCCGAGATTAACAAGATTGCCAAAATCGAGAAGTATTCTGGTCAATAAAGGATTGCGAAATGATGGAGTTGATAAGGTTATTCAGAGACTTAGGAGTTTGCCTCGGTCAGATGACTTCGTCATCGGAATATCGATAGCGCGAACAAATGATGCATTATCAGCGAGCGTCGAAGAGGGCATAAAAGACTACGCATATTCATTCAGGCGATTGGTAGAGGAAGGTGTCGGTGATTACTATACAATCAATATTTCTTGCCCAAACGCATATGGTGGCGAAGCGTTCTGTAATTCGGATCTGTTACCAGGATTACTAAGAGAATTAGCTAAGGTCAAAACTAATAAACCTGTATACGTGAAGATGCCGATAAATTTGCCCTGGAGTGATTTTGATCAATTATTGCAAATTATCAATCCTACATTTGTACGCGGTGTTGTAATAGGCAATTTAAATAAGAAATACGAAGATTTGGATGTTAGAAGTGAGGCCCCGGCCGATTATAGAGGAGGTCTGTCTGGCAAGCCGTGCAGACGGCTATCTACAGAACTTATTAGGAATACGAAAAGTAAATATGGGAACAGATTTACAATCATCGGCGCTGGTGGAGTGATGGGTCCAGAGGATGCCAATGAGAAATTTGATGCTGGCGCAGATCTCATCCAGCTCATATCAGGTCTAATATTCGAAGGGCCGGGATTGGTGAAGAAGATGTGTAATGGGATTAGGAAATAGGAATAAAGAATTAAGAATTGTGAATGGAGTATTGTGAATAGAACGCAGTTGTTTTTTAAACTGTTGCGAAAAAGGGGTGCGGATGTGGAGTGCCGAGGACGAGGACTGACCGAGCGAGCTAGAATTGCTTGCAATTCGCGAAGCGAGATCCGCAGGCCGAGGCGCCCATATCCGCACGCCTCTATGTTTGAAAATTGCAATTACAAAGGTGCAAGGTAAATAAATTTGGCCTCGTGCAGGACGAGGCCAAATACTAGGCGCAAGCGCGATATGAAAAATGAGTGTGCTGAATGGCTGGACGTGTGAGGATGCCGGAATGGCTGTTCATGCTACGGACGAAGCGTTTCCAGTTGAAAACTCTTCTTTCGTAGTCAATGAAGATCTTGATACAGCCGGCCACCTTCTTTACAATGGATGAGATTTTCTCACCCGCAAATACGATGATGGTGGGTGTGAAGAGGCCATTTTCTTTGGCCCTCCGAATGATCTCCCTCATTCTGCGCTTGGTCGGGCGTGTGCGGAACTCGGTAGCGACCCGTATAAACACTACCAGACTGTTCGATAATACCGCTGAAAAATCAGCCTTTCTCATTGATATGGGGACTCTGCCACTCCTTATGTGAGAATAGTGAACTATCGATGGTATGCCGTGTCTCGCGGCACAATGGTGGTCCTCGAGTTCATGAAGAGCTTCGCTGACCTTGGCAAACTTGGCGCTGTGATCCTCGAACTTTATTGTATTCATATAGACAATGGTCTGATCCCATTGTACCTAATTTGGGTGCGCAATCTATGGTATCTGTGGATATTTGCTGTGTTATAATCTCGTCATATAAAGATAAATCACAATTATGAAGAAAATAAGAGTTGCAATTAATGGATTTGGCAGGATAGGCAGAGCATTTGTTAAAGTGGCAAAGGACAGACAGGAACTGGATATTGTTGCAATAAATGACTTGGGAGATATAAGAAATTTTGCCTATCTCTTAAAATATGACACTGCCTATGGAGTTAGTAATTTCGATGTAAGTGTCGATGAGAAGAAGAATTCACTGGTTATCGATGGAAAAGAAGTGCTTTATACCAGCGAAAAGGATCCAGCACTGTTACCCTGGAAGAAATTGGATGTCGACGTTGTGGTTGAGTGTACCGGTCTATTCACTTCGGCAGATAAGGCAAATGCTCATATCGTGGCGGGAGCAAAAAGAGTAGTTGTTTCTGCGCCGATAAAGGATGTTGACGATGCAAAGATAAAGGGAGCAACTGTACTGATGTCCATGAATGAAAAGGCTCTTGAAACATGCAATATTTCGTCCAACGCCTCATGCACAACGAACGCCGGTAGCCCGCTCATAGCTATCCTGAATGAAACTATTGGGGTCGAGAAAGCTCTGCTAAATACTGTGCACGCATATACGGCTAGCCAGGCTCTGGTTGACGGTCCGTCTAAGAAGGATTTAAGAGAGGGTAGAGCCGCAGCTCAAAACATAGTGCCGTCCTCTACAGGGGCGGCGATAGCGGTCACAAAAATAATGCCGGAGCTCAAGAATAAATTCGATGGCATATCTATTAGAGTGCCAGTAGTTACTGGATCTATAGTAGACATCACATTTGTATCGAAGAAGGAGACGACAGCTGAGGAGGTCAATAAAATATTAAAAAAAGCGGCATCTGAGCCGAGATGGAACGGTATATTCACGGTGACTGAGGAGGATCTGGTCTCTAGTGATATCGTAGGTAATAAGCATGCTTCTATCGCTGACCTTGCCTTTACTCGAGTAGTCGGCGGAAATCTCGTAAAAGTATTGGCTTGGTATGATAATGAGATGGGGTATACGTATACTCTCGTCGATCATGTGATAAAGACAGGAAGATTAGTTTAATATGAAAATTATTCTTGCGGCTGATCATGCCGGTTACAATATAAAAGAGATTATTAAAAAGTACTTGCTAACGAAAAGTGGTTTAGAAGTCCTTGATGTTGGAGCGCGTGAATTAAATCCTGATGATGATTATCCGGTATACATGGCTGCGGCGGCGCTCAAGGTTGCTGAGGATATGTCAGGTAATACCAAAGCAATTATTTTTGGCGGTTCTGGGCAGGGCGAAGCGATGGTAGCTAACAGATTCCCTGGAGTGAGATGCGCAGTCTGGTATGGAGGAGACAAGAATATTCTTACGGTCTCGAGAGAACATAATGATGCAAACATTCTGTCTGTGGGTGCTAGATTTGTAGATGAGAAGACTATCAGTGAAGATATTGATACATGGCTAAATACTCAATTTTCCGGAGAAGAGAGGCACGCTAGAAGAATCGAGCTAATAGATAACATAGAATAATGTCTAGAGTTTCAATAATACCGGCCATACTACCGAAGGATTTTAATGACTTAGAGGAGAAACTGGGCCTCATAAATGGTGCAACAAAAATTGTTCAGATAGATGTGTGCGACGGTCAGTTTGTCGCTAATGCTACCTGGCCGTATAAAAAGACTGACTTATCATTCAATAAAATAATAAATGAGGAGGAAGGCTTGCCTTATTGGCAGGATGTTGATTATGAAATTGATCTTATGGCCAATTATCCTGAGCGCCATGTCGACGAATGGGTGAGAGCAGGCGTGTCTCGCATCATCATACATTCCGAATGCAGAGGTGATATAGATGGCGCAATAAAATCATTGGCTGGCAGAGTAGAAATCGGTCTGGCCTTCGGTATTGATAGCGATCTTGATGCGCTCAGTGAATATGCCGATTCAATTCAATGCGTACAACTCATGGGTATAGATAATATAGGTTTTCAGAATCAAAAATTCGATGACAGGGTATTAGATAGGATTCGTAGCTTGAGGGTACAGTATCCGAACCTTCCGATTTCAGTGGATGGCGGAGTTAGTATGGAGAATGCTCCATCACTCATTCAGGCCGGCGTGAGCAGGATGGTCATAGGTTCGGCTATATTTGCATCAGATAATCCTATCGAAGCGATAAGTAAGTTCAAAAATCTTTCGTGATATAATTTGTGTATGTCACTTACTATCGATCAGGTTCGAAAACTCGAATATACAGCATACGAAATCAGGAAATCGATCGTCGATACACTCATAGAAGCTAAGTCCGGTCATACTGCGGGCGCACTCGGTCTGGCTGATATATTCACATATTTATATTTTCATGAATTAAAGCACGATCCTAAGAAGCCCAATTGGGAATATAGAGATCGACTAGTGCTCTCAAATGGACATACTTGTCCTGTCTTGTACGCGACATTGGCACATGCAGGATATTTTCCTCTAGCCGAACTTAAAACCCTGCGACAATTTGGCTCTAGATTGCAGGGTCATCCTCACAGAGAATTCCTGCCATACGTAGAGACATCATCCGGCCCTCTCGGATCCGGCTTGTCACAGACGGTGGGTATGTCCATTGCGAACCGTATAGATTCCGGTAGGAAATCATCCATGAAATTTTACTGCATAATGAGCGATGGAGAACTGGACGAGGGTAATAGCTGGGAAGCAATCATGTTGGCAGGTAAGGAAAGGATCGGAAATCTAACAGTCATTCTGGACCGAAACAATATACAAATTGATGGATATACTGAGGATGTGATGCCGTTGGAGCCACTTCGATCGAAATGGGAATCATTTAATTGGCATGTACAGGAAATCGATGGTCATGATTTTAACAAGATCGATCAAGCTGTTTCTACAGCAAACTCAGTGAGCGATAAGCCTTCAGTGATTATTGCAAGAACTATACCATCGAAATCCATACCAGAATTCGAAAGTAAGTTCGAGTGGCACGGAAAGCCACCGCTCACCCGTGAAGAAATCGAGATTGCCAGGAGAGCATTCAAGGAAGGTCGAACGCTGGGAGGAAGGATTTCATCGCCTCATCATGAATAATATGCTCAACACTGATTTAAAATTGAATCCTAATATTTTCGATGTATCCGAGGAGTGTGATCATATGAGACGAGGTTTCGGTGATGGTCTACTGCTCATAGCTGAAAAAAACAGAAATGTCGTTGCGCTGTGTGCTGACCTTACCGAATCAACTCAGATGCTGTCATTCAAGCAGAGATATCCCGAAAGATTTGTGCAAGTGGGAGTAGCAGAACAAAATCTGGTGACTGTGGCCTCGGGAATGGCTGCAATGGGTAAGATTCCCTATGTTGCATCATATGCGGTATTTAGTCCGGGCAGGAATTGGGAACAGATACGAACAACAATATGCTATAACGATCAGCCAGTAAAAATAATTGGCACTCATATCGGTGTAAATGTCGGCGCTGATGGAGGTTCCCATCAAGCCCTCGAAGACATCGCTCTTATGAGAGTATTGCCGAGAATGAAAATTATTTCGCCATGTGATTATCATGAAGCTAGAAAGGCGGTTCAGGAAATGGCCAGAATCGAGGGTCCTGTGTATATGAGACTCGCTAGGCACAAGACGCCAAATCTGACCACTGAGGAAACTCCGTTCACGTTTGGCAAAGCAAACACCGTGTATGATCCTAAGGGAAAAATTGATGTAGGAATTATCGCTACAGGAACTATGGTTTACGAAGCGCTGGTTTGTGCTAAGAAACTAACATCAAAGGGTATAAATGCCCGAGTTCTCAATATGCATACTATAAAGCCATTAGATACAAACGCTTTGATCAGGATAGCCGGCGATGCTGGTGCCATAGTTACAGCTGAAGAACATCAAATTGCTGGTGGATTGGGTAGTGTCGTAGCAGAATGTCTCGCTATGCATAAGCCTGTACCAATTGAATTTGTCGGTGTTAACGATAGGTTTGGTCAGTCCGGAACCCCAGAGGAATTATTATCTGAATATGGACTGACATCAAATCATATAGAAAGAGCAGTAAAAAAAGTACTCGTTCGCAAATAATGTGGTATATTCGATTGTTATGGGTTTTTCCATATCAAACAAATTCGCTCCAGCCGGAGATCAGCCAAAGGCCATACAATCACTATTGAACGGTCTTCTTAAGGGCTATCAACACCAGACACTTCTTGGTGTAACTGGTTCGGGTAAGACATTTACAGCTGCCAATGTTATTGCGAAGTATGGTAAGCCGACTCTGGTTATAGCTCACAATAAAACGCTCGCCGCTCAACTGGCTCAGGAGTACAGAGATTTCTTCCCAAATAATGCGGTGCACTATTTCGTCTCTTACTATGACTACTACCAACCTGAGGCTTATATACCTGTTACTGATACATACATAGAGAAGGAGGCAATGATAAATAAAGAAATTGAGCGACTGAGACACGCCAGCACGCAAGCACTGCTGACTAGGAAGGATGTCATCATCGTCGCATCTGTGTCGTGTATATATGGCTTGGGTAGTCCTGAAGAATACGAAAAGGTAAATCTAAAAATATCGAAAGGTCTCAAAATATCACGCCAGGAGCTCATACGAAAACTGATAAATATTCACTATGAAAGGACCAATGGTGATCTGGAGTCCGGTAAATTCAGAGCAGTAGGAAATAATATCGAGATTGTGCCTGTTGATAGTCAAAACATTTTACGAATTGAGTTTGGCGAGCAATCAGTAGATGATCTCGTCGAAATTCATCATATAAATAGAAATATTATAAGACGGCTCGATGTCATATATCTATTTCCTGCCAAGCATTTCATTTCAAGCGATGATCAGAATAAAAAGGCATTGATCACTATCAAGACAGAATTGGAGGCAAGATTACGGGAACTAAAAAAGCAAGGTAAGGAACTCGAAGCTGAAAGACTTAAGAGGAGAGTGCGATACGATTTGGCTATGATCAGAGAAATAGGATATACGAATGGTATTGAAAACTATTCAAGACATTTTAGCGGAAAAATGCCAGGCGAAGCGCCGGATACATTGCTGTCATATTTTCCGAGAAACAGTAAGGGAGAGCCTGATTTTCTCACTATCATAGACGAATCTCATGTCACCGTGCCACAACTAGTTGGTATGTATGCAGGCGATGAATCGAGAAAGAAAACACTCATCGAACATGGATTTAGATTGCCTTCTGCTCGAGATAACAGACCACTTAAATTTGACGAATTCGAATCTCGAATCGGCAATGTCATATATACATCTGCAACTCCTGCCGAGTACGAGCTCAAAAAAAGCCAGAACATCGTCGAACAGGTCATAAGACCTACTGGACTTGTGGATCCACAGATAGAGATTAAACCAGTGACAAATAAAGCAAATAATTCCGGGCAGGTGGCGGATTTTATAGCTGAAGCTGGCAAGGAAATAAAAAAGGGCGGACGAGTCATTGCTACCACGCTCACCAAGAAAATGGCTGAAGATCTGACCGACTATCTAATTGATAAGGGAATCAAAACAAAATATATACACAGCGACATAAAGACTATTGACCGCATCACTATTCTTACAGATTTCAGGAAAGGAAAATTCGACTGCCTGGTTGGAGTCAACCTCTTGCGTGAAGGTTTGGATCTGCCAGAAGTAACTCTTATAGGTATTTTGGATGCTGATAAGGAGGGATTCCTGCGTTCAGAAACTGCTCTTATACAGATAATAGGTCGAGCGGCCAGAAATATAAATGGACGAGTAATACTTTATGCAGATGTGATAACAGGTTCAGTGAAGCGTGCCGTTTCGGAAACTGAGAGACGCAGAAATATGCAAGTGCTGTACAACAAAGTGAATAATATTAGCCCAAAGACTATTTCAAAGAACATACATGATATTACGGACCAAATAGAAAGGGAACATAAACATACTGTAAAGGAGCTTGTGATGATAGATGAAGAAGCAATAAGGGTAAATCCTGACAAGGTTTTGAGCCAAAAAAGACAACAAATGGAAGACGCGGTAAAAATACTAGATTTTGAGACCGCAGCAATAATACGAGATGAGATACTGGAACTTGAAAACAAGCTGGGCATAACTCGTAGGAAAAAGCCAAGGAATATTGCTAAAATATAGGCATGAACTCAGGATCAAAAAATGAAAGGATTCTGGTAATGGAAAGCGATATAGATTTTGGCGATCAACTCGCAAACGGTTTACGAAGAGAGGGATATGCCGTGCAACTTGTTCGTAATGGCTCGGACGGCCTAAAAAGTATTTTGGAATTCCTGCCCCATCTTATTATCATAGATGCTGTTCTCGATGGGGGTAATAGTTATGATATTTTAGTGCAGAAGCAGGCCGAACAAATGATTGCGAAGATCCCTGTCATCATGATCTCGAGTCAGGCGGATCCTCTGAATATGCGCAAGATACCTGAGGGCAGTGTAAGCGAATTTATCATGTCACTGAACATGGAACCATCGAAATTAGTCGATAAGGTGAACCGATTTCTCGGGCATCAAACCGCGACAGAAACAGCAGAACCTGGTCAGGTATCAAAAAAGAAGGTTTTGTGGGTCGAGGATGATCGTTTGATAGGATCCATATTATCAAAGAAAATCGTATCATCGGGCTTTGATCTTTTTCATGCCAGAACCGGCGAGGAGGCACTGGAAATGATCAAGTCTATAACTCCAGACATTATCGTGGTCGATCTTGTTCTGCCGAATGTTAGCGGATTTGATTTCATTGCTGAAGTGAAAAAGGACAGCAGAGTAAACAATATACCAATTATGATCCTTTCTAATCTGAGTAAGCAGAGTGATATGGAGAGGGCCAAAGAGCTCGGAGTACGAAAATACATAGTAAAAGCCTCTGCATCTTTGGATAAGATCATCGAGGAGATGAGGGGTACTTGCAGATAGAGCATATATGACACTGGGGCTTTAAATAAGTCTAAAATTGTGTTATTATCGTCCGATTATGCAGAAAAATCGAACGGTAAATCAGTCCCAAATATCGACATCTGATGAGAAAATCATCGTTCGTGGTGCGCGTACGCACAATCTAAAAAATATAACCGTCGAGATGCCGAGAAATAAAATGATAGCTGTGACCGGACTGTCCGGCTCAGGTAAGTCATCTCTCGCCTTCGATACGATATTTGCTGAAGGGCAGAGGAGGTATGTTGAATCGCTTTCCGCGTATGCCAGACAATTCCTGCACAAAATGCAAAAGCCCGATGTAGATGAAATCATCGGACTATCACCGGCTATATCGATAGATCAAAAATCTCGATCCAATAATCCTAGATCTACAGTTGCTACTATCACGGAGATATATGATTACCTGAGAATATTATATGCTCGAATCGGTAAACCATATTGTCTTACGTGTGGCAGGGAGATTCATAGAGTTTCAAAGGACGAAATTCTTACATCAATATTGAATGATGTAAGCGGTCGAGTTAGTACGTCAAAAAAAGTATACGGAGTTAATCTGAGTACCGCAAAGCTGGGTGTATATGCCCCAGTGGTAGTTGGCAGGAAGGGAGAATACTATCAATTGTTGTACGATCTGCTCGGCAAAGGTTATGACAGAGTAAGAATAGATGGAAAAGCACACAAGCTGCGCGATCAAATAATTCTTGATAAGAATAAAAAGCATGATATAGATGTCCTTGTAGATGAGCTCTATATGTCTGAACTCGCTCAGAAAGACAATGTAAGCGCGAAGGAGAGATTATCGGAAGCCCTAGAAAGATGCATCCAAGAAGCAAATGGTCTCATAAAGCTAGACTATTCTGGAGAAACGAAGCTATTGTCAGTCAAGTTCATGTGCCCCTATGACGGTTTCTCGTATCCCGAAATTGAACCTAGACTCTTCTCCTTCAATTCCCCCTATGGAGCATGTGCGGCGTGTAACGGTCTGGGCACTGAAGACGTATGGTCTGATGCCATATGCAATGTTTGTAATGGTGCCAGACTAAGAGACGAAGCATTGCATGTGCGTATAAATAACAAAAACATCGTCGAGCTAGTCTCATTATCAATCGAGAATGCCGTCAAATGGTTCGAAAACCTCGAGTTGAATCAGACAGAGAAGGATATAGCAAAAGTAATTCTTAAGGAAATAGAATCCAGATTGTCATTTATGGTAAATGTCGGAATTGAATATCTGAGTTTGGACAGACGAGCAAGCACATTGTCTGGCGGTGAGGCTCAGAGAATAAGATTGGCCTCACAGTTGGGGTCAGGATTGGTCGGTGCTCTGTATGTGCTCGACGAGCCGACCATCGGTCTTCATCAGAGAGATAATGATAGACTGATAAAAACATTGCTTAACCTGCGTGATTTAGGGAATACGATCATTGTTGTAGAACATGATGAGGACACTATGCTGTCATCTGATTATATGATTGACATAGGACATGGCGCTGGTGTTCATGGAGGTAGGGTAGTCGTCTCTGGATATATTGATGACTTGCTGACTTCGAAGACTAACGAGTCAGGCTCAAGAACACTGGCCTATCTGCGTGGAGAATCATCCGTGGACGTACCGGAGAGAAGAAGAAAGCCAATGGGCAAAATATCCATTAAGGGTGGCAGTGTATTCAACATAAAAAATATAAATGCCGACATACCGCTCGGTTGTCTAAACCTCATAACTGGAGTATCTGGTTCAGGGAAGTCATCGTTTATGTACGAGATCTTGTACAGGAATTTGCAGAGCAGGTTGGAGATGAAACACCGAAGTAATGAAACTATTAATTGCAAGTCATTCACGGGATCTGAATACTTGGGTAGAACCATACTTATCGATCAATCGCCCATAGGCAGGACCCCCAGATCAAATCCGGCTACATATACAGGTGCCTGGTCGCACGTCAGAGATCTCTTTGCTGCCGAGCCGGAAGCCAGAGCGCGTGGCTGGTCCTCTGGACGTTTCTCATTTAATAGACCCGGAGGGCGGTGTGAAGCCTGTGAAGGAAACGGGGAAATTGCCGTGGAAATGCATTTTTTGCCAACTGTATATGTGAAGTGTGACATATGTGATGGAAAACGCTTTACAAAGGAGACGCTAGATATCAAGTATAGGAAAAAATCTATTCACGACACTCTCGAAATGACGATAGAGGAAGGAATAGAATTTTTCGAGGATATTCCAGCGATATATGACAGACTGAAAACACTTATGGAAGTGGGTCTGGGATATTTAAAATTAGGACAATCAGCAACAACCCTATCTGGCGGTGAAGCTCAAAGAATAAAAATATCGGCAGAATTATATAGGGCGCATTTGCAAAAAACTATTTATCTCCTGGACGAGCCGACTGTTGGTCTGCATTACGATGATGTGAATAAGCTTATTGATATCCTTCAGAGACTTGTCGATAAGGGTAATACAGTAGTTGTCATAGAGCACAATTTGGATGTTATAAAAAATGCGGATTACATAATCGATATTGGTCCAGAAGGAGGCGAACGGGGAGGTGAAATAGTAGCACGCGGGACACCGGAGGATGTAGCAAAATCAACCTCATCACATACGGCAAAATATCTTAGAAAAGTACTGAAGCAAGCACATGACAAAAGCAGATATAAATAGATATAAAATACCCAGCTCGCCCGGCATATACATATTCTCTGATTCAAAAAAAAGACCTATATACATAGGTAGGGCCACTAACCTTAGGTCGCGCATCAAGAGTTATTTCAGAGATGATCTGATCAGGTCGCGAGGGCCGAGAATCGTCGACATGATATACAAGTCCAAGCATATAAAATGGGTGACGCTAGATACTGTCCTGGAGTCCATTCTCGCTGAAGCAAAGTATATAAAAAGGTATATGCCTGCATACAATGTCGCTCAAAGAGATGATAAGAGCATGGTTTATGTTGTTATCACAAAGGAGAAATGGCCGAGAATAATCATCGAGAGAGTCAGAGATTTCGAGTCCGCTCATTCCGATAACAAATTGTCATATACACCGAAAATATGGTTTGGGCCGTATTCGAGTGTGAAATTGATCAAGGAATGCCTCGCAATATTGAGAAAAATATTTCCGTATTTTGATGAGCAGGCCAATGAAAGCCATTACGCAAGATTTTATAAGCAAATACATCTATTGCCTAATGCTCTAAGCGAGAATGATAGGAAAAGATATCTGCTCACGATCAAATATCTAACAGATTTTCTATCCGGACGAAAGGAAAGACTAATAGCGAAGATTCGAGCTGAAATGAAGAACAATGCGAATAAACTTCAGTTCGAAGAAGCTCAAAAAAACAAGAAGATGATATTCGCTCTAGAGCACATAAATGATGTGAGACTTTACAAGGAAGCAAATTTGACTGATATATTGTCTGGCAATATTTCGTATAAGATCGAGGCATACGATGTGTCGCACATATCAGGAACAGATGTGGTCGGAATAATGGTTGCCTCAATAGATGGCCGATTGTCAAAGAGCGATTACCGCAAATTCTTGCTGAAAAATCAGGAAAATAATGACCTGAAGTCATTAAAAGAAATAGTTAATCGAAGATTGAATCACAGTGAATGGAACTATCCTGATCAAATCGTCCTCGATGGCAATGAGAACGCCATACAGATAGTAAAAAGTCTTCTCAGCGAGCGACGACTAAACATGTCTGTCTGTGCCGTTACTAAAGACGATAAACATAACGCTAAAAAAATCGTCGGAGAATATGATAAAAGGCTTGGTATGCATATATACGAGCTAAATGCCGAGGCGCACCGATTTGCAATCAATTATCACCGCTTCAGACGTAATAAAAGAAATGAGGACATGCTAAAATAGGAGCATGAGCCGAAAAAAGAGAATAGGCGTTTTGAGAGGAGGCCCGGGTGATGAAAGTGAAGTTTCGCTCGGATCAGGCGCAAATATTCTAAAAACTATTGCAGATAAGCTGGATGATAAATATGTAGGCGTCGATGTCATCATAGATAAGGATAGTCGCTGGACTATAGACGGAAGCCCTGTCGATCCATTGGGCTGGCATCACTATTTCGATTTTGCCTGGAATTCACTGCATGGAAAATACGGTGAGGACGGGACTATCCAGCGATTTATGGAAATACATCACATTCCTTTTTCTGGTTCCGGTTCACTGGGCTCGGCTCTTGGCATGAATAAATCAGTCACAAAAAGAATAGCCAAATCGTACGGCATTACTACACCTCATTGGAAGGAGTGCAAAAGCGATCTTCTAAAGGACAATATGAAGAGTATTCTCTATGAGATATTTTCTGGATTCAGTCTGCCCGTGGTCATAAAGCCATCGTCTAGTGGCAGTTCGGTCGGTGTAACAGTAGTAAGTTCGAAAGATCAGGTAGAGCCGGCTCTGGTAAATGCATCAAAATATGCGGATGTTATCCTGATAGAAGAATATATACAGGGAACCGAGGCGACATGCGGAGTTATCGAGGGTTTTCGTGACGAGGACATGTACTCACTTCCGGCGGTCGAAATACGTCCAAAAAATAATTTTTTCGACTACGAATCAAAATATTCCGGTGGATCAATTGAGATTGTGCCCGGACGATTTTCAAACGAAGAAAAGGCAAAAATTGGATATATTTCTAAGATGATTCATAAGATATTGCATCTAAGACACTATTCTAGGTCAGACTTTATCGTAAATCCGAAAAGGGGAGTCGTTTTTTTGGAGGTGAATACACTGCCGGGCACTACTGACGAATCACTTCTACCAAAATCATTGCGATCTGTCGGTAGTGATTTACACGAGTTTGTTGACCATATCATCAGCCGAGCCCATCCGGTATAATGCCACAGGATGTACTCAATAAAGGTTCTTGCTGACAAGATCAGATCTGCCGGCTTGTATCGGCATTTTGCCGAAAATAAGCTGTTAATGAGGCGCTTAAAGTCATTATTTCTCTGCGTCCTAGTTGCTTGTATGGGATTTGTCATGGTTTATATCGAGGAAACGATCTGGCTGTGGATACCCACATGCTGCTGGATGATATGGAGATATTCACTGCGATATATGTTGCCTGGCTCATTCCTGTGCATTCAATGTGCCAGAATGAAATGTCGGAAGCATAGAGGTGGCATTCTGGAAAGTGGCACTATATGCTCAGAGTGTCTTAACAAGAGAAATCATGCCACGAATACGATAAGCGAAATGAATGAGGCATTGCAGTCCATCAGAGAGGGTGTAAGACTTCTGAAATCTGCTAGCGATTATCCTCAATCGACCGTGATTCTTCCTCCGGATGAAGAACATCGTAACGATTAAAATACCCCAACCTCATAGAGGTTGGGGATTTATTTATGCGACCTGACGTTCGCATGTCATATGAATGTGCCGTAAATCGAGGTGAGAAATGAAATCTCGAGCGGCTTCGAGAGTGAAGTCTGCCTCGTATGGAGTAAAGACAGACGACTTCGGATCAATTACGCGCACATGATCCTCGTTTACAAACGGACACAACATGATCGTGCCCGGCAGTGCAAAGAACATAAATACCGCTTCCTTCAGTGTGTAGGTGTCTTCATGATAGACACCCCACATTCCAGTCTTGCGACTTGCAATCTCCCTCGGCGGATATGTCCGGTTTGTTCTGGGGATGCCATATCTGCTGATTTCGATGTGTAGAAGCTCAGATAGAATACGTTCTGATCTTTGCTTTTCATCATCGCTTGCCGCTTCGGATGGATCGGGAATGCTTGCGACGACTGGTAGCCCGAAGTATCCACCGCGTCTAACTGTCAATATGCCACTGCCATTGAATCTGGCTGGAATCAGAATGACTCCAACCTTGATGGGTTTTGTGTTCACGATTCCTCCTTTTTGAGTTTTACTAAGAATGTCCGATATAAGTATACATCTCCTGGCCGAACATTATCATCGATTATCCACAATGTTGTGGACCCGACCGGATTTGAACCGGTGACCTCCGCTTTGCAAAAGCGGCGCTCTACCAACTAAGCTACGGGCCCAAGGTACGAGTAAGAATACATAATATGGCAACAATCGGCAAGATGGAATATACTCTCGGTAGACCAAAAACATGAAAGGATGATCTATGAAAACATTATGCTTGGTCCTCGTTGTAATAGGTATTCTGGCCTCTGACACTCTATGTCAGGAGATTGATCAGTCATACAGTCGTATGGCTGTACGTTATGCGGTAAGTGTTCACTATGCCACTCCGCCTCCTGACGTAGTGATAATGCCGTCATACACGGTTGATGCTGATATTCCACAGCGCACACTTCGCAATCAGGAGGTTCTCATACGAGAATTGGACAAGAGATTTCGGCGCATTAAGGAGTCGGTTGGGGATGATGGTCGCAAAAAGGTGTCCCTAGTCAAATCCAGTGTAGTAGTACCGACATTTCTCGAGGATCTGATCATCCTGAGTAATGACGTTGCGGTGAAATACAGGGGAGGCCACAGGATCAGTCCCAATGGAATTCTGTATGTTCGAGGTGGAATTATGTATAGTCCGGACAAGTACCACGGCAGAATTTCCTATGGCATAGCCTCGGTCAAACGCGCAACAGGCCCAGCTATTCGGTACAGGTGGTGATTTATGCTCGATACATATGTATCGGGCATTTCATTTTGTGCAATCTCATGATAGCTTGATCGCAGAAGCACCATGAATAAAATATTGATCGCTGTTATCAGTCAAATATTGGCTGTAATCAACGGGATTCTATTCGGATTCAGCGCTCTTGTATTTGTAAATCACGACAGTTCGCTGGAATCCTTCCTGATAGTGTTTACATATCTATCAAGCGCCGTCTTGCTCGGGCGAATGCCCTATTCAAGGAAAAATATTGATCATATTTCGATCACATTTTTTCGAGTAATTATCGCCTTTGCGAGAGGATGTTTTCTCATCTCTCTATTTACGAATGAATGGTTTCGTAATTTCGATATTGATATAGTTCAACTCGTATATATTATGGTTGAACTCGCATCAATATATTTCTTGGTCAGCATGCGATCGCTTCGAACCAGGTTCAAATTTCCGCTTGTTTTCAGAGTAGACTGATACGCTCGCATCGCCCAATTAAAACTGGGCGATTTTGTTTATGTACTTGAATATCGCAGGTGAGAGCTTAGGTTACACTCGCTATGCTCGTGTGGACCTAGGGGGA
>CAZWUU010000009.1:0-26154 GCA_964637485.1 uncultured Candidatus Saccharibacteria bacterium
AGATCGTTTATTATTTAATCTAAAATATGAATCGAGACTACCCACTTGAGCGTGTACGCAAATTCGGAATCATAGCGCATATCGATGCAGGTAAAACTACCACATCGGAACGCATTTTGTTCTATACAGGAATGATCCACAAAATAGGTGAAGTGCATGACGGAGAGACGACCACTGACTGGATGGAACAGGAGAGGGAAAGAGGTATCACTATCACGGCCGCCGCCATTACTTGTTTTTGGAATCCTACCTACATGCCTTCGACAGACACATCCAAGAAGGTGAGATTCAATGTCATCGATACTCCCGGACACATCGATTTTACTGTCGAAGTTAAGCGATCACTTCGAGTGTTGGACGGAGCCGTAGTAGTTTTCGATGGTGTTGCCGGAGTGGAACCTCAATCCGAGACGAACTGGAGGTATGCCGATGACGGAAAAGTGCCTAGACTGTGTTTCATAAACAAGATGGACCGCATGGGTGCATCTTTTGAGCGATCATATAAGTCTATTTTGGAAAGATTGAACAAGCATGCTGTTCGTTTTCAGATTCCAATAGGCCTTGAGAGTGAACATGTGGGAGTTGTGGATCTGCTCCGAATGAAGGCCTATTATTTTGAGGGAGAGAAGGGAATTAATATTATAGAGAAAGAAATTCCTACAGAACTTTTGGAGGATGCGAAGCTATATCATGCTGAGTTGATAGAAAAGATTGTCGAACACGATGACGTTCTCATGTCTAAATATTTGGAAGGCAATGAGCCAACCATAGAAGAATTGAAGCCTGTCATAAGAAAAGCAGTCATTGAGAACAAAATATTCCCAGTATTTACCGGATCTGCTCTGAAAAATGTCGGTGTTCAGCTGGTTTTGGACGCCGTTGTTGATTATTTGCCATCACCTCTCGATATCCCTGCTGTTAAAGGAATAAATCCGAACACAGGCGAAGAGGTCTTGCGTCATGCTACAGATGATGAACCGTTCTGCGCTCTGGCTTTCAAGCTCCAGAACGATCCATTCGTGGGAGCCCTCACATTCTTTAGGGTTTACTCAGGAACCATTGAATCGGGTACGTATATATACAATTCGACTACAGGAAAGAAGGAAAGACTCGGTCGTATCGTCAGATTGCAGGCTGATAAGAGAGAGGAGGTCAAGAAAGTTTTTGCCGGAGAAATAGCCGCTGCCGTAGGACTCAAGGATGCTCTTACGTCTCACACTTTCTGCGACGAAAATAACCCTATCGTTCTCGAAAAGATAAAGTTTATGGAACCGGTTATCTCTCTCCGCATAGAGCCGAAGACTAAGGCTGATCAGGAAAAGATGGGTGTTGCCATGAGAAAGCTTTCAAATGAAGATCCTACCTTCAGGGTGTCCTCAAACCAGGAGACTGGAGAGACAATCATTTCGGGAATGGGAGAATTGCATCTTGAAATCATGGTTGATCGCATGAAGAGGGAGTTTGGAGTTGAAGCCAATGTCGGAACTCCTCAAGTAGCCTATAGAGAAACCATTCTCAGCTCCGCTGATGCTGAAAACAAGTACATAAAGCAGACTGGTGGTAAGGGTCAATATGGTCACGTCAGAATCACCCTAAGACCTATGAAACCTCTCGTCGAAGGAGAAAAGATACCAAAGAATGTGTCACGATATGATGATTTTGAATTTATCGATTCCATCAAGGGGGGTGTGATTCCTCAGGAATTCATTCCTGCAGTTGAAAAGGGTGTCCATGAAGCTATGGATCGAGGTATAGTAGCCGGATATAAGATGGTCAATGTTTCCTGCGAACTCACATTCGGTTCATATCACGATGTGGACTCTTCTGAAATCGCATATAAGATAGCCGCTTCTCAGGCATTCCAGGATGCAGCAAAGAGAGCAAAGCCGGTTATTCTAGAACCGATCATGAAGCTGGAGGTTGTTTGTCCTGAAAAATATATGGGAGATGTGATCGGTTCTGTTTCGTCTAAGCGTGGACAGGTGGAAGGATCTGCTCCGAAGGGTCAAGCTATCGCAATTCTGGCGAAGGTTCCTCTTGCAGAAATGTTCGGTTATACGACACAGTTGAGGTCTATGACTTCTGGGCAGGGCAGTGCCATGATGGAATTCGATCATTATGAAGTGGTGCCTCCAAACGTCGCACAAGAAATAGTAGAAAAGAGAAAATAATCAGGAGTATTTATCGATTTATAAACCCGGCTGTGCAAGCCGGGTTTGTTCGTTGTTTATTGCTAGGTTAATGACTGGTGTTATAATAATTGCAGTAATACAATGAAAAAAAATAGCAACATAAAATATATAGTAATCCTACTTTTGTTATCACTTTTGACTTTTGGTTTGGGTTCAGTCCAGTCAGCGCTGACTGGCAAATAATCGTTAATTGAATAAAATGTTTTGTGCGATATATAGCACAGATGTTTGCGCTTTTTTTTGCAAAATGTTAAGCTCTTTTTACTCGCCTACCTAGGCGTTTTTAATAGTCTTATTAACAATTTATCCATTGTTTTGAACTGTTCGCTGGGATATCGGCTTGAATCTCGCCGAACTATTCAAAATCAATGGCTCTAAAGCAATAAATAATAAATATGGCAGCAGAATTTAATCGTACAAAGCCTCACGTCAACGTCGGTACCATCGGTCACATCGACCACGGTAAGTCTACATTGACTGCGGCTATCGTGGCCGTACAGGCCAAAAAGGGCATGGCCAAGGAAAAGGCTTATGCTGAAATTACAAAGGGTGGAACAGTGCGTGACGCAACCAAGACAGTCACGATTTCTCTTTCACACGTCGAATACGAAAGTGAAAAGAGGCACTATGCTCACATCGATGCTCCGGGTCACGCTGACTACATAAAAAACATGATCACAGGTGCCGCTCAAATGGACGGTGCTATTCTTGTGGTTTCTGCATTGGACGGTGTCATGCCTCAGACCAGGGAACACATTCTCTTGGCTCGCCAAGTCGGTGTGCCGAAAGTTCTCGTTTTCTTGAACAAGTGTGATGCGGTCGCTGAGAAGGATCTCATAGATCTTGTCGAAGAAGAAGTTCGAGATTTGCTCAACAAATACCAATTTGATGGCAAAAATGCTCCTGTTATCAGGGGTTCAGCGTTGAAAGCTCTTGAGGGTGACGCTACGTGGAGTGAGAAGATAGGTGAATTGTTGACGGCTCTTGACACTTATATTCCTGAACCTGTGCGTGAGATTGACAAGCCATTCCTCATGCCGATCGAAGATATCTTCTCTATCGAAGGACGTGGAACCGTGGTTACTGGCCGTATTGAAAGAGGAAAGATCAATGTCGGTGAAGAAGTCGAGATTGTCGGTTTCAAAGATACAACTAAGACAACAGTCACCGGTATAGAAATGTTTAACAAATCTCTTAAGGAAGGTATTGCTGGAGACAACGCAGGTCTTCTTTTGAGAGGTACAGCAAAGGATGATGTCTCTCGCGGTCAGGTATTGGCCAAAACTGGTTCCGTCAAGCCACACACAGAATTTGAATCTGAAGTTTACGTTTTGAAGAAGGAAGAAGGTGGTCGCCACACTCCGTTTTTCTCAGGTTATAAGCCTCAGTTCTATATCAGAACCACAGACGTGACGGGTGAAGTGACACTAAATCCTGGAGTTGAAATGGTTATGCCAGGAGATACAGTTACATTCAAGGTAAAACTCGTTGCTCCGGTCGCTCTCGAAGCACAGATGAGATTTGCAGTGCGCGAAGGAGGTAAGACTGTCGGTTCAGGAGTTGTCACAAAGGTCGTAGCTTAATAAAAGTAATACACGAACATGGCCGTGGATAAAACAACCAAGGAGAAAGAAGTGAAACATTCGGAAAAGGCACATTCAAAACCAGTTCGATCGAAAAAGAAGGAAGTCGGAGAGGCCCCGCACCTTCGTATCCGTGTTCGTGCCTACGAACACAAAATATTAGACGCATCGCTCCGACAGATTATGGATACTGCGTCTAGATATGATGCTGAGATTCACGGTCCGGTTCCGCTACCGACCGAAATAAAGAAGTACACGGTAAACAGATCTTCATTTATTGATAAGAATGCTCGCGAACAGTTCGAAATGAGGGTTCACAAGAGACTGATAGATATTGTAAACCCAAACCCAAAGGTCATCGAGGCTCTTACTAATCTCAGTTTGCCTTCAGGTGTGAACATTGATGTAAAGATGATGTAGGTTCAAATAGAAATAAGAAACACCGTCGGATGTTCCATCCGGGACGTCCGATGTTGTTCTTAACGCAAAAACATGAAATTCATTCTAGGTAGAAAATTAAATATGACGCAGATCTACGACGAAAAGGGCGTGGCTATTCCTGCTACAGCCGTCAATGTTCGTGGAAATGTCGTAACATGTGTTCGCACAAAGGAAAATGATGGCTACGAAGCCGTTCAGGTGGGTGAGGGATCAAGAAATCCAAACAGGATCAATAAGCCTCTCAAAGGTCATATCAAGGATATGGGCAATTTCTCGGTTCTTAAGGAAATCAGAGTAGATGCTCCTGTTCTCAAGACTGGCGACAAGCTCGACCTTGGTCAATTCAAGATCGGAGATGTCATAGCCGTTTCTGCAATATCAAAAGGTAAGGGTTTTCAAGGTGTCGTTAAGCGACACGGTTTCAAAGGAGGCCCGAGAACTCACGGTCAGAAGCATTCAGAAAGGGAGCCGGGTTCGATCGGTGGAGGTCTTCGCACCAGAGTTCCAGTCGGTACACGCATGGCCGGAAGAATGGGTAGCGATAGAGTTACCGTGAAAAATTTGAAAGTCGTTTATATTGACCCGACGGAAAATATGTTATATGTTTCCGGAGCTATTCCTGGTCGAAGGGGTACATTAGTCGAAATAGTTTCAGAATAATATCATGGAAGCCACAGTCTATAATCAATCCGGAAAGAGTGCTGGAAAGGTGAATATACCGAAGGGTGTCTTCGATTTGCCATGGAATTCTGATCTTGTTCATGAAGTTGTGAGACTGATGAATTCCAATTCCAGAGAAAACATCGCACACACCAAGACTCGCGGTGAAGTCCGTGGTGGTGGTAAGAAGCCATGGAAACAAAAAGGTACTGGACGGGCAAGACATGGTTCTACACGATCTCCTATATGGGTGGGAGGCGGAGTTGCTCACGGTCCGAGAAATGAGAAAAATTTCGAGAGAAAAATAAACAAAAAGACCAAAGTAAAAGCATTGCTCACTATCTTGTCCAGAAAATTCAAGGATGGCGAAGTCATTTTCATCGATGATCTTAAGATCGACGCTCCAAAATCAAAAGATGCGAAGAATATCCTCGTGTCCCTTTCGAAAATAAAAGGTTTTGAGAAGATATCTGCGAAGAAAAAGAATGTCGCTGTCATAACTCTGCCGAAAAAGTCTGATTCTGTATATAAGAGTTTTAGAAACTTCGGACACGTTTCAGTCGAAGAGTTCAAGAATATAAATCCAGTTTCAGTCCTGAATCACAGTTACCTCATAATCTCAAATCCAGACGAATCACTGAAATTCTTAACAGACAAATCAAGTAAATAAAATATCATGGCATTATTCTGGTCAAAAAAACCCAAGGCAGAGAAGAATTACGAGAATGAGACTCGTAAGGCGAAGACTGCTGGAACCAAGCTGGTCAAGAAGTCAAAATCAGTCGAGAAAAAGTCTGATACAAAGAGCACAAAAGCTTCTGAAACAATGGTTCCAGTCGGACGATTTACAGATGATACAAGTTCTCTCATTAAGCCTCACATAACAGAGAAGTCAGGAATATTGAGTCAGGGAGGCGTGTATACATTTGAGATATCATCACAGGCAAATAAGAATTCTGTAGCCAGAGCGGTCACCATGCTCTATAAGGTTCATCCTACCAAGGTCGCTATCGTCAACCTTCCAGGCAAAAGCGTATTTGTGAAGGGAAGGAGAGGTTCAGTTTCTGGTAAGAGAAAAGCCGTAGTTACAGTCAAAAAGGGTGAAAAAATAGATTTTGTCTAAAAGATTTCAATTAATATCATGAAAACATATCGACCAACAACCAAATCACGCCGACACATGTCCACCTTGCCATTCAAGGAGTATTTGACTGCAAGCGAACCGTATAAACCTCTTACAGTTGGTTTCAAGAGGGATGTTGGTCGTAACTCACAAGGACGAATCACCGTAAGGCATAAAGGTGCAGGACATAAGAAACTCTATAGAATAGTTGATTTTCTCTATGATAAGAAGGACATTACTGCGACTGTAAAGACGGTAGAGTATGATCCTTTCCGCACTGGTTACATAGGCCTTGTCAGTTATAAGGATGGTACAAAAAGATATGTTTTATTGCCTAAGACAATGAAAGTTGGTCAATCATTCGTCGTATCAGAGAAGGCTCCTATTGAAACAGGTAACAGATTACCGTTGAAAAATATTCCGGTTGGAACTTTTGTATACAATATAGAAATCAAGCCGGGTACCGGAGCAAAATTGGTTCGCTCTGCGGGTTCGTTCGCACAAGTTGTGGCAAATGATGCCGGATATACTCATATAAAGATGCCTTCGACAGAAGTACGAAAGATACACGAATCAGCTTGGGCTAGCATCGGGGCTGTTTCAAATGAAGAAAATCGTCTTGTAAGCATCGGTAAGGCTGGAAGATCGCGCTGGATGGGTATCAGACCTACGGTACGTGGTACTGCTCAAAACCCAGTAGATCACCCATACGGTGGTGGTGAACAGAGACAGGGTAGAGGACTCCGAAGATTGAAGACCCGATGGGGTAAGCCAGCTGGAAAGGGTCAAAAGACCAGAACGCCGAAGAAATACTCGAACGTATTCAGAGTGTCTAGGAGAAATCCGGGTCGTCTGATGAGAAGCGGAAGCTAAAATCTATAAAATATGAACAATAAAGAGGAAAATAAATTTCCGTTGTTTAATTTTGTTTCAGGAAGCATAAAGGGGGTTGTTGAATTTCTCGTTTTTCTTATAGTCGGGAAAAAATAGCATTTTTCAAATTTTGGAAAGGATTTCTGTCGTGATACAATAATTGTGTGAAAAATTCTAAATTAAGACACTTGAAGAATAAGTGGGTTATTACTGGCCTCGTAATGTTTATTATTGTTGCAAGTTTCGTGTATATGCGGGGTGGTGGCAAGAAGCCGGTCATCGAATCCGTCGCTGTGACGATCGGAGATGTCAGGGAGATAGTGAGTGTGACCGGTACTATATCTCCTGCAGACAGATCAAATCTGTCTTTCAAGCGTGGCGGTGTGGTATCCCATGTTTATGCCAAGGTTGGCGACAGAATTAAGCGTGGCCAACTCATTGCCACACTGGATATGTCATCAGAAATAGCCGCCCTGAGAGCGGCTGAGGCGACATTGTCAGATATGAGCAGAAGTCTTACATCCGAGGAATATGCTGTTGAGAGAGCCACTCTCACAACTGCTGAAAAATCAGCCGATAATGCCATACATGATGCTTATGTTAGGGTTCAATCAGCACTTTTCAATTATACTGATACATTCTTTACCAATCCTCAAAGTGTTTACCCAACAATTAATCTTCGTACCGACACTACAAATATTTATGATGATATAAACAATAAGCGACTCATTGTCTCCGACGTTTTGGCTAAGTGGTCAAACAGGATGGATGATACGAAAGCAAAAATGTCTGATGTGGTAAGTGATGTTTTGAGTTATTTGCGCACCATAAAATCATTTATGAATGATTTATCTGTCATAGTATCTGATCTAAACCCATCGAACAGTGGCCAGTCACAAACAATATTGAACACATATCTTTCTGTGATGAATTCAGGTTTAACTTCAGTAAACACAGCTATTGATGCAGTGACTGATGCCCAGAGTGCCCTGTCATCAGCACAGTCCAAATATAATTTGAAGCTTGCCGGGAATTCGTCTCAAGCAATAGCGGCTCAAATAGCAAAAGTTGACCAAGCTAGAGCCGAGGTTAACGCTGGATCTATCATATCTCCTATAGATGGCATAGTTACTCGCGCCGATCCTCGCGTAGGCGAATATGTTAGCCCTGGCTCATCCGGGTTCGCTGTTCAGGACACCAATTTTAAGATTGAGGCCAGAGTGCCGGAGGCAGACATAGCGAAGATTGCCATAAGTAACTTGGCATCTACTACTCTTGATGCGTACGGTAGAAGTATAGATTTTCCTTCAAGGGTCGATCTGGTTGATCCTGCAGAGACAGTTGTCGAGGGGGTCCCTACTTATAAAGTAACCTTGCATTTCGTAGCTCCGGATATAAGGATTAGATCTGGCATGACTGCTAATCTCGAAATACTTACAAGAGAGAAAAAAAATGTTCTCTCCTTACCTTTTAGGGCCATTATGGAAGAAAACGGACGAAAGGTTGTGAGAGTACTAAATCGTGATGGTAGAACCTGGAATGTTGTTCCGGTCGAAACAGGTCTTAAGGGCTCACTCGGAACTATAGAGGTTTTGGGCGGTCTTCAAGAAGGGGATCGAGTGGTTACTTACGTTAAGTAATGAACATAATTGAAGTAAAAAACCTTCGGAAGGTTTATAAGGACGGAGATACTGTAACCGTTGCATTATCCAGCGTCACATTCAATGTTCGAAAGGGGGAGTTTCTGGCGATCATGGGTCCATCCGGTTCTGGCAAATCGACACTACTTCATCTATTAGGTCTATTGGATGAGCCGAGTTCGGGCACGTATCATCTCAATGGGAAAAATGTTACTAACTTTTCAGGTGAGGAGCTGGCAGACCTTCGAAATAAGGAAATCGGTTTTATTTTTCAGGCATTTAACTTGCTCCCCAGGACGAGTGTATTAGAAAATGTAAAACTTCCTCTTTTGTACTCGAAAATTCCTGAATCAGAGTGGGACTATCGTGCTAGAAAAGCAGTAGAAGATGTGGGTCTCGGCCACAGGATGGAATACACACAAGCCGAATTATCGGGAGGTGAAAAGCAAAGAGTTGCGATTGCTAGGGCATTAGTAACAAATCCGGAAATAATTTTTGCCGATGAGCCGACAGGCAATCTGGATAGTAAATCAGGTAAGAACGTCATGTCCATCATTCAGCGGTTAAACGAGCAAGAAGGTAAAACTATCATTCTCATTACGCACGAAACGACAACAGCTGAACATGCAGAAAGGATCGTCCATCTTATGGATGGTGAAGTCGATCATGTGAGGAAGGTCGAGAAAAGACTTACGGAGAAAGATGATTATGTAAAATAATATGATTTGGAAACACACATTCGCAACAGCGCTTAAGGGATTATCTACGAATAGGTCTAGGTCTGTTCTAACCATGCTTGGTATTGTCATCGGCATCACAGCTATCATGCTGGTTGTTTCACTTGGTGCTGGAGCTCAGACTCTGATTTTGTCTCAAGTTGAGGGGTTGGGCACACAAACTATTGCGGTTGTGCCAGGTAGAGAACCTAGAGGACCATCTGATGTGACTGCTTTGTTTAGTGATTCATTAAAACAAAAAGATATTGTCTTGCTTAACAATAAGACCAATGTTCCTGGACTTAAAACTTTGATGCCCGTTGTCTATGGTGCCGGGGTGGCGAGTTTTGAGTCAAATGCCTATCAGGTCAGTGTCTTCGGTGCGACGGAATATATGGCGGATGTCTTTGATCTAAATCCTGAAGGTAAATTTTTCGATGCAGAAGATGTGAGAAGTCGCGCTGATTCTGCTGTAATGGGATCTAAAGTTGTTGAAAATCTATTTGAAAATCAATATCCGCTCGACAAGAATATAAAGATTAAAGGCAGGAATTTTAAAGTAGTTGGCGTACTGCCTCCTACGGGCGGAGGGTCATTGTTCAATTTCGATGATATGATCATCGTGCCTTATACAACAGCGCAAGATTATCTATTAGGCATAAAGCATTTCAACAGATTGATCATAGAAGCGGCCGATGGGGTCGACGTTCAATCTGTGGCAAACGATATAAGGCTGACCTTGAGAGAATCACACAATCTGGGACCGGGAGATAAGGACGACTTTTTTGTTCAGACTCAACAGGATCTAGCGAACAGACTTTCTACGATCACTGACGCTCTCACATATTTTCTTGTTGCTGTTGCTTCCATCGCCTTATTCGTGGGAGGTGTCGGTATAATGAACATTATGTTGGTAGCAGTGACGGAGCGAACCAGAGAGATAGGTCTTCGAAAAGCTCTTGGTGCCAAGGAACGAAACATCTTGGCGCAATTCTTGCTTGAAGCCGTTCTACTGACAGTCATAGGCGGAGTTGTCGGCATCATCTTGGGTTCAGTTTTGGCATTTCTCATTTCTATAGGTTTATCTAAGGGCTTGGGAGTGAACTGGCAATTCGTATTTCCATGGAATGGTGCAATATTGGGCTTCGTAGTTTCTGCAGTGATCGGTCTCGTATTCGGCGGATATCCAGCCAGACAAGCTTCGAAGAAAAGTCCTATAGAAGCTCTTCGGTACGAATAAATCGTGTAAAGAAATAGTTTATAAAAAAACGAGCGGTGAAACCGCTCGTTGTTGCTTTGCTTTTGTTTCAGGGCCTTCTGAAGGGTGCTGATACAATCGCCCAGAACATTTTCCATAACCCTCTTGCAAGGGATATGAGAAGCTTTTCAAGCCAGCTGATGATGGCGTCGCCTCCTGGCTTAGCTCGTCTACCTCTCCCCATGCTTGGTAGGGAGGGGTTCAGACCTTTGGTGGCTGTGTGAATTAACACGTAGACGACAGCTCCTACAAAAAGGATGCCTATAATTTCAGTGAGAATATTCATCGTGAGGATAATCTAAGTATATTATAGCATTCAAAAGGAATAATGTCAAACTTTAACACACTGTCGATTCTGTCATATTTTGATGCATAGCATAGATTTATTACCAATAAAAAACTGCGAAGTGACCTTCGCAGTTTTGATATGGGGAACTATCGATTTTCGAGATGTCGAACCGAGCGGATCAGTTCCTATTGCTTCTGATACGTATCGGTATCTGTCGGCGTCGCACGATGGCGATGCAACCGGCAAGAGTAAATGCAATCAGAGAGGCCGATGATGTCGTGTCGGGGACATTCGACACAAACGTGACTTTTGCACTGTTGCTCACTGAGCCGAGCGAGTATGTGCCAATGAAATCAAACGGCGCCGTGGTGGACAGATTTGCTATCGCCAAATCGATCTTGTCTTGAAGTGTGGCACCAGGATCTCCAGCATACACAGCCCAGGCATTACCTGATCCACGTCCCACGATCTGATTGACCTGCGTCGTGTTCGGTCCGCCCGTCACGTATATATCATCGCCACCGCCCAACACTCCGTTTGTTCCGTACAAAATACCGACATATTGAGTCGAGTAATTGTACGAACCGGCGCCGAATGCAAACGACAACGAATTTGAAGGATCGGTCGATACGGCAGAGAAGGCAAGATCACTGATAGATATCAGTTGTCCGTTTCCGATGACATTCACTCCGAAGTGGAGACGATTGCCTAGCTCGCTCGAGAAACCTGGTCCGAAAACCGTGCCGGGATCTGCCTGGCCTTTCCAGCTGGCGAATCCGGTCACAATATTCTGGGACAGTTCCATAACCGTCGGTGCGATTTCGTAGTAGGTCGGCGTGCCGGCAATGCCTGCAGTCGACAAACCATCGATTTGGGCATTGATGGCATTTGTAACCCAGCCACTATAGCTCGGTGATCCGAATGCATTCGGCGCGCTGGCGGGGGTGACTCTGATGATAGGAGATGCATACGCACCTCCGGCGATCATGACCGCAACGAAAATCGTTGTGGTGATACGAGACATCTTCATACAGTATGTGTTTTTTTTGGTTTGGTATAACCCGCTCAATGTATAGAGCTGGTCTCTTATGAAATTAACACAAAAAACAGGCATATGTAAAGTCGCAGCGTTTTATATAAGAAATATGCCGTTACTAGAGGTAACGGCATATGAGTCACTTCCGCTTCTCACTGTGAGTCGCGGATGTTTGGTTTTGGGTTGGGGAAGTGTTGACTGTTTCCTTGCTTACATGTGCTCGACGCCGACCTTTCTCGAATTTCATAATTTCGAGTTCGGTTTGCGTCAATGTGATGACCGGGGCTGTCTTAACGTCTGCTCGTTCTACGCGCTTACGATCAGTCCAGATCTTCAACGTGAGCGTAGCTCCTATGATGCACAGGAGAACGATGACTAGCGGTGTGAGATTTGTCATTTTAACAAAATTGTTTGATTTTTATTGTGAGGTGCAATGATTGCTATTCTGTGTAGAATATACCACAAATATGTCTAGGAGTCAATTCTATTTTTTAGACAGAGGAAGAATAACGCTGAAGGTTGAGCCTTTGTTCAAACCATCCGATACTACATCTACCTTTCCGTGATGCCTTTTCACTATTGAGAGGGCAAGATACAGCCCCACGCCCATACCCTCGGTGTATGCCGCTCTTGCCTCTTTTGATCTGTAAAACTTTGTGAATAAGCGCGTCATATTTTTTGACTCTATACCTATGCCATTGTCAGTCACGGATATGGTCACATGCTTATTGTCTGTCGATATATTTACGGACACATCTCGGCCTGGTGGGGTATATGTACATGCGTTTTCAAGTAGCGTATTCATGACAAATTCCATTCTGGCCCGATCTGCCCTTACTAATACGACAGGCACTGAGCATGTCACCGATAGAAAGATATTTTTTTCATGAAACATGCTCTTCATCTGATCGACTATCCCGTGAACTAACTCGCAGGCATTGATAGTCTCAAAATGATACGAGGATTTTGCATTATTTACCGCATCCGTCAGTTCTATCAGCGTACTTGTCAGTTTTATGAGATTATCATTGGCGGATTCTATTTCCTGCAGTGATTGTTTCGCATAAGGTTCGGCGACCTTATCCATGAGGCCCTCGGTGAGCCATTTGATCTGGGTCAGAGGCGTGCGGAATTTGTGAGCAATAATGGTGATAAATTCGTATTTTAGATCCTCGCTCTCTCTTATCTTGCGGATGAGTGCATATAGGACGACAAAAATGAGAACAAGGCCTGTGCCTATAGAGCCCACGATGATGATCATGTAATTGTCCATGTCGAAAACATTATATCATGCCTCATTGACTTAAAAATATGGCTCTGCTACTATGCTCCCAAGCTCTTTAGAGCTGATTTTATTTCTATGGCGCGATCATTAAAGAAAGGACCGTTCATCGACGAGTCAATCCTAAAGAAAATAGCCGGCAAAAAGCCGGGAGACGCAGGGGTATTGAAGACCTGGTCAAGACGATCACAGATTTCTCCGGAAATGGTGGGGTTTACTTTCGGCGTATACAATGGACGACAGCATATCGAAGTTTTTGTAACTGAGGACATGGTGGGTCATCGCCTCGGTGAATTTTCTCCTACACGTAAGTTCGTGCGTCACGGTGGAAAGATGCAAAAGGAGATAGAGTTGAAAGCCAAGGAAGCAGAAGTAGCATCAGCTCAGGCGGCAAAAGCGGCAGCCGACACAGCTACAAAGAAATAATAAATTACTATGATTAGCGCTTCTCTAAAAAACTACAGAATATCACCTCGCAAGGTCAGAGTTGTCGCTGATATGATTCGTGGCAAGAAAATTGCAGAAGCAAAGGTTATTCTGACCAATGCAGCCAAGAAAGCCAAACATCCTATAGCCGATCTCATAGACTCTGCGGTTGCAAACGCTTCTCACAATTTTAAGCTAGATAAAGCAAATCTGATCGTCAAAGAAATCAGAGTAGATCAGGGATATGTCATGAAAAGATCGATGCCTATGGCTAGAGGTTCAGCTTTTCCGATAAAGAAGAGGACAAGTCATGTAAAAGTCGTACTTGCTCCGGGTCAAGATAAGGTGAATAAGACCGCTAAATCAGCAAAGAATAATAAATAACATGTCACACACAGTCCATCCATATTCACATAGATTGGGAATTATCCGCGATTGGAAGAGTCGCTGGTTCTCTACCGAGAAGGCCTACAGAACCGCTCTGAAGACAGATATTCTAGTCAGAGAATTTTTGACCAAGGAATTAAGACCATATTTTCTCGGAGGATTGGACATAGAGAGAGGTAGGAAATCTATTCGCATCATCATAAAGACATCGAGGCCGGGTATGATCATAGGTAAGTCAGGAGACGGGGTAGTCAAGCTTCGTGAAAAGATTTTGAAACTGTTGTCGAAGAATAAGATTGATTTGGCTGGGCAGGAATTGAAAATAGATATTGAAGAAGTCAAAAATCCTGAAGCAAATGCAGCTATCGCCGCACTTATGATCGCCGAGGCTCTCGAAAAGCGCATGCCTTTCAGGAGAGTCATGAAGCAAATAATCGAGAAAATCATGGCGGTAAAGGAAGTTAAGGGTGTTCGAATTTATTTGGGAGGAAGACTAGGCGGAGCTGAGATCGCCCGATCTGAAGAGATGAAGAGAGGCCGTATTCCTCTTCAGACTCTTAGAGCGGATATTGATTTTGCCAGAGAAAAAGCTCATATGACTTATGGAGATTTGGGTATAAAAGTTTGGATATATAAAGGTGAAATTTTCAAAAAAGATCAGAAAGACGCTAAATAATACACTGCCATGTTATTTCCAAAAAAAGTCAAACACAGAAAGTGGTTTACGATGAGACAGCATCCTGTAAAGGAAGCCAATCACGCTGATACACGCGGTATAAAAATAGCTTTCGGATCATATGGTCTAAAAGCTATGGCTTATGCCAGAGTGACATCAAATCAGATAGAGGCTGCCAGAAAAGTGGCCATGCATCATGCCGGCAAGACTGGCAAGATATGGATAAGGATTTTCCCTGATCATCCGTTCACACAAAAGCCCGCTGAAGTAAAGATGGGAAAGGGAAAGGGTGATCCGCAGGGCTTCATAGCAGAAGTTAAGCCGGGTAGGATCATGTTCGAAATAGATGGTGTCGAGGCCGAAGTGGCAGCGGAAGCTATGCGTAAAGCTGGCACAAAGTTGCCAGTAAAAACTCGTGTTGTCAGTCGAGTCTAATACGAAGAATATGAAATACACAGAAATCAACACAAAGACCATATCAGATCTTCAGAAGATGCTTTCTGAAAAGAGGGAAGCGCTCAGGACATTTAGATTTGGCGCTGCCGGAGCAAAGACAAAAAATGTAAAAAGCGGCAAATCTATCAGGAAAGACATAGCCCGAATCATGACCGCCATAAACAGCAAGTCGTCAAACTAATTCTTTACATAACCAGATATTTAAAGTAGACTCAAAACTCCATGGAAAACACCGGTATAAAGACCAATAAAGACAATGCCAAGCGACAAACATTCGTTGGTAATGTGTCTTCATCAAAGATGAAGGATACCGCAGTTGTTATCGTAGAGAGATATGTGAAGCACAAAAAGTACGGAAAATTCCTCAAAAGGAATAATAAAATCATGGCTCATGATCCAGGCAATACAAAGAAAGAAGGCGACAAAGCCACCATTGAAGCTTGCTCTCCAATTTCGAAAAATAAGACATTTCGAGTTATAGCATAAAGTAAATACCATGATTCAACCACGTTCAATAGTAAACATTGCGGATAACTCTGGAGCCAAAATAGGTCGCATTTTTAAGGTTCTGGGTGCTTCGAAAAAACGCTGGGCCACTCTCGGTGAGGTGGTGGTTCTATCTGTCCAAAAAGCTGAACCTCGAAAGTCAGTAAAAAAGAAGGACGTATTGCACGCTGTAGTAGTGCGACAAGTACATCCGACAAGAAGAAAAGACGGCTCTTACGTCAGGTTTGATGAAAATGCCGTCGTAATTTTAGAAAAAGGCAAGAAGGAGCCGTTGGCCGGCCGTATTTTCGGACCGATTCCTAGAGAAGTTCAGGAGGCCGGATTTAAGACGATCGCTTCTAGAGCGCCCGAAATAGTTTAATATCATGAATATCAAGAAAGGAGACACAGTAATCATATTGTCAGGTGATGATAAGGGCAAGACCGCAAAGGTCACCAAGGCTTTCCCGCGTGAGAATAAAATTTTAGTTGAAGGGGTAAATGTGATGAAAAGGCATGAGAGACCTAGGAAACAGGGCCAAAAGGGTCAGGTAGTAGAAAAGGCTATGCCCATATATTCATCCAAGGTAAGACTGGCTAGCGACAGCGAAGGTACGAAAAAATCAAAGAAGTCATCTAAATAAACATCATGAATTACAAAACCGCACAGGAACTGAATAAAAACTCATGGTCTGGCCTAAGTTCAAAGCTGGGTTTGAAAAACCCCATGCAGGCTCCGAAGTTGGTAAAGATTGTAATTTCTAACAGCTTTGGTTCTGTTAAGGATAAGAAGAAAATTGATTTGATTGCCGACAGACTTATGAAAATAACCGGACAAAAGCCGGCCTTAAGAGTCACAAAGAAAGCAATCGCAACCTTTAAGACACGACAAGGCGATCCGGTCGGATACCAGATCACTTTGAGAGGTAAGAGGATGACGGAATTCTTGGACAGACTTATTCATATAGCATTGCCAAGAACAAAGGATTTCAGAGGTCTTACGAGAACATCAGTCGATGATATGGGAAATTACACGATGGGCATAAAAGAGCATACTATATTTCCTGAAACTGCCGATGAAGATTTAAAAGACGTTTTCGGAATGTCTATAACTATAGTCACGACATCAGATGATAAAAATAGGACGATCGCTTTTCTTGAACACTTGGGACTGCCTCTAAAAAGAGAAACGGATTCTAAGAAGAGAAAATAAAAGATAAAAAATCCCCCGCTTGTCTCGGGGGATTTCGTTTAGTTATTCTCTGTGTCGAAACAGGGAAGGGCGATGCCGACTTCTTCAATGTGCGAAGTGTCGCGGATCGCTACTATCCAGCCGGAGCAAATACGTATGGTCGTACGAGTCGTATTTGCCATCGGGAACTCGTTGTAAACAAACAACAGAATATGTCTCACCGCTATCTCTTCTAGCAGCATCAGATCACTGTTGTATCTGTAGTTTATGTTGCCGAGTATCTGCTCCGCTCTTTTTTCACCGTTGCACATCTGACTTAGCAGACTAGACTCGAAAATACCGTCTTTAAAAGGCGATATTTCAACTAGGAATTGATACAGATGCATAGCAACAGGATCGCTCATGACGCCGATTCTTTTCCAGCCCTTATCAAGGATGCACACGGGGTCATCTAACTCTTCATATCCCCATGTTCCCGAAATTATACCAATCAACTTTTTATGCAGTTCCTCAATTGTTGGCTTCATCATGCCTTTCTGTCATGTCGACTATCATCGATTGATGATATAACCGATATGCTAATCTAAAAAAAGAATATAACACAATAGATTATTTGTCAAAGACGAGCGTAAAAATAGAGCCTTTTCGTGTCTTGACCCGGACAGTTCTATCTGATAAGGTAGGTCTTACCTATAGCATAGGTCAAATGATTGGAAGCTGATTCATTTCCCAATGGGGAAGATAGGCTGACCAATCCGATTTGTTTTTAAATAAGCATTTAAAATGGCAAAAACATCGGTAATAGCCAGATCTCAAAAGAAACCCAAGTTCAAATCAAGGGTTGTTCGACGTTGTTTCAGATGCGGACGCAAGCATGGCTATATGAGAGATTTTGATTTGTGCCGTATTTGTTTTAGAGAATTTGCGAACGAAGGTATGATCCCTGGAATTAAGAAATCATCTTGGTAATAAATTAACATGGTTACAGACCCTATTTCAGATTTAATAATAAGAATTAAGAATGGCTCGGATGCCAGGAAGCCTATTGTTTCCGTTCCTTATTCCAAGTTTGCCGAAAATATTGCTCATGCACTCAAGAAGGCCGGCTATATTGAGTCGGTAGAAAAGAAGGGTAAACTTTTCGATAAGACCATTGAGATCGGTTTATTGTATCTAAATGGTGCAGGTCCCAGAATTCACGGAGTTGATCGCATTTCTAAATCATCCAGACGCGTCTATCAGAAATATGCCGATATCAGGACATACAGGAGCGGGTTTGGTAACACATTCTTGTCTACGCCTAAGGGTGTTCTCGTAGACGAGGAGGCCAAGAGGGCAAAGGTCGGTGGTGAGGTATTGTTTAAAATCTGGTAATTCAATCACATGTCAAGACTAGCAAAAAAGCCGATAACGATACCCGAAAAGACAGAAGTTGCTTTTACTTCTGGAACAATCACCGTGAAAGGGCCTCTTGGTTCTATTTCGAAGAGCATAAGCCCGGAGATCACTCTTAAGATAGAAAATGGCACAGTCATCGTCATGTCTGCAAGTGACACCATAAGCAACACTGCTATTCTGGGAACTTGCGTTTCTCATATAAAAAATATGATGGCTGGTGTCAATAAGGTCTTCGAGAAGAAGCTCATCGTGGAAGGCATCGGCTATAAAGCAGATATTAAAGGCAAAGATCTTGTTATGTCTTTAGGTTTTTCACATCAAGTCACCATGCCGATTCCTGCTGATCTGAAGATAACCAGCGAGAAAAATACAGTGACTATTTCAGGGATCGATTCCGAAAAAGTCGGCCAATTCGCCGCTGATATCAGGGCAAAGAAAAAGCCTGAGCCGTACCTTGGTAAGGGTATAAGATACGCAGATGAAGTTATAAGAAGGAAACAGGGTAAGAAAGCCGCATAAAAAACATGAAAGCCATACAGAAACAAGCACTCATATTCAAAAGAAGAAAAGCGCGAGTTCGCGCCAAGATAAATGGCACAGCCGAGAGACCTCGTCTGTCAGTCTTCAAGTCTCACAAGTATCTCTATGCACAAATCATAGATGACACGAAAGGTCGCACTCTCGTTTCTGTCGATTCACGCAAGGTAGGAGGTAAAACTCCAGTTGAGCGCGCAAAGGCCGTGGGTCTAGAAATAGCCAAGCTCGCAAAATCAGCAAAGATATCCAAGATTGTTTTTGATCGAGGAGGATATCTCTATGCTGGAAAGATAAAAGTCGTCGCTGATGCTGCCAGAGAAGGAGGGTTAGAATTTTAATAAATCATATGAATACACAAGAAACAAAAACAGAAAATAAAATTACGGAAGCAAAGGATGCCTCTGTTGTTCAAAATGTATCTTCGAAGATAACTCCTGGCAAGAAAATGAGAGAGAGTTCTATGACAGGTAAGACGGGCGGACCATCAGACAGGCCTTTTAATAGGGGAGGAAGAGGTGGCCGCTCCAGAAGTGGTGAACCACGAGAGAGAGTTAAGCCAGAATTTGATTCAAAAATTATCGATATAAGGAGAGTGACCAGAGTTACTGCTGGTGGTAGAAGGATGAACTTCAGTGTTGCTGTTGTTGCTGGTGACAGGAAGGGCAGGGTTGGTGTCGGTCTCGGAAAGGGTGGCGATACAGCTGGCGCAGTTGAAAAAGCAACAAGAGAAGCAAAGAAGCATCTTATAAAAGTTCCTCTCAGTCCTTCAATGACTATTCCTCACGCAGTCGAAGCCAAGCTCGGCAGTGCAAGAATAAAGATATTCCCGGCTCGAGGCAGCGGTATAGTGGCAGGTAGCTCGGCCAGAGCAGTGATCGAGCTCGCTGGAGTGAGAGATGTATGCGCAAAAATCCTTTCCGGCAGTAAGAACAGATTGAACAATGCAAGAGTGGCTGTAAAAGCCTTGGAATCATTGGTAAAGGTTCCAAAATCAGTTTTGAGACCAAAGAAATAACATGCAAATCAATCATATAAAAAGAGCACATCCGAATAAGAAGCGCATGCTGGTTGCGCGAGGTGGTAAGCGTGGCAAGACATCTGGAAGAGGCGGAAAGGGACAGACTGCACGTGCAGGTAATAAGCGCCGACCAGAGTGGAGAGATATCATAAAGAAACTTCCTAAGTTGCGCGGAAGAGGTAAAAATTCTAACAAGACAGTAAAGAACATTTTCCAGGTTCCTGTCGTTGTAAATTTATTTAGATTGGAAGAAATATATAATTCAGGAGAAATAGTCAACCCGACATCACTTTTGGAAAAAGGGCTTATTTCTACATGGTCAGGAAGGATGCCTATGGTCAAGATCCTAGGTTCCGGAGAACTCAAAAAGTCTATAAAGATAGAAAATTGTTATATATCCGATAGTGCAAAAGAAGCCGTACTCAAAGCAGGAGGCGAAGTAAAGGCGCTCGTCAGCAAATCTTCTCAAGAGGTAGAGAAAAAAGATGCTGTTGAAGTAAAATCAGAAAAAAACGATAAGAAAACTGAACCCAAGAAAAAGGCTGAACCAAAGTCGGCTCCAACTAAGAAAACTGAAGTCAAAAAAACGGAAAAGAACGTAAAGCCAAAGAAGTAATATGCAAACATTTTTCGATAAAATTTTCATTGTCTTCAGAGATCCAATTCTCAGGAAGAGGGTCGGTTTTACTATATTGATGTTGGTCCTATTCAGAGCCTTGGCTGCTATCCCTATCCCCGGTGTTAATCCAGAGACTCTGGCATCCCTGCTCGGTTCTAGTCAATTCTTCGGATTCTTGAATATCTTCTCGGGCGGTGGACTTTCAAATCTTTCTATCGTGATGCTCGGAGTCGGACCTTTCATAACAGCTTCTATCGTCATACAAGTTTTGACTATGGTCATTCCGAAGTTGAAAAATATGATGCACGAAGAGGGTGATGCCGGCAGAGCCAAGCTTTCTCAGTATTCCAGACTGGCTTCTGTACCGCTCGCTCTGCTTCAGGCTATCGGTTTTCTCATACTCTTCCAATCACAAAACGTCTTGCCCCCGATGGACACATTTTCGTTCATTATAAACGTCATCATTGTTTCGGCTGGCTCGATCATGCTCATGTGGCTCGGTGAACTCATTTCGGAGTTTGGTATAGGCAATGGAGTGTCGCTCATCATATTCGGTGGTATAGTCGCAGGATTGCCGTTACAGATATCGCAGAATTATCAGAGACTGTTGGCATCTGGCGCACAAGATCTTCCGTTTTACATAGGTGTAGTCGCTGTTGCTATCGTTGCTATCGCCGGTGTCGTATATGTGACAGAAGCGGAGCGATCTGTTCCGGTAACGTATGCGAAACAGGTGAGAGGTAATAAAGTTTACGGTGGGGCCTCCACATATTTGCCATTACGCCTCAATCAATCAGGTGTCATACCGATAATCTTTGCACTGTCTATCCTATTGTTCCCTCAAATAATATTGAGTTCGTTGTCTAGCATATTCAGAAACGAGACTTTTTCAGCGATAGCTACAAATATTAACAATCTTCTCACTCCTCCATCTCTTACGTACGGAATCACATATTTCGTCTTGGTTGTTTTGTTCACATACTTCTATACGGCTGTGACCTTCGATCCAAAGATGATATCCGAGAATCTTCAGAGATCTGGTGCTTTCATTCCTGGTGTTAGACCGGGCGAACATACTCAGACTCACTTGGGTTCTATCGTGACCAGAATCACACTTGTAGGTGCTTTATTCCTCGGTATCGTGGCTATCCTACCCCTCATAATTCAGGTATTTTCTCCTGACAAGACTCAATCCTTTGCCGTTGGAGGTACCGCTCTACTCATCGTTGTATCAGTGGTTTTGGATCTTCTTAAGAAGATCGATGCACAGATATCGATGCGCGAATACTAAAATTTCATACCTTGCAATCAACGCATTCTGCGTTCTGATATACTATTGATATGAATAAACAAGCTTTTATTTTTATCGGCCGAGCTGGTTCTGGCAAGGGAACACAGTCGAAAATGCTCGTAGATGCACTCAGGGCAAGGGACTCATCTCGAAGAATCATAGACGTGGAGGCTGGAGTCGAGTTTCGAAAATTTATAAGCGGTTCATCATTTACTGCAAAATTAGGCAAGGAAATTGTCGATAAGGGAGATCTCATGCCGGAATTCATGCCGATATATCTTTGGGCATCGGCTCTCATTAACAATTTTACTGGCGATGAACATATAGTTTTCGATGGAACACCGAGAAAAGTATTGGAAGCCGAGACTTTGGACTCTGCCTTTCCTTTTTATGGATTTGGCAAGCCGTGGGTCATATATCTGAATATTAGTGATGAGGAGTCTACAAAAAGATTGCTTGGCCGAGCTGTAGAAGGTCGAAAAGACGATCAAATGTCTGCTATAGAACGACGTAGAAAAGCATTTTCTGCCGATGTTTTGCCAACAATCGAATATTTCAGAAAACATGAAGGATCGCATTTTCTAGATATTGATGCCATGGGAACGCCAGAGGAAATACACGCAAACATTGTTAAAAAACTAGGTCTCTAGTATTCTCATTCGATGATATCCATAAAGACAAAGCAGGATATAAGCATATTACGTGAGGGGGGCAAACGTCACGCCTTCATATTGAAGGCTATCGCAAATATGGTTAAACCTGGCGTATCTGCATTGGATTTAGAATTGGAAGCACAAAAACTCATAAGAGAAGGTGGCGATAAGGCCGCATTTCTCAATTACAAACCAAGTGGTGCAAAAAGGCCTTATCCGGCCGCGCTTTGCGTATCAATAAATGATGAGGTGGTTCACGGCATTCCGAATGAGAAGGAAAAAATCTTGAAGGAAGGTGATATTGTCAGTCTCGATCTGGGTCTCGTACACAAGGGTCTCATCACAGATGCGGCAGTGACTGTTCCGGTCGGGAATGTGTCGAAGGATGCATCAAGATTATTGGCTGTAACAAAGGAGGCGCTTATGGCCGGTATTCGGGCCGCGAAAGGTGGCAAAAGGGTAGGAGATATATCCAGTGCAATTGAAAAAATCGGAGTTGCAAATAGATATGGCATTGTGCAGGAATTGTCGGGACATGGAGTTGGTTACCATGTTCACGAAGATCCATTTGTGCCAAATTATGGCGATCCGGGAGTGGGCGATGTTCTGAAACCTGGCATGGTCATAGCCATTGAGCCGATGTTTAATCTAGGAGGTGAAGACATATATCTGGATAAGGACGGCTACACTTATCGGACAGAAGATAAAAAGCCTTCAGCGCATTTCGAACACACTATTGTCATCACAAAAGGCGACCCTGAGATTTTGACCCAATAGAAAAATAGTTGTATCATCTGGCGTATGAAAAAACCTCATTTTAAGCACGAGAGAACTCTCGTTGTTGTGAAGCCGGACGGTGTCCAGAGAGGACTTATAGGCGAAATCATAAAAAGATTCGAAGCTATAGGTCTAAAATTGGTGGCAATAAAGATGGTGATTCCCGATAAAAATTTTGTAGAAAAACATTACACTCTGGATCCACTTTGGATAGAAAAGACTGGATTGAAATCCATAAAAGGATATAAAGATAAAGGACTAAAGCCACTTTCAGATGATCCTGTAAAAGTCGGTAAAATCACATTGAAAAAATTGATTGACTATGTGACGAGCGGTCCCGTTGTGGCTATGGTCTGGCAGGGAGCACATGCTGTCGATATCGTGCGCAAACTGACCGGTGGCACTGAGCCTCTTACGTCGACGGTCGGAACCATCCGTGGAGATTTGATGATAGATTCTTATATGATGGCTGATGAAGATAATAGAGCAGTGCGTAATGTGATACATTCATCCGGATCTGTGAAAGAAGCTTCCGACGAAATAGCACTTTGGTTTGATTCTAAAGAACTTATTAACTACAACATTGTTCATGAGTCCATAATGTACAATGCGACTCTGGACGGAATTTTAAACGACTGATAATAATATTGTTCTGTTAAGGGGTTTTTACGCGCGTTTTTTGTCATGTTCGTCAAATGAGTGTCACAACGATGAAAAACACTTGCGAATATTTATTACAATTCTAAAATGTAATAGGTTGCTAAAGTATTAATTCTACAAAATTTTATTTTTTGGGAGATCGATGATCCCGCCCTCTGGATTTAAAGTGATGATTTCAATAGGAAATACATTTATGTCTAATAAGAATGATTTAATAATTATATAGATTATTAAATCCAGAGGGCGGGGTCGGATTCGCGGGTATCTAGGTACTCCGTGTGAGATCACCCACCTGCGTTAAGCGGGTTAAGATACTTTCGCAACCTTACAAAAATGCTCCGCATATCGCGGGGCTTTTTTGCTATAATTTGGCCATGAATAAATATCCGAGAGTCTGTTTCGCTACGGGAATCGGTTCTGTTACGGGATCGAATTTTATTTTGGAATCTGTTTCCGGTAAGCGAATTCTTATTGATTGCGGACTCGTTCAGGGATCGAAGGTGGCTATGGATGTAAATCGAGATCCATTCGTTTATGATCCGTCTGGCATTCATACGTTGCTTGTAACTCATGCTCATCTAGACCATGTGGGCAGGATACCGAAGCTCGTAAAGAATGGTTTTCGGGGGATTATCTATTCGACACCAGAAACGAGAGATCTGGCGGAACTTGTGCTAAATGATGCAGTAAAAATATTGGATGAAGAAGCCAGAAGGGAGGGTGTCTTGCCGTTATATTCTACAGAAGATGTCGCTGGAGTTTTCCCATTGTGGCAGACGGTGCCTTATCATGAGAATTTGGTCGTGAACGACGACTTCAGTGTGTATTTCAAAGATGCAGGACATATCCTGGGATCAGCCATGATAGAAATAACGGTGGATGGTAAGAAAATATTATTTTCGGGAGACCTAGGTAATTCGCCATCTCCGCTTCTCAAAGACACTGAAGCCATAGGCGAAATAGATTATCTGGCCATAGAAAGCACATATGGCAATCGTAATCACGAGCCGAAGGAGGAGAGAAGTCTTAAGTTAGAAAAGATTATAAATGACACATTGAATCGAGGAGGAACATTGGTCATTCCTGCATTTTCTATAGATAGAACCCAGACACTCATATTTGAAATCAATAATATGATGGAGGCCGGCAGAATACCCAGATTCCCCGTTTTTATTGATTCTCCCATGGCCATAAAGGCGACAGAGATATATAAGAAGAATCAAAATCTCTTCAATGATAAGGTGCGTGATCAGCTCGCCAAGGGTGATGATATATTCAGTTTTCCCGGCTTGGAATATGCCGTTACCTCGGGGGATTCGCGACATGCCAGTCGTCTAAACAGCGCAAAGATCATCATAGCCGGTTCAGGTATGTCAGTCGGCGGAAGAGTAGTAAGTCATGAAGAGAGATTCTTGCCTGACCCGAAAAATACTATACTGCTTGTCGGATATCAGGCGGCTGGCTCATTGGGAAGAGAACTCATGGATGGTGCAAAAAAAGTGAATATATATGGAAAAGAGGTTAAGGTCAGATCGAAGATAGAAAAGCTTTATGGTTATTCGGCACATAAGGACAGTGATCATCTGGTCGAATTTGTCGCAGGAGCTACAGAAAGACTCAAGAAAGTATTCGTCATTCTGGGTGAACCGGCATCATCGATGTTTCTGGCACAGAGACTCAATAATGAACTGGAAGCCAATGCAATAGTTCCCGCAAAGGACACTTATTATGATTTAGAATAGACGAAATTTCCCGGTATTTTAAAAACACCAGACGCGAGTCTGGTGTTTTCTGTAGCAGGCAGTGTGTTATTTTACCAAGGCAACTATTTTCTTGAATGATTCAGGCTTGTGTTCTGCGAGATGAGCAAGAGATTTTCGGTCTAGTCCGATGCCTTTCTTCTTGGCTGCACCCATAAATTTACTATATGACAATTTTTCATCTATCGATCGCAGAGCGGCGTTGATCTTAACATTCCAGAGTCTGCGGAAGTCCCCCTTCTTGTCTCTCCTGTGAGCAAATGCGTATGCCCCTGCATGCATGAGAGCTTCATTTGCGGCACGCTCATTTGTGGACCTGCGGAATCTAAAGCCTTTTGCCTGTTTCAGGACATTTCGGCGATTTTTCAGTGCGTTTACTGCTTTCTTAACACGAGTCATGGTGGTTGATTAATATATTAAAGGTTAATAAGAAATCGGCTCTTGGCATCATTGTTCATATGAATAGCCCTAGTCTGCCTCTTTGAAGTACTGGTGCGTGTGCGCTCCTTGGCATTGAAATGGTTTTGGCCTGGTTTACGAGCGATGATCTTTCCGGTCCTGGTGACCTTGAGTCGCTTAGCATATGATTTTACTGTTTTAATCATGATATTGATTGATATTATTTCTTTTCAACTATTATAGTGAGACCCTTCGGACCTTTGGTTGTATCTTGGGCTGTTTTGTACTCTACGGTGATTAGTTTTAGGATTCTTTCCAAACGTTCT
>CAZWUU010000010.1:0-25715 GCA_964637485.1 uncultured Candidatus Saccharibacteria bacterium
GTATGTCCGATTCCTCGGAAACCGTTTTTGACTGAATATTATCTGGATCGAATTCCTTTTCTGGTGATGCGTGCTTTTTTGCTAATCGCGCCCTCTGCATCGTGCCGAATCTGTGCTGTTCGTCGATGATGACCATAGCGAGATGCTTAAACTTCACGGATTTTTGAATAAGAGCGTGAGTGCCGATGAGGATAGGTATTTCTCCATTTACTACCCATGTCAATAATTGATTTTTGGAAATATCAGTTGAGCCTTTCGGATTTACTTTTGATGGAAATACTTTACAACCTGAACCTGTGATAAGACCGATGCGGATACCAAGATAGGAAAAATATTGAATGAAGGATTCGTATTGTTGCATGGCCAATATTTCTGTAGGACACATATAGGCAACCTGAAGGTTCCCGAACTTTTGTTCCATTCTTGTACCGTCGGGTTTTACCAGTGTCGGTTTTGTCGTGATTACTGCGAATGAAACGATCGCCGCAACAGCGGTTTTTCCTGAGCCGACATCGCCTTCAAGAAGTCTGGTCATCGCTTCGTCTCTTCCTAGATCGCCCAGAATGCTCGCAATCGATTTATTCTGAGCATTCGTAGGCGTAAACGGAAATCTTTTTATAAACTCATCCAGTGAGCGCTTGGATGGTTCGATCCTGTAGGCTGGATTGTTCTTGTATTTTGCCCTCTCTTTTTGTCGGGCAAGCTGGATCATGAGTATTTCTTCGAAAGCAAATCTTTTTCTGGCTGATTCAGCATCCTCTTTTTTTAAGGGAGCATGTATCCAGACTAATGCTGTCTTTATGTTTGGTAGATGATATTTGACCAGAATGTGTCCAGGCAGAGGATCTTCTATGCTGTCTAAAATACCAGATTTAAATATTTTCTGAATATTATGGTAAAGCCAGGTAGAGCTTACTCCTCGAGATTCCGGATATATGGGATACAAGTTGTGTTCCGGGGAATCCTTGGAAAAAAGGGAATCCGCACCGCCTGTCGGCAATTCTGATACAACTTCTATCTTGGGATTAGAAAAATATAATTCTCCGTTTGTCCTACGTTCGCTGATTTTACCTTCTATCCTCACAGATGCCCCCTCGGGTGTCATTTTTGCCAAATATGGCTGATTGAACCAGACGCAATGGATCTTGCCAGTGCCGTCTTCGACATAACCGTCCGCCATAGGGATTTTCGTCTTGAAACCCTTACTGGTCTTGAGTCCAGAAATTTTTCCGAAAATTACGGCTGAGTCGCCCTTTTTTAAGGTGTCAATATTTCGAGATTCTACGGTATCACCGTATCTGGTCGGGAAGTGATACAGTAAATCTTTTATGGTGATGATGCCGAGACGTTTCAAGGCATCCTTTGTTTGAGGAGTGAGGCGAAACTTGTCAGCCACGAGTGTGTCTAGGGTTACGCTCATTTAGGCAATATTATATAACGAATGGTCGAAGCACAATACGACCAAACTGATAAATAATGTGATGAGTTGATTGATTATATTTGTTTGTGGCAATCGTCGGCTATGAATGCTACATTTCTATTAGAAAGGAGGTCTCATGAATAATGAAACCAACAGTTGGAAATATGATCCTGGCCCGCCGAAGCCGTTGCCGCTCTGGATCAAGCTCGCGAGTGCCGCAGTGATCGTCATTGTCGGAGCGTTGGCGATCAGGGCCATCAAATAGGATGAGTAGTAATAGGCACGAAGAACGAATGTCTCCGTGCCTATTTTGTATAGTTTTGTAATTTGGCATTTTTATGCTAATTTTTAAGAGCTTTTGAATGTTGGAGACGTGGCTGAGCCTGGTCGAAAGCGCCTCACTGCTAACGAGGTAGGGGCTTCAAAACCCCTCGTGGGTTCGAATCCCACCGTCTCCGCTGATGATCTGTACCCCATAAAGTGGACACACAGTTTAAGATGTTTTGATACTTTTCTCATTCCTGTTGGTTTGCGAGCATAAAGACAGTACCTAACTTTAATACGCGCTTGTACCTGCCTCGCTACGACGTTCCTCGTGGGCACTATTGCTAATTTTTATACCAACACAGGCATCGCAACGGTTCAAAAGAATCTAGCGAGCTAGTCGTTGATAACCTATGAAATGTTATGAAATGTAGTAAAAAGCTTGACAAGAATATAGCACCTATGATAACCTATGAAATATGAAGAAAATAGCAAAAGAAAAGGCACTACTCTCGATCAGCGAAGTCTCCAGTATTTTTGGTATTCACCAAGACACGCTTCGTAATTGGGAGAAAAAAGGGCTCATCACCCCGCTTCGCGTGGGTCCTCGCAAAGATCGAAAGTACAAACCGGAAGACATTGAGCGAATCGCGAATGATAGAAGTATCGTCAAAGATCTCGGCGTTCCCCTCACGGACGATTCGGGGAAAATGAATCTCACTCAGCTCAAGCAATTTCTTTGGAAAAGTGCCGACATTTTGCGCGGAAAGATCGACAGCTCGGACTATAAGAAATATATTTTCGGACTTCTTTTTTATAAACGCATCAGTGACTCTTGGGATGAGGAATACAAAAAAGTTCTTGATGAATATCACGACGAAGAAGTCGCTCGCGCAGACCACAATCACCGTTTTCAAGTTCCGAAAGATTGCCGATGGGATGTAGTTCAAAAACAAGCGGAAGGAATCGGTCATAAGCTCAACGAAATTTTTGATAAGCTCACCAACGCCAACAGCCCCAAGCTCGACAAGATTTTTGACGACCTTGATTTTGCAAACAAAGATAAATTCCCCAACGAAACACTCCAGCGCCTCATCAATCACTTCTCACAGCACAATTTTGGCGACAATTATATCAGCTCTGACCTTCTCGGAGATGCCTACGAATATCTCATCGAGCAATTCGCGGCGGATGCAGGGAAAAAGGGCGGAGAATTTTATACCCCTCGTGAAGTTGAGCGTGTCATTATAAATATCCTCAAGCCCCATGAGAAAGACCATATCTACGATATGGTAGTTGGCTTTGGTGGTTTTCTTTTGGAAGCGTATCACCATCTCAAAAATGAGGCAGGAGAAAAGAAAGCTCGTTCACTTTATCTCTATGGTCAAGAAATAAATATCGGGACATACGCGATTGCGAAAATTAATATGTTCCTCCACGGACTTGATAGCGCAGACATACAACGCGGAGACACACTCGCTGATCCGAAGTTCCTCAATCCCGACGGTTCGCTCAAAACATTTGACATATGCGTGGCAAATCCGCCCTACTCCATAAGCGAGTGGGAGTATGAGATTTTTAAGCATGACAAATACGGTCGTGTTTCGGGTTACGAAATGCCCCCGGCAAAAAAAGCCGATTACGCTTTCGTGCTTCATATGGTGAAGTCGATGAATGAAAACGGTCGCGCTGGTATCGTGCTTCCGCACGGCGTGCTTTTCCGTGGTGGGGCAGAGGGGCGTATTCGCGAGGAGCTTATTAAGAATGATCTTATTGAAGCCATCATCGCTCTCCCAGCAAAGCTTTTCTACGGCACAGGTATTCCGGCGGCAATTGTGATATTCAATAGGAACAAGCCGGAGAATCATAAGAATAAAATCCTCATCATTGATGCCGAGCAGGATTACGAAGAAGGTAAAAATCAGAATCGTCTCCGTAAGGCAGATATTGGCAAAATAGTGTCTGCGTTTGAGGGCTACCGAGATATTGAGAAGTACGCTCGCGTGGTGGACATCAAAGAGCTGGAAGAAAATGAGTTTAATCTCAATGTCCGTCGCTATGTAGAAAATGGCGAGGACGAGGAAGTTGTGGATGTAAAAACTGTGTGGGGTGAAATGAAAGAAATTGAGAAGGATCGTGAAGCCATTGATAAGAAGGTCGATGGGTATCTAAAGGAGCTGAAATACTAAGTATATGACTACCACAAACCAAGGACGATTTTGTAAGGAATGTGGAAAGAAAAAATTCTTTCAACACTTTTGTTTTTGTTGTTTTAAAAATACGAATTCAAATATTCATATATCAATCTCTGAGACGATTAACATCAGGGATTCATTAATTCTAAAAACCAAGCGACAAGGTATAAAAGGTTTTGCTTCTAAGATTTGGACTGGTTGGTTTCCTACTAAAGGAATTTTAGCCGAGAAGTTGTCTCACGGGGTTGAATTGTTCAGAAGCATAGATAAAGAAAAGAATGAATATCACGAGATAGTAAAAGATTATAAAAGTAGAAAAGTTGTCCATGAATGTCACGAACCACTAACTGAGCACAGAAAATGAAAGACAATACTGTACAACAGAATATTTCGAGCGGATGGATCATCAAAAAAATGGATGATTTTATTAAAGATGGGTCTATTACTCTTGGCAGGGGCGAAGTGATTTCAAAAACTGACATCAAAAATTATCCGGGCGAAAACCCAATATATTCATCTTCCGTAAAGAATAATGCTTTGTTCGGCAAGTATGCTAAGTACATGTTTGATGAAGAGCTCATCACATGGTCAGTTGACGGAGGCGGTGATTTTTTCTATAGACCAAAACATAAGTTTTCAGTCACCAATGTCTCTGGATATTTGAATGCGGACCAAAAGCAATTTGATTATAAATTTCTTGCATATTATCTCCAGGAAGAACATTCAAAAAAATCTTTTGACTACCAAAACAAGGCGCACCCGAGCGTAATTCGAGAATTGTATGTAATTGCAAAACCCCCAATCAAAGAACAGCAGAGAATTGCGGAGATTTTGGGGACGGTGGATGAAGATATTGCGAAAACGCAGGAAGTGATTGAGGCGACAGAAAAGCTCAAGCGCGGGCTGATGCAACAGCTCTTTACTCGCGGGATTGGGTATACGAAATTTAAGGAAACAAAAATTGGACAGATTCCGGAGGAATGGGATGTTGGGAAAGTCGGTGATTTATTTAAGTCTGTTATAGGCGGAGGAACCCCATCGAGAAAAGAAACAAAATATTGGAATGGAGATATTCCTTGGATGACAGTTAAAGATATGTCAAATAAAAAATATGTTCATGATACAGAGGAATACATAACAGAAGCTGGTCTTAAAGAAAGCTCCTCTAGTTTAATTCCAGAAAATAATCTTATTACGTCAACGAGAATGGGTATCGGGAGGGTTTATATAAATAAGGTTCCTGTTGCTATAAATCAAGATCTAAAAGGCTTAATTCCAAAAGATGATTTTATTCTTGATTATACCTATTGGTTAATTCTTTCGGTTGCGAAACAACTTGAAGCGAAGGGTACTGGCAGCACAGTAAAAGGTATTAGATTAGAAGATTTTAAATCTTTGGAAATAGCTTTAACTACAAATAAAACTGAACAAAAAGAAATTTCAGAAATTCTTTCAGCTGTCGATGAAAAGATTTCGGTCAACAAGAAATTAAAGGAGAAACTTACTCTTCTCAAAAAGGGTCTGATGCAGGATTTGTTGAGCGGAAAAGTGAGAACGATTATTAATTAATTACAAATATATGGAAACATTTTTGAATTCAAATATGTTCGCAGGGTTAGCAACTATTATTACTGGCGGGGTAGCAATACTAATCTATTTTCATCAGAAACGTGATGCCAAAACTCAAGCCGCAAGAGTTCTTTTGACGGAAATTCGGACAGCTGAAGAAAGAATAGACCAAATTAAAGAAAAAGTTCAATCTGGTTTTACAAACGATTTCCCATCAGTCTTTCCAACAAAAAGCTGGAAAATATACTCGCACTTATTCATAAGTGATTTTGATCAAGATGAATTAAAAAAGATAAGTTCCTTTTATGATTACGGTGATTTAATTGAAGAATTCGCAAAAAGAAACAATGACTTTTTTTGGGTGACAACAGAGGAAAGGGCAAGGGTGGTTCAACAGAAGCTAGCAGATTGCGTTGTAGCTTCACATACAGACACTACTTTGGTTTTGGAAGATTTGAAGAAAAAATTACTCGATGTATATGCTAGTGATCCATATTCGTATGCTCCCCAAAAAACTATAAATGCCATTAAAAATTATACAGAGAAAATCGGAGATTTGATGACGACAAGTGTTGGAACCAAACTGAAACATTTGGCAAAAATGAAAATATGAAATTCAACGAACAAGTAACAATTGAAAATTACATCATCAAGTTTATTAAAGATAAGCTCAGTTTTGAGTACATAATGCCGGAAGAATTCGCGAAACTTCGAGATCTTGAGAGCGAGTACATTATAAAGCGACAACTACTTGATGCAGTAAAAAGAATAAACAAGGTTGATGACACTGTTGCAAAAAGTGTACTTCGTGAAGTAAATAAGATTGATTCTAATCTGCTTTTTCTTGATGCAGTTCGTAACAGTATAAATCTAAAAGATCCTGCTACCGGGCTATTTCGTGATTACAAAATTGTAGATTTCGATACTCCAGAAAACAATCAATTTGTGGTCACCAATCAATTCTATTTTGAAGGTGACACCGAGAATATCCGTCCGGATATTATGGTTTTCGTGAACGGACTTCCTCTTGTAGATATTGAGGCAAAGAGCCCGACTGCTTCTGAGGGCGTGAGCTTTGAAAACGGTATTGACCAGATTAAGCGGTACGAGAAAGTGGCGCGCAAATTGTTTATCCCGAACTGTTTCAATATTGCGAGTGATGGACTTAAAACAGTCTATGGAGCAACAGGCGCATCGAAACAATATTTCCTCCAGTGGAGAGACGAGGACGTGGAGAAAGAACTCGGTGGCGAGCTTGAGATGACACTTTTTTCGCTTCTTTCAAAGCAGAATTTCTTAGACATTGTTCAGAATTTTATCTTGTTTGAGAAAGAGAAGGAAAAATTGGTGAAGAAAATTGCTCGCTACCAGCAAATGCGCGCGACGAACAAAATTGTGGAGCGTGTCGTGACGAAGGAAAAGCGACAAGGACTTATTTGGCATACGCAAGGGTCAGGTAAGACTTTGACGATGTATTTCACTGCATGGAAGCTCCGTTTCAATAAACAGCTTGCTAACCCAAAGGTCTTTATTTTGGTTGATCGTGTGGACTTAGATGATCAGATATTTGAGACCTTTACGAATGCAGGCGGAAAAAATATCATTCGAGTCACATCTCGCAAAGATTTGGAGGAGAAAATACAATCACCGGAGAAAGGTATATTCATTACGACTATTCAAAAGTTTTCAGAACTTGGCGATAAGGTAGAAAATCTTGATGAAAATGTAATTGTTCTTTCTGATGAAGCACATCGAGGAGACGAGGGTGTCTCTGGTATCAACATGAGAAATGCATTCAAAAAAGCTTTCTTCTTTGGATTTACTGGAACACCAGTAGATAAAACACACACAAATACTTTCCGAAATTATGAAGGTAATGGAAAGCGATATTTAGACTATTACTCCATCCAACAAGCTATTGATGATGGGGCAACGATCCCTGTAACTTATGAGGCGCGACTTTCAAAGTTTTCTATTGATGAAGAAAAACTTGATCAGCAGTTTGAAGAAATTGCTGGAGATTTGCCTGACAAACAAAAGACAGAACTGGTAAAGAAATATGGCAAAAAGGCGGCACTGGTGAAGCTTCCAAAACGCATGGAAGCTGTTGCAAGGGATATTGTAGAGCACTATAAGCTCTACGTTCAGCCTAATGGATTTAAAGCTCAAATTGTGGCGTATGATAGAGAGGCGGTAGCCGGCTATAAAAAGCTATTAGATAAGCTTGTGTCACCGGAAAGAACTGCTGTTGTGTATTCACCCGGAGACCCAAATTCAGATTCAGACGATTTGAAGGTTTATAATACAAGCAAAAAAGAACGGGAACAAATTATAGAGAAGTTCAAAAATCCTAATTCAACACTCAAATTCCTTATTGTATGTGACATGTTGCTAACTGGCTTTGATGCACCGATTGAACAAGTGATGTATCTAGATAAACCACTCCGCGATCACAATCTGCTTCAGGCAATTGCCCGTACAAACCGTGTATATAAGAACAAGGAAGCAGGAAAAATTATTGATTACTACGGCATAACAAGAAACCTCTACGATGCACTTGATTTTGATGAGGATGTTATAGATTCCGCGATGATTGATATTGAACGAGTTAAAGAGAGGTTTACAGATAATCTGAATGACTTGATGAAGATATTTATCGGAGTGAATATCGAAGATCCATCAATGGACAATCTTCGTCGAAGTTTGAAGATTTTCATTGACAATCAAGATAAGCAGAAATATTTTGTAGAAAAATATATGAAGCTCAAAAGCTTGTTTGAGTTTCTTTCACCTGATCCCTTCTTGAAACAATATATTCGCCCATTTGAGTGGGTAACAAGTTTCCATTTGGCGTTTCTAAAAGAATTCCGAAGTGAGGACGATAGATACTTACTCGAAGAGTATGGAGAGAAAGTTCGTGAGCTGATACAAAAAAGCAATATCATCGACTATGAGGGAATTACTAAGAATTTCCGTGAACTCCGCGTCAACGATTTGTATACACTCGAGCGACTCAAAGGAATGGATGAAGAAGAAAAGGCACTTAACCTTGAGAAGATGCTCAAGCAGGAAATTTCTATCAATCTTGACGAAAATCCGGCGTATCAGAAGTTTAGCGAGAGACTAACGGCTATTCGTCGCGAGTTTGAACAAAATCAAATTGATCTTGCTGAACGAATTCGTAGGTATGAAGAATTGATGAGCGATATCAAGACAAAAGGAGATGAGGCAAAAGATCTGGGGCTTGATTTGAAGGAATATGCGCTATATGTCATATCGCAAGAATTTGTCGACGGAGGTATGAATGAAGTGATTAAGGAATTTGTTAAAGAGCTTCGAATCCGTATTGAGGATGATCTAGATAGTGGATGGCAAGAGTCCTCAAAGCGAGATGTGTTTGTAAAGGATATAAAGCAGACATTACAAGAATTGATTCTGCGCGATTATAAAGGCCGGCTTACTGTGAAAGATTTCCCTAAATTCTTGAATCGATTGGTGGATATAATCACTAAGAAATTCTAGCCATGAGAAAACAAATTGCTCTACAGGATAAAAAAATCACTTACACCCTTCGAAAGAGCAAGCGAGCACGAAGAATGCGGTTGGCTGTATATTGTGACGGGACTGTTGTTGTAACCACCCCCTTTAACCTCAAGGAAAATATCACAGAGCGATTTATTAGAGAAAAATCTCAATGGTTGTTCGACAAGATATCTTTCTTTATGCAATTTAAGGGGCAAGTCTTTACTCGTTATAGTAGTGCAGATTACTTGAAATATAAGAGCAAGGCTTATGACTTGGCAGTTGAGAGAGTGAATCATTTTAATGAGATCTACAAATTCAAATTCAATAAGATAAATATCAAAAATCAGAAAACTCGTTGGGGCAGCTGTTCCAGAAAAGGTAATTTAAATTTCAACTATAAGATTGCTTTGTTACCACAACGTCTCTCTGATTACATTATCGTTCATGAAATATGTCACCTTGGGGAATTTAATCATTCACAAAAATTCTGGAAATTGGTTGGAAAAGCTATTCCTGATTATCACAAGATAAAGGATGAGTTGAGGAAGAGCGGAGTAATTCTAAATTAACGTGTCTAAACGAAAAAAATCAGGATTGAGTTTTAAACAGTTTCACTGGGTATTTTATATAGCTTTGGTAACGGTTGTATCAATATATTTTATCATTACCGGATTCTTTAGTAATTGTGTATTTACTTGGCCAACACGGTTTTATTCCATATCTTGTTTTAAGGAACAAATAGATCCTGCCCAAAGAAAGGCTCTGGAAAATACCGCAGATTTTATGCCAAGCTTAAACATATAGATTGTGTCTAAATTTGAAGTTGCAATGGTTGCAGGACAACTGAATCTGCATTCAGAGCAACGTTAGAGTATAGCGGCTTATGTATATGCTGAAGTGTTAAATATCCTTCTTGAATACGGATGTGACGTAAGAGCACATTCTTCCGGTCTGAAATAGACCCAAGCCCAGAAAAGATCGAGAGAACATACCGACGGTGTTGCCCCCGGGACTATTTTGATGCGTAATTAGGGTGATCGACCTTTTCCTACGACCATTATTCTTTATGGGACTGATTCGACCACGTTTCATTTGATGTAGCACTTGCGATAATATGAATACATGCTCACAGACTTTATAGGACTATTTATATTAATCGCCGGATATGTGGTCGGTCTCGGTGCTGTGACTGTGATAGACATTCATGGATTCCTTGGTCGAAAATCGGAATATTGGACCATGGCGACAACTAGGACTCATAAAGTTACAAAACCGATGATTTGGGCAGGTATCGGTCTTGTCGTGATAGGTGGGATTATTTTTTTCAGAAATGAGGCATTTGTCGGTATTCCGATGTACTTGTCGATCTTGGTTGCGCTACTTATATTAAACGGACTGTCCTTATCTTTTAGTGTGAGCCCATATATTTTACGAAAAGAGAAGGAAGGCAGGTCGGGTGAATTATTACCTCCGTCTTGGCAGAGACAAATAGCAATTAGTCTCGTGTTTTCAGACATAGGCTGGTGGGGAAGTTTGGCCTTGGTTGTTTGGTATTTGCTTTCCAAGTAATCGAAAATTGATGTATAATAATTCTAAATGGATGAAAAAAAGACACAATTTTACTTTCTCATAACTGCAGTCGCTCTTGCGGGTGTTTTGTCTTTCTTCATCATCAGACCGTTCCTCTACACCATCATTCTGGCTGTCATATTTGCTGTTGTATTCTGGCCTATCCAGAAGAAGATGCTTACCATTTCTGGAAACAGGCGAGCTATAGCATCTTTTCTCACTATCATCATCGTCATCGTATTCATACTCATACCTATAACATTTCTCGGCGTGCAGATATTCAAGGAATCTCAACAGTTGTACATATACCTTTCGCGCGGAGGACTCAACAATGCACTTGAGACACTCAATACGTTTACAGATCGCATACAGGCAAACCTGCCTCATGTGCAGAGCATCTCATATGATGTCAATGAATATTTGAGGCAAGGATTGGAGTTGGTACTGAATAATCTCGGAGGCATCTTCCAGAGCGTCCTACGCATAGTAGGAAATCTTCTGGTATTTCTATTCGTGCTTTATTATGCCCTCAAGGATGGCCACAAGATATACGACAAAGTCGTCGCTATCAGCCCGCTTTCTGATCGAGATGATCGGGCAATATTTGCAAAACTAGTCGCAGCTATCAATTCGGTTATCCGCGGTAATCTCACTATAGCTGCTATACAGGGTTGTCTCACTGCCGTAGGATTTTGGATGTTTGGAGTGCCTCAGCCTATATTGTGGGGAACGGTCGCGGCGATCGCTGCTCTTGTGCCGAGCTTCGGAACAAGTCTGGTTGTAGTGCCGGCTGTAGCATTCCTCTTTTTTACTGGTAGTACATATGCATCTCTCGGATTGCTCATATGGGGCATGGTGGCAGTCGGTCTTATCGATAATTTTCTCGGACCGAGACTGGTATCCATGGGACTCAAGTTGCATCCGCTCCTGGTATTTCTGGCTGTGCTCGGAGGATTGGCATTCTTTGGTCCTATAGGTTTCTTGCTAGGTCCTCTTACATTGAGTTTGGTTTTTGCTCTGGTTGATGTACACTCATCGCTGTTTAAGAGAAGGGTAGGTTGATATGAAAACCATCACAGATATAAATAGAATAAATGAACTGTTGAGCCGAGGCACTTTAGTCGAAGCGTATCCGTCGAAAGATGTGCTTATTTCTGCATTGTCTTCTGGCAAGCGATTGCGCATATATATAGGCATGGATCCCACTTCGACCGCCTTGCACCTGGGGCATGCGAAGAATCTCCTGTTTCTGGAAGAGTTGCGCGCTATGGGTCATGAAGTCATCGTATTGTTTGGTGATTTTACGGCGATGATAGGTGATCCCACCGACAAGGGAGCAACTCGAAAGCAGCTTTCTAAAGACGATGTTCAGAGGAATGTTTCAGATTGGCTTCGTCAAATAAAGCCGATAATAAATTTCGATGACAAAGAAAATCCGGCTGTGCTCAAATACAATTCCGAATGGCTTTCCAAACTCACATTCGAGGAAGTTCTTAATCTTTCGTCGAATTTCACGGTTCAACAGATGATAGAGAGAGATATGTTCGCCAAGAGAATGAAAGAGGGCAGTCCTATTCATCTGCATGAATTCATGTATCCGCTCATGCAGGGTTATGATTCTGTAGCTATGGATGTCGACGCCGAGCTTTGTGGAACAGATCAGATATTCAATGCTCTGGCAGGCAGGACACTACAAAAGAGACTCGCCAATAAAGAGAAGCTGGTCATCGCACTAAATCTTATTGCCAATCCGAAAACCGGCGAACTCATGTCGAAGTCAAATGGTACCGGAATATTCATCGACCAATCAGCGAACAATCTTTTCGGTGCTCTCATGGCTCTGCCGGATCCGATGATCGAACCTTTGTATGTAAACTGCACCAGACTGCCCATGGATAAATTATCTGAGCTGATGAATAAAGGACCTCGTGATGCAAAAGTAGCCGTCGCATATGACATCGTGTCCAGATTCCACGGCGAAAAATCAGCAAAAGAGGCGGTGGAAAATTTCGAGAACACTTTTTCTAAAGGTGGCGTGCCTGAGGATGTAATGGTTTTAGAACTGCCTGAAAATCTCTCGTTGGTAGAAGTTTTATTGAAGGCTGGCGTAGTAGAGTCAAAGACAGAATGGAGGAGACTGGTCTTGGACGGAGCGGTAAGAGATGGAGACGATAATAAGATTTCAGACCCAGCCTGGAAGCCGGAAAAAGATGTAATTCTTAAGATCGGCAAGAGGAGATTTGTAAAAATAAAGAAAGTCTAGTCTCAGTGGGCTATCGATAGACCATGAATGTAGCGGAATCCATGTCTGGCAAATGTATTTTGCGCGTCACTCATGGTACTGCCAGTTGTTATGACGTCATCGATTATCATTACTGAGAAATTTTCTAGTGGCTCATTTCCGACGATGTCATGCAGAGCGCTTTCATTTATTGAGAACAGGTTACTACCACTGTTCAATCGATCTTTTCTGCTCATGGTCGTATGCCTGTCCGTGTGCGCATCTCTTATAAGGATATCGTATGCATATATATGGCCTTTGTTATTATCGATTTTTTTCATTTCGTCCATTATCAGTTCGCACTGATTGAAACCTCTTTCTCTGCGCCTACGCTTCGAGATCGGCATCGGTATTATCAATATATTTCTTCCTTGCATACCGCGCTTATATTCTGTGCCGGATATTTTTGCACATAATGCATAAGCGGCGATTTTTGCAGAATGAGCCGACTTCTTATACTTGATAGTCCAAACTAATTTTTCTACAAGTTTATCCTTGTATGAGAAAAGAGAGGACGTATTCATTAAAGGCAAGACTGAACTGTCAAATTTAACAGCCGGAGAAAATACTGATATGGCTTCATCCGGTTCGAGTTTGAGCAATCGTTTCTCTGTCTCATCCAAAGGAAAAAGGGCGTCAGTAATGATGACAAATATATTTTTAACGATTGATTTAATCATTCATTTTCACGGATTATACATGTTATACTAGCCACATGGGACTATTTTCGTCATTTTTCAAAAAAGAAATCTCAGTACTTGGCGTAGATATCGGCTCTTCAGCCATAAAAGTAGTAGAAATCAAGAAACGTCGAGGTAAGGCTATATTAAAATCATACGGAATACTAGCGCTCGGCCCTTATGGAGGGGTAGAAGTCGGTCGTGCGGTAGCATTGCCAGCTGAGAAACAGATGGAGGCCGTGAGAGATATATTGAAGGAATCCAAGACCACAACAGTCGTTTGCGGAGCCACACTTCCACTTACATCTAGTCTCATCACATTTATTTCTATACCACCCGTACCCGATAAGCAGATACCCGATATCGTTTCTCTTGAAGCTAGAAAATATATTCCCGTACCTCTTGACGAGGTTTTTTTGGATTATTCCATCATACCCAGAGAGGAAGTGGCGGTAGGCGAGGGTGACGTGGTGAAGAATGGACCAGGCAATAGAGATGCTCTGGTTGTAGCTATTCATAATCAGTACCTAAACGAATACCAAAACATCATGAACGGTAGTGGTCTGCAACCGGCTTTCTACGAGATAGAAATATTCTCTGCGATTAGATCGATCGCTGATCATGGCATATCTACCATAATGATAGTGGACATGGGTGCTCGAGCGACCAAACTCTATATAGTAGAGAGAGGTATATTGCGAGCATCGCATATCATCAATAAAGGTAGTCAGGATATCACCTTGGCGCTATCGAAGGCGCTATCTATTTCACCTGAAGAAGCTGAGACGTTAAAAAGGACAAAAGGTCTAAAAGGCGGTCCTGAATACAAAGAATTAACCGAAATCATAACTGTAAATCTGGATTATATTTTCTATGAAGCAAATGCGACACTCTTAAACTATCAGAAGAAATACCAGAAGAGCGTCGGTAGGATATTTTTGACCGGAGGTGGCGTATTGCTAAAGGGATTCGGAGATTTGGCTAAGATCAGTTTCCAGACACCGGTCGCCTATGCTGATCCTTTCGGTAAGTTAGAAACTCCGGCATACATGACTGAACAGTTGTCTTCAGCAGGACCGGAATTTGCTGTGGCTATCGGTGCAGCTATCCGCTGTCTCAATGATATGAACCCGTAATTTTTTTGTTATTCACACACTTATAGTACTGCTTTTTGGTATAATCAAAGCAATTCATGGAAACAAAGTTCCAAACATCTTTTATTCCCAGAAGACCTATGCCGACAGCACCGGGAAGTCTTGCTCCCCAAGTTCCGAGAAGGAGTAGGCCGACAGGTGTGGGTAGTATATACATGGGTATCGGCATTGTTGTATTTGTTTCCGGTTTACTCTCAATTGGTGGAGCTTATGGTTGGAAGGCGTACCTTGAAAATTCCCAGAAAAGTATGCAACAGAGTCTTGCTGAGAGAAAGAAAGACATAAACCTAGAAGTGATTTCGAAGATTCGTATGCAAAGTGCAAAAATCAATATGGCCGAACAGCTCCTAAGGAATCACTATGCCATAGACAGGATATTCAGTATTATTTCTGCGCTAACGTCTGAAAATGTCAGATTCTTGTCCATGGATCTTGTAGTGCCAGTGGGTACTAATAATCCTTTTCAGATGACTCTGACCGGATATGCCAGGAGTTATCCGTCGGTAGCGTTTCAGTCCGATGTACTAAATCAGCTGGAGAAGTACAAATTATACTCTATCGTTAAGAATCCAATTCTTTCAGATCCGTCCCTGAATCAGAACGGAACGGTATCATTCGGCCTTACCGCAAATATTGATCCTTCGAAATTCGGCTATGAAAATGCATTCGATTCTATATTTACTGGAAACACTGCGCCATCAAATTCGCAAAATAATCAGCAGAATCCCGGATCCTCTGCCAGTTCGACAAATCCTAACTAATGTATGAATAAGAATATCATTGCAACAATTCTAATAATCGTAGGAATAGGACTGTATTTTACAGTTGCCAAGCCTATTTTCGACGAGACAAAATCAGTTAAGGAAGTAAATGATAAATTGCAGGAAGCACTTACTGGAATGGATGAAGTCATAAGAATACGTGATGATATAAATAAGAAATATAACAGTATTGGTGAGGAGAATAAGGCCAAGCTGGACAAAATGATTCCTGATTCTGTAGATAACATCAGATTGGTTATAGACCTAAATAATTTAGCTCGCCAGAAAAATCTCATGCTGGAAAATCTCAGAGTGGCTGTCCCATCAGGGTCTGGCAAACAGACAAATGCCAGAACTCCTGTTACAAGTGTTGGCACTACTCCAGTCAATATGACGGGAGCTGTGGGGCTGTCTGGTCCGAATGAATTTAATGTTGCCGAACCGACTCTCGATAAAATAACTTTTTCATTTGGAGTTAAGGCAACCTTCGATCAGTTTGTTGGTCTTTTGCAAGCTATGCAGGCAAATCTGCGCATCACTGATCTCACCAGCTTGAGCATGACAGCAAATGATCAAGGTGTTTATGAATTTGATTTGCAATTCCAGACTTACTGGCTAAAACAATAATATGAATCCAGCCCAGCCAAACAAAAAGAATACGTTATACATGATCTTTGGAGTGATACTGCTCTTGACTCTAGGTTTCTTCTTTTTCCAGAGCTCATCCGGATCGTCGTCGTCCGGCGGTATTCAGGCCACAGAACTGACCTCTCTCGGTTCTTCTGAATTAGCGCTATTGTCAAAGGTTCGTTCTATAAGGATCGATACAGAGTTTTTCAAGAAACAATCCTTCAAATCATTAGTTGATTATTCGGTGATGATACCGGAGGAAAGAGTAGGCAGGCCTAATCCATTCGCACCGATTCCTGGTGTGGCAAATCCGAATACACAGACGAATCCAAACTAATTTGTTCAGTTATGAACTTTTCATCTGTTAGTGCTAAAATTAGAGCATGAGCGTACTCGACATACTTCTCGAAAAGAAACTTATTTCAAAAGAGGATCTTCGAAGTATCCGCAAAGAGATCGGTCAGGGATCGACTCTAAATCAAGCTCTCATATCCAAGGGAGTGAAAGTGAAGGATATCACCGAAGCCCTCGGACAATTTCTGAATATTCCGGTTAGAGCAATAGGCGAGACACCCGTTCCTTATGAAGCGCTTGAGTACATTCCTGAAGAATCTGCCACCCATTATAAATTCGTGCCCATCGGACTGAAAGACGGCACGCTAGAGGTGGGTATTGTCGATCCGGATAATATGGAAGCAAGAGATGCTCTGAGTTTCCTCGCAGCCAAGAGCAATATTCCTTATAAAATATTTCTTGTTACCAGTGATGATTTCGCCAAGGTTATAGAAATGTACAAGGGTATAACTGGTGAGGTATCCCACGCTCTTTCTGAATTGGAAACTGAACTCCAGATGGAAATGAAAGAGAAGCTCGAGACCAATAAACAGGCTCAGGGTGGAAAACAAAGCAAGGAAGAAGAAGCACTCATCGTCGAAGATGCGCCTGTCGTAAAGATCGTGGCAACCATAGTGAGATATGCCGTGGAAGGCGATGCTTCTGACGTTCATATAGAACACATGAGAGATAAGATACGCGTCAGATTCCGCGTGGATGGAATACTCAACACTTCGCTGATTTTGCCGCCCCAGGTGCATTCTGCTGTGGTCGCCCGCATAAAAGTTTTGTCCAATATGAGACTGGATGAAAAGAGAAAGCCTCAGGACGGACGCTTCTCGGCAAGAATAGATGGTCGCAGGATAGATTTCCGTGTATCTACATTCCCGGCCTACTACGGAGAGAAGGTCGTGATGCGTATATTGGATCAAGCGCGTGGTATCAGGACGCTCGATGAATTCGGTATCGAGGAAAAGCAACTCAAAATGATAAGAAGCGCGATGGAAAGACCTTATGGTCTCATCCTCATAACAGGTCCTACCGGTTCAGGTAAATCAACGACCCTCTACTCGATTCTAAACGAAATGGACAGAGAGAGCTATAACGTATTGTCTTTGGAAGACCCGGTGGAATATCAGATCGAAGGAGTCTCGCAAAGCCAAGTAAGGCCTGAGATTGGATACGATTTCAGTTCTGGTCTAAGGACAACTTTGCGTCAGGACCCAGATATCATCATGGTGGGTGAGATCCGCGATAAGGAGACGGCTCAGCTTGCTGTGCAGGCGGCTCTCACAGGTCACCTGGTGTTTTCTACATTGCACACCAATACCGCATCAGGCATCATTCCTCGTCTTATTGATATGGGAGTCGACCCATTTCTTATAGCACCGACTCTAGTCTTGGGTATAGCCCAGAGACTAGTAGGACTAGCTGTGCCGGAGGCATCAGAGACTGTAAAGATTGAGGGCAGTCTCAAGGTTATGATAGATAGACAATTTGCTGATCTGCCGGAGCAGTTCAAGAAGGAAATTCCGTGGAGCGATAGTGTCTATAGGATAAAGCCAAATCCGCAGGCTCCGAAGGGGACACGAGGAAGAATGGCTGTATTTGAAGTCTTTACTATGGATAAGGATTTGGAGACCGCAATACTCCGAAAGGCAACAGAAGTAGAGCTTTCTGCATTGCTCAGAAAAAAGGGCATGCTTACTATGAAAGAAGACGCGCTTGTCAAAGCTTTCAATAAGAAAATACCGATAGAAGAGGTGAATAAACTGTAGCCCTATAGTATAATTTCTATATGAATCAAGTAACTCCGAAAAAAGTTTTGTTTGTCGATGATGACAAATTCCTTTTGGATATGTACGCACTCAAGTTTAGTAAGGCCGGCTATGAAGTGAAAACAGCAGAATCATCCGAAGTGTGTCTTAAGCTTATAAAAGATGGCTTTGTACCAGACATATTTCTTATAGACATCATCATGCCGGGAATAGACGGTCTTCAACTCGTTGAAACTATAAGAAAAGAAAAGACCTGTCCAAATGCCGCTTTTATATTTTTGAGTAATCAAAGCGAATCAGATGATGTCAACAGAGCTAGAAAACTCAATGCTGACGGTTTTATCGTAAAAGCGACTACTATACCGTCTGAAGTTTTGACCGAGGTAGAAAAAATTTATTCAAGTAAAAAACAATAAAGATGGATTATAAAAAAGAAATTGAAAGTTTGGTCAGCTTGGCGCTAAAGGAAGGGGCATCCGATATCCATCTATCAGAAGGCAGAATCCCTATTATCAGAGTCACGGGCAATCTCATACCTCTTATGAAAAAAGAGATGTTGACCAGACAGGATATGCAGGGCTATGTAAATGCTTTGATTACACCAGAAAGCAAAGCGATATTGGAAAAGAACAAAGATGTGGATTTTTCGTTCAGTCTGACGGACTCTCGTTTCCGAGGCAATGTCTATTACCGCCAAGGATACATGTCTATAGCTTTGCGTATCATTCCTAAACTCATAAAGACTTTGGCAGAATTAAATCTGCCACCGATTCTCGAAAGTTTTACCCGCAAGCCTCAAGGATTTTTTCTGGTAGTTGGTCCTATAGGACAAGGAAAGACCACAACTCTAGCCACTCTCATTGAAATGATAAATCAGACTCGTACGGAGCATATCTTGACCATCGAGGATCCTATCGAATACCAATTTGAATCCAAGAAATCCATTATAGATCAGAGGGAAGTCAGATTGGACACGCCCGATTTTTCCACCGCACTCGTCTCGATGTTTCGTGAAGATATCGATGTGTGTATGGTAGGTGAGATGCGAGATCTCACGACTATCCAAACTGCTGTCACAGCCGCTGAGACAGGTCACCTGATCTTTTCGACCTTGCACACAAACAATGCTTCACAGACCATAAACCGTATCATCGACTCATTCCCGCCAGGTCAGCAGGATCAGATCAGGGTGCAATTAGCCGGCTCTCTTACGGGCATATTCTCACAGAGACTCATTCCCAGGATTTCAGGCGGTCTCATTCCGGCTTATGAATTGCTCATAAATAACAACGCTGTTGCAAACCTCATCAGAGAGAAGCGTATCCATGAGATAGATACGGTCATAGAGACTTCATCGCAAGAGGGTATGATAGATTTGAATCGTTCTCTCACAGAATTGGTAAGAGCCGGTGAAATTTCTGTCGAAAGCGCCTTTAATAATTCGATGAATCCGAAGATTCTTCAGAAAATGATATAAAAACATGCTTTTCAATTACGAAGCCATAGATGCCACAGGTTCGAAAAAAGTCGGGTCAATAGACGCGGTAAATGTAGACATTGCCATATCATCTCTACAGAGACGCGGACTTATCATCTCTAAAATCAAAGCGACTGACGAGTCCGGTTCACTGTTTACAAAAAACATTTCTTTTTTTGAAAGAGTCTCAGCCAAGGACGTAGTGCTACTTTCGAGACAATTATCAAGTCTGTTTAGCGCGCAAATATCAGCACTGCGCATATTCAGACTTTTATCTTCAGAAATAGATAACCACGCCTTGGGTTCGAAGCTCATGACTATTGCGGACGATCTGCAATCAGGAAATTCCATATCGCAAGCCCTCGAGAAACACCCGAAGGTATTCAACGCCTTTTACGTAAACATGGTGAAGGCTGGTGAAGAGTCAGGAAAGCTCAATGACACATTCCAATATTTGGCGGACTATCTAGAAAGATCCTATGCGCTCACATCCAAAGTGAGAGGTGCCCTCATATATCCGGCATTCATCATAGTGACGTTCGTCACAGTTATGATACTCATGTTCACGACCGTAATTCCTAAGATCAGCCCTATATTGCAGGAATCTGGCGCGGAAATACCTGTATATACCAAGGTCATCATCAGTATGTCCAACTTTTTGGTTGGTTATGGATTTGTTCTGCTGGGACTATTCATCATTGCTGTTTTTTTACTCATAAAATATTTACGTACACCTGATGGTAAATATGTCTATGACCGCATCAAGCTCGGATTTCCGTATATGAAGATTTTGTACAAAAAGCTTTATCTCTCTCGTTTCTCGGACAATATGCATACCATGCTTATTTCAGGCATTCCTATGGTGCAGTCCCTAGAATTAACAGCCTCGATTATTGATAATAGTGTTTATGAAGAGGTGGTTATGAAAGCGGTAGATTCTGTGAAAGGAGGAAAGACGCTATCCGAATCATTGGCTGATAACCCAGATCTCTTTCCAGGTATCATGACCCAGATGATGCGTGTGGGTGAGGAAGCGGGTGAAATAGGATCAATGTTGAAAACAATGGCTAATTTCTACACCAGAGAAGTCACGACGGCTGTAGAGTCTATAGTTTCTCTTATAGAACCTTTGATGATAGTAGTATTGGGTGCGGGGGTAGCCATATTGCTAGCCGCTGTGCTTGTGCCTATATATAGTGTCGCTTCAGGATCGGGCATATAAATCCTCAAGATATCCACAATTTACAAAGCTATTTGCATTATCGGTGATATAATATCCAGTAACCATATAATAAATGGTCAAAAAGTTATCAATTAATAATATTTAGTAGTATATATATGAAAAAATATACGCGAGGTTTCACCCTTATAGAATTGCTTGTGGTGATCGCCATCATTGGTATTTTGGCGTCAATCGTGCTCGTTTCCCTGAACTCCGCTAGGAATAAGGGTAAAGATGCACGCGTTATATCAAACGTTCAGCAGATTCGTACTGCTCTTGAGTCTGGATACAACGGTAGTGGATATCCTGATCTTAAGACTGATGCAAACGCAACGAACGGTAACGCCGGAAGTGCAACATGTATTACAAATGGATGGGTAAACAACGGACCTCAAAACGTTGCGCTTAACCAGCTCATAAATGATTCTTGTTCACAAGGTGGAAACAATGCAATTGTTATAAATACATCCGCAGCCACTTCACCGACCGCTTACGCAATTTTCGGTAAATTAACAAGTACTACCGGATTCTTCTGTATCGATTCTACAGGAAAGACCAATCAGGCTGCAGCAAACTCAGCAACAGCAACCTGCCCATAATCACTTAGTTTAGGGTATGCAGTAAACAAGCATGGAACATATGTTCCATGCTTGTTTGTTTTTTGCGAGCAAAATGCTACATTTGTCGCATGTCTAATGATTCGAAAAGGAAACTGTCTATCATCATTCCCGTATTCAATGAGCGGGATACTATTCAGGAGTTACTTAGGAGAGTGTCAACTGCCACATTACCTCACGGCTGGATAAAAGAGATTATCATAGTAGATGATCATTCTCATGATGGCACAATAGACATATTAAAAGCGGTGCCAGATTGCAAGCTAGTTTTTTGCGGGGAAAATGCCGGCAAAGGTGCAGCCATAAAGGAAGGATTGAAAGTCGTTACCGGCGAATATGTTCTTATACAGGACGCCGATCTGGAATACGATCCTGCGGACTATTCGGCGCTAATTAAGCCAATATTGGATGGTAGAGCCAAGGTGGTATTCGGGTCGAGAACTTTGGCAAAAAATAAGGTATCTGCGCGTCACGTCTATTTCTATGGCGGTTTGCTCATAACGAAAATATATAATTTATTTTTTTCGAAAAAAATCACCGATATTGCCACTTGTTACAAGATATTTCCGGCCAGATATATACCAGACCTTATAAAATTGAAATCTAATGATTTTGTATACGATGTCATAGAGCTGTCACATTATCTTGGCGCTAAGGAAAGAATACTGGAAGTACCTATCAATTATGAGGCGCGAAGCACTCCGGAAGGCAAGAAGATGAATTGGAGGCATGGAGCCAAATGTTTCATGAAAATATTGACATTATTCGGGAAATCTTTTTCGCATAGTAAGCCGTGGATGTCGACGGCTCTCGTTTTCACGCTGTTCTTCTCGGTTTTCATGTACGTGTACTTTTCAGTGAGCACTTTTTCTAGTGGAGATGATCATTTCTTTCATTTCAGGTTTGCTCATGAAATGCTTCAGAATGGATTTTTTGAATCTTTTCAAAATTTCCAGTCTATATATTTCTCCAAAATGGCTCATGGCAATGAGTATTTCATGTACTACAATTTTTTGTTCTATTTGCTGGTCATACCATTTACATTCATCACGCCCTTATTCGTATCGATAAAATTGTATGCCGTATTTGTGGCTGCAACAGCCTTTACGCTCTTATATTGGTGTCTCAAGAAGATAGAAATACAGAATCCTTTTATCTGGACTCTTGTCATGATCGCCATAACGAATACTACATCTATTTGGAGATTTTTCCTCTCTCGGCCCTATACTCTTGCTCCATCCCTCTTGCTTTTGCTTCTGTATTTCTTGTACAAGAAGAACCATTGGGGAGTATTTATATTGAGTTTCTTGTATTTGTTCTGGCATAGCTCGACATTTTTCCTGCCTGTCTGCGTTGCTATCGGCTATTACATTATCGAATGGTTTTATAAGGAGAGGGGAAACTGGAAAAATCTCGTCGGGGCAATTGCTGGTACTGTTCTGGCAATTCTCGCCACATTGCTTGTAAATGGGGGGTTTCTTACATTCATCTGGGATACGCTCGTACAGATATACTGGGAGACTATCATAGGAAAAGAGGTAAATATTGGAGAAGGTAAGGAATTGTATCCAGTAGACTTCTTCGATTACATACAGGGTAATGCCATTATATTTGCCGTATTTGTCATGGCCCTGTCTGTCGATTTGTTCAGCTATTTTGGATTCAAGAGGAAGTATGATCGCAAAGTATCCATATTCGAGGATACTGATCAGGTGGTAGGAGATTATTTTAGCGATGTTCCGAAGGAGAGGAGACATCTTCAAACAACCGTTCTTATACTGACTGCACTGTTTTTCCTTGGAACGGTCACAGCCAGTGCCAGATTTGGAGACTACTTCACTTTTTTTGCTGCTCTATACATAGCGTTGTCTTTCGATTATATGCGCAGATTGGTAAAAATCAGCGGAGCTCCGCTCATTCGTCAAAGTCTTCTGGTAGGAACAACGATAGTGTTGGTGTATATGTTCACCAGTAATATGCTTTTCTTACAGAGAAAAATCGCCTTTGGTCAATCACTTACACAGTTCTACCAGATAGGAAGTTGGCTCGACAGGAATTCAGATCCGGGAGACATCGTCTTTATGGCTAACTGGAGCTGGTTCCCGCAGTTGTATCACTGGAGTCCGAAAAATTATTACAATCAAGGGTTGGAGCCAAGATTCTCCTATGCCTATGATCCTGAATTGTTCTGGAAAGGCAATCATATTGCAGTTCTTGGCATGGTTTGTGACAAAGAAGAGTGTCCTGATAAGCAGAAACTTCTGGAGGAGGCAATAAAAAGTTCGTCTACTACAGAACAATGGGCGAAAACAGAAGGCAACCTCATTGCGTTTGTGTTTAGAGATGAGTTTCGCGCCAAATTCATAGTATCTTCTCGAGAACACAAGTTCTTTAATTATATTTTGACTCAAAATCCAAATTTCAAACTAGAGTTGTATAATGAGGCTTACGGCAATCTCCTATTCAGGGTGTTGGACAAGCCGGAAAATACTAAATGATTTTTCGATTCATTACATCCGGATCTATAGGCGCCATCACAAATCTTGGGATATTGTATCTACTCACAGATGTGGCACATGTCTGGTATCTTATTTCGGCCACTGTTGCATTTATAATTTCTCAGATCATCAGTTTTATAATGCAAAAATTATGGACGTTTCAGGAGACTGCAAGAGATACGATAAAGAGGCAAATAACACTTTATGTATCATTAGGTATTTTCAATGTGGCAGTGAACACCCTACTGGTGTATCTCTTGGTTGATCATGCCGGCGTATATCACGTATTTGCTCAGGCAATATCAAGCATATTGATAGCAGTATATAGCTATTTCGTGTATTCACAGATATTCAGGAAAAATGGTGCCACCGTGTTATAATTTTTCCATGAACACAATTAAAAAAAGAGGTTTTACTTTGATAGAATTGCTGATTGTTATAGCAATTATAGGTATTCTGGCCTCCATCACTCTCGTTTCGATCAATTCCGCTAGAAGCAGAGCTGCAAATACAAAGATTTTAGTCCAAATAGGACAGATGAAGACTCAGCTAGAACAAAACTATTTAAGTGGAGGTTATGCTGATATAGATGCACAAGCAGACAATTATGGTGTTTTGGATACAAATGCTGGCGGTTTTGCAAGTTTAAATCTTCTTGCGTGTGATGCGGGGAAATAGAATGGGTACCCGACTACCGTGACTGACGATCTGGTTCTAACGTGTGACGGCATAGATAACATAAGAACTGGAGTAGTCATATATACAAATTCTGTTTCAGGAAAGGCAAAAGACTATGGAATATATGCCACTACGACCCCGGGAGGCTACGTCTGTGCTGATTCATTCGGCAATACTCTTTCCACGACAACAGGATCAATTCCTGCTTATGCCGATATTTACGCAACTTCTACTGCATTGTGCCAATAAAATATCATATGAATATATATAGAAAAGGTTTTACTTTGATGGAAATAATGATAGCGATCGCTATTATAGCTATTCTAACCGCTATTATTGCGGCAAATCTACAGGGTTCGAGAGCTAAGGCTCGAGACGGACAGAGAATATCAGACGTCAGTCAGTTACAGCTCACTCTGCAACTATATTACGACAAGTGCGGACAATATCCGTCGAGTTTGGTTTTGACCACGTCGAACGGTTGTCCTTCAGGCGTTACGCTAAATTCATTCATATCAAAGATTTCCACACCTCCGTCTGGAGCAGGGCAAACTAGCTATGATTATTCCACCCTCACTTCAAATGGTGCGATTGTAAATTATGTGATTAGAACAGTTCTAGAGAAGGACAGTTCTATATTGGCCAGAGGACTGGGTGCTATGCCTACCGGCAACTATTCAGTGTCGCTTACTTGCACCTACAACGCTACAACGTTTAATTATTGTGTAACTTCAAACTAAGATGTTTCTCGATTATTTGCCTGCAATCATCGCATTTGTGTTCGGTACGATAGTTGGCAGTTTTCTGAATGTCATTATATTCAGACTGAATACCGGTTTTGGTTTCGGCGGACGATCGATGTGTCTGTCTTGTGGTAAGACCCTGGAATGGATCGAGCTCATACCCGTGGTCAGTTATTTCTTGCAGGGGGGCAAATGCAGAAAATGTTTGAGCTCCTTGTCATGGCAGTACCCGCTCATTGAACTCGCAACAGGTGCGTTATTTGTACTTATGTTCTGGCGTTTTCCCCCGATAGATGATGCCATGCTCATTTCCACTTTATT
>CAZWUU010000011.1:0-25309 GCA_964637485.1 uncultured Candidatus Saccharibacteria bacterium
GTGTCGGTGTTGAAGGTGTCGGTGTTGAAGGTGTCGGTGTTGAAGGTGTCGGTGTCTCAGTTGGTAGCGATGTGCAACCGGCAGTACCTAAACTGACATTAGGTGCACCATTATTAATAAGCGATGTCCACTCTGTCAGTGTCTTAACAGGAACGAATATTCCTACTCCCGTGCTATTTCTATTGTCGACATCTCTGCATATGCCAAACGCTGTAATAGTTTTAACTGTATTGTAATCAACAGTATATCCAACACAGGGTAACGACTCATTATAGTTTACAGCTTTTGTATCACAGCATTGGGACTCGGAATTGCATGCAAATAGTGGCGATGGACTAGATAAGGTAACAACACCGGCAAAAACCGCAAAAATCATTTTATACTGATTAAATTTGCGACTGCTTAGCATATTCATTCAATGTAAATGGTAACACTCATACAAGAACGCACACAACAATTATGTGGATAAATCATTTCGTCATTTTAGTCCCCAACAATTGTACGATACCATCATCGTAAACAATTGGGTATCGAGTCAGCATTATTTCCTCATTAACCGTATATTTCTTTTTAACATAATCATCAATAACGATGTAATCGATATTATATTTTTTCACATATCGGTCACTCATATCTAGACCAGTATAAATAACAGACGAGTGTAGAGATCTGTCATCATAGTCTAATCCGTATGATTTTAACCAACCCTCATATCCCATAACAACCTGTCTGCCCGCAAGAGAAAAAACAGGATTATTATGCCTAGTAGAAGTCAGAAAAACTGAATTCTTGTCAGTATTAGATAGAATAAAATTAGATAAATTGATATCCGATTGACTGTATAATAACGAGCTAGATTGCGCTTCTCGTACAAATGATAATATTCCAGTAAACGAACAAGCTAATATAAACGTGAAAACAATATAAAGTCCTAATGATTTATATCTGCTGTAGATCGTGTCCAGCATGAATCCAAGCATTATCGTGCATATAACAACAAACCAAACGACTAGTTTGAAGTTATCCCACATGTTTGGTTGAAATACCACAATATTAGTAATTACGAATACTGAAAAAAATGCATTGAAAAATGTTTTAAACTTTGCTGGCGCAAAAATGTACGCGATGGCATACAGCACTATATATCCTGATAGATTTTTCAACCAGAAAATTATTGGTCCGTACGAGTCTCCGGTCCAATTAAAATTTATATAAACAAGCTGATTAGCGTTATGTGGATATATCAGAAGAAGCTGAGGCAAAACCATAGAAGCAATGGGGAGAATGAAGAAGAGGACCCAACGTTTTATAATACCTACCAATTTATCGTATTCGTATCCCCTGAAAACATGTAGTAACTCACCTGATAACAAGAATAGGCAGCTCAAAATGAACAAAAGTAGAGTATGGCTATGCACAAGTGGTAGCAATCCCATTACAAGAGTTGTCATGAAGAGATTCTTATCTGATCGATCATTCCAATATACCCAGAGAAAATACAGAGCGATAAGACCAATAATAAGCCCGAGCGCAAATGCCCTTTGTGGAAGGAAAAACTGATAAAATACATTTGAGAAATGAATATTGAGTTCCTGAGGTAAATAACCATAATCCCTCGGCAATTTGGACATCGTATGCCAAATACCATTCGGATTACTTATGCTGTCATTAATCAGGTAATATATGCCAAATAGATTTCCATTAAAAATTAATATCCACGGAAGAACGACCGCGAAGGTTCCGTCTCTCAGAATCTTCCTTGCAACGATATAGAAAACTATCATAAACAGTAGTACAAACAGAAATGATGGGTACAACAATGCGATGCGGTGCGAAAAACCAAATCTTATCAATAACCCACTAATATAATCGGCAACAAAATGGTAACTGAGTTCTGTACCAGCATAAATCGGAGAGCTGGACATCGTTGCAATAAATCCTCGCTCAGCAAAGCTAGAGGATAGGGCTAAATGAAGAGCAATATCACCCCATGTAGTACTAGCAGAATAATATTCGTTGTTTTTTGATTCCAAATAATGCGATGAAAATACACCAAATGATAGTATCGCAAACACGATTATCAATCCAATAAATATGATATCGCTGCGTGTAAGATTGGTTCTGATCCAGTCACCCATGGTAATATTTTAGCATTAATACTTATATCATGAACTTTTCAAGAAACTGCGGTATCAGTCAATTTCTCACATACAGCTATGTTGGCATAATAAAAACATCTGCTGATATATTCTCCTATATTATGTTAAGCAGGTTAGTATTTATTAATCAGGATTTATATGTGTCAAAACTAATATCATTATTAATAGGCACATCAGTAGGATATGTTCTAAATAGAAAATACACATTTTCTATTTCTAGCAAAGTAACGTTAATTGAAATTCTTAGGTATATTTTTGTATTTATCATATCGATGTTCTGTAACCTGGTATCATTCTGGATGTTGGTCCAGACAGGACTTCACGATGTTATTTCTGCAGTATTAACAACAATGGTTTCATTTTTTATCGGCTTTACTCTTACCAAAAGATGGGTTTTTCGAAATAATATATACTGATGTATCTTATCGTCATATTTATCACTGCCTTTTCTGTTCGAGTCTGGAATTATGCGAATCAGGCATTTGTAGTATTTGACGAAGTTCATATCGGTAAATTCCTAGATTCCTATTTCTACGACACCTATTTCTTTGATGTTCATCCCCCGTTTGCTCGTTTAGTAATCTATTGGTGGAGTAATTTCATTAATTTGAATGGTATCAGGGAAAACTGGTTGCTTATTGGAAATACTCTATCCGAACCTACTATACTACTACGAATGGTACCTATAATATCATCAGCCTTATTACCTGTAGTAGTTTTCCTTATCTGCAGGTACCTCAAGATATCGACAGCGATATCTATTTTAGTATCTTTATTTGTCGTTTTTGAGAACTCGTTAATCACTCAGTCACGAAGCCTTATACACGACAACATTTTAATTTTATGCGGCTTTATGTCTTTACTATTTTATCTAAGACATAAGGCTTTTAGTAAGAACTTTTTCTCGATAAATCTATTAGCTTCAATACTATTTCTTGGTTTCACAATTTCAACTAAATGGTCTGGCCTATCATTCTTGGCATTAATCATTCTATTTGAACTGATGTGTCATTATCGCGACTTTAAACAATCATTTGTTAACCTTAAGCAGCTATTTATACAAATACTATCCTATTCCTTAATTTCACTGACTGGCGTCTTCATTATCTATTACGCATTTATGTGCATACATTTATCATACATGCATAGATCCGGAATAGGAGACGGTTATATGTCACAGTCATTCCAATCGACGCTGTTAGGAAATAGATATCATACTGATTTATCCGAACGAATTAATAGCTGGCAAAAATTTGTTGAACTAAACGTTGTAATGTTTCAATCTCATGCAAGCCTAAAGGTATATCATGCTTCAGCAAGTTTGTGGTACACGTGGCCGTTAATGCTAAAACCGATAGGATATGTAACAAAATTAGGTGACACTACAGGAAAGATTATGTACATCAAATATTTTGGAAATCCATTACTTTATTGGTTTGGAACTGCGGCCATAGTAATCATGATTATCCGACTAATATATGTAATGATCAAAAGGAAATTCTCAACATTATTAGACGATCGAGCATTGTTATTCATTATTCTCGGTTATTTCCTATCATACCTACCCTTCATGGCAATATCTCGCACAATGTTTCTATATCACTATGGCATCGCTCTCATCTTCAGTATTATGGCCATCGGTTATCTGATAGATCGATACGGCGGAGTAAATAAGGTGAAGATTGCAGTATTTTCTCTATTCTTTGTATTTCTGTCATTCCTATATTTTTCTCCATTCACATATGGACTTGAAATGACAAAAGCAGAATTCGAAAACAGAATTTGGATATCTACCTGGAGGTAAAAAGATACCTCCTGACGATACGACAATAGGATATTAATTCGCCGAGGAATATTTTTCTAATATTCCTCTTGCCTTCCCTGTTCTTAATTCTTGGAACATTGATCGTATGAATATCGCATCCCAGAGACATGGCCTTAATGATCACCTCCAAATCTGTCATACCATCGGTCGCTACAACATCTTCGTACAATTGCTTGGCAACATCGCTTCTGAAGAACTTAAAACCGCACTGGGTATCATGCACATTTTTAAGATGCCTAGGAAATAGGACTTTGTTTAAAAAATGAAATCCATGGCCTATTAACGTCACCACGATTGATTCATCATGAAAAAAGCGATTTCCTACACGCTGTGCTATCACGACATGAGAGTCTGATAATTTCGATAAAGCGAGATCAATATTTGATGGATGCACCGACATGTCTGCATCAATAAAACCTACATAATTACCCTTGCTTATCGCAATCGCTTTTGCGATCGACAACCCCTTTCCTGCCCTTTTCTGATTTTTCATATGAACGACTGAAGTGTTCGGTCTTGCTTTTCTATATACCTTCAACGACTCGGCCATGTGATCCATGCCATCATCAGCAATTATGATCTCACAAGCGACGTGCTCTGGAATATGTTTCTCCACTTCCCTAATAGTCTCATGGATAATGTCGGCCTCATTGTATGTCGGAATTATTATGCTTAGTGATGTCGCTCTATTCATCGACATATTATATGTCACAAATTAGCAATATTATTCATTCTCAGAGCATTGACATTCATAGCTTTTGTTGTATTCTATGCTTAACTGCTCATTAACAGAGCTTTACTAAACCCCAAAAAATTGGAGTATGTCATGAACGTTCGTATCTTTATTACGATTGTTTCTTTACTATGCATCGGAACAAATCATTTGCTAGGTCAGAATGACCCACTGCTTAAGCTGGCAAACATATCCGGCAGATCACATGTCGGAAACGGATCGTTCATAATCGGCGGATTTGCCATCAATGAAGGCACGCGGAATATTCTTATCAGAGCTGTTGGTCCGAATCTCAACTTCTTTGCTTGGAATGACAGGTGTAAGGCCCCGGTTCTCTCTGTTTACAAAGGACAGGAACTGATTGCCACGAACAGTGGTTGGCAACCGTCTCCACTTCTTAGTCTGACAATGTCTCGCTCTGGAGCATTCCCGCTTCCTTCTGGTAGTGCAGACTCTGTCATAGCAATCAACTTGGGTCCAGGTATTTACACGGCACAGGTTCTCTCGTCTAATGAGGATGCTGGAATGGCCTTGCTTGAAATATACGACACTGACTGGACTACACCGAACGGACTTTGCAACATCTCATTCCTGGGACAATGTGGAGTCAATTCTGATGAGTTGATCGTGGGATACTCCTTTGGCGGATCTCCCGGATTTGCCAATTTCCTCGTTAGGGCGATCGGACCTGGCCTTTCGCAGTTTGGTCTAAGAGGATTTATGCAAGATCCGTACCTCACCATTCACAATGGTAGTGATATCTTTCCCCAAGTACTCGCTCGAAATGATGACTGGCAACCGACATTTGCCAACGGATACTACAGGTTGCGAGGGGCATTTCCTCTCCCTGACGGATCAAGTGATGCATCGGTTCATATGTCCAACAGAGTATCATTCGGACCGTCGAATGTGACCGCTAGTCTGCATGCTATTGTCACTAGCTCTCCAAAAAACAGAACTGGAGGTATTGTACTAGTAGAAATATACCTCTATTAAGGAAGAACAGTCGGATAGCTCAAAACCAATCACACAGTGGTTGGTTTTTTAAATTTCAAATCCCGGATTACACACTAGGTTATCAGACCATGACCCATTATTACAGGTCGCCGAAAAACTTCCGTGACAGTTAGGCCAAGTGCTACAACCAGTCAATGGTAAATTAACAGTCTGACCATGATCTACAACGATGGTTGATCCAGAACCATAGATACAGCCACCTCCGATAATCGGGGTATAAATAGTACATTGTGCGGGCTGGGGATAAATACAACCAGAATTGTAATTGCAATCATCACAGTAATTCGAAGCTGTAGGATCAGTACAACCGATCTTGCAATAAGGCGCCTCAGCACTACAATCTCCGCTACAATCAAGCGTTCCGTAATTTGTGCCACAAATGTTCCCCGCCTCGCATGCTTGACCGTAATTTGCCGGATTAGACGGCACAGAAGCAGAACAATTGCCGCTACAATCTACAGTTCCAGAATTAGTCTGACCACAAGCATTAGCTGCACTTTGACATGCCATGCCGTAATTGGCTGGATTTGTTGGCGTTGTTGCAGAACACGATCCATTACACTGGATGGCACCGGGATTAGTCTGTCCGCATGCATTCGCTGTACTCTGACATGCCGTGCCGTAATTGGCCGGATTCGATGGAGTCGTAGCCGAACATGACCCATTACAGTCTATAGTTCCGGATGCTGTTTGGCCACAAGCATTCGCCGAGCTCTGACAGGCGGTACCATATAAAGCAGGATTTGCTGGTGTCACAGCTGAACAACTTCCATCACACTGAATAACTCCTGAGCCTTTTTGGCCGCAGGCATTCGGTTCACTTTCGCAGGGTTGACCTTGATTTGGAACACAACCCGGTCCACAATTCGATTCTGCGGGAGTAACGGCGGAGCATAATCCGTTACACTGAATCGTTCCAGTGTTAGTTTGATTGCATGAATTAGGCGGACTGAAACATACATTCCCGTAATTGGCCGGATTCGATGGAGTCGTAGCTAAACACGATCCATTGCATTGGATTGTGCCTGAATTAGTCTGGCCACATGCATTTGCAGAGCTAAAACAGGAGGTACCGTAATTGGCCGGATTCGATGGAGTCGTAGCTGAACACGATCCATTGCATTGGATTGTGCCTGAAGATGTTTGGCCACAGGCATTAGCGCCGCTAGTACAGGCTTGACCGAAATTTGGTACGCAACCACTGCAACCCGATAGAATTATGTTTGGTATCTGTCCATTATCATATGCGGTAATGAATGATTGCCATTCTGTAACAGTATTTGTAGGTATAAAAATACTGAATGTGTTGTTATTTGTTATATTTCTGCATATTCCGAACTGATTTACCTGTCTGGTAGAAAATGGACTCATGTCATATCCAATCGTTCTACCAGTTTGCTGATCCACCAGATCAGCTGCCCACGCATATATAGGTACGAGAACCACAAGAGTTAGCACGAGAATGGATATTTGTTTATAAAACATTTTTGTATTCATTTGGCTTCAGATACTACTACAGAGCCAGCATCAACTACGGTTCCACATCGAAACTTCCTTATACCTTGATGAGTCCATCCGCTAGTATCGAATGTATAACTGCTAGATGAACTAGCAATAAAATTGTTATTCGGATCAAACCATATGACACGAGCCTCTGAACTGGAGTTCTCAAACACAATAGGCTGGCCAATTTTTCCAGCATACACACGAGGTAAAACTGCCTGGCAGTCTGTAATATCAATCCTATCTGCCGTCACCGCTGAATTGACGATCTTAGTGGCTTCCTCCATGAGAGCGTTTTGAACCAAATCTTCCGATGAACTAAAAAAACCTGGTATAAATGATCGCAGATCAATATCTGATCGTATTATATACACAAGACCAGAGACAATAATTACGAGAACAACTAGCAAAATCACAAGACCTAAATGTGATTTTGGATTCATTGAGTATATTTTAGCACGCCGGTTGACGTGACAAGTAATCATGTGTGCATAACAAAAACCGCCCATCTAATGATAGGCGGTTTTTGTTATGCATTTATTTGGCTGCTAGAATCTTTGTATTTCCCCAGCAAGGCTTGGATGCTGACCAAGGAGATGTGCCGAATTTATTGTATAGGTGTCTTGCGAATTTCATATTTCCATCTATCTCATAAATGTCGATACCCATCTTTTTGGCATCTTCCCCGTGATACTTTTCATTTATCTGCATTACACCCACGTCGGCTCCATTGACTCTTCCTCTGATGACTTCACCATCCTTATCGAATTGCCTGAAGGTAGATTCACATCTGGCTATCTCGACAAGTATCGGAGCGTCAGCAAACTCATTTCTGACCATTGCTTCCACTAATCTTGAGTCGATCATGGTTCTGGCTATATGCGCCTTCTCTATAGTAGTCGATGAGACGGCGATTGTTTCATTTTGTGCGTTAGCGTGTCCTGCTCCGTACAATGAAGCCATGAGAAACGCTGCGCCTGTGGCTACTTCTATCATATTAAATAAAAAACGAGCCTGTAAACATGGTGTCTACTTAGCTCATCTTGTGCCTATAGTATAGCACCTCTGAGGTTAAAAGTCAATACCAATCGTGTTTATAGCTATATTTTGAGCCGTTTTGTCAATATTTCGATGCATGTTGCATATCTCGGCGCCGTTATGCTATGATATTGCGACATAAATATACATCCATGGCCCATCGCAAAGCAGAAGGAGCAACAAAAAACGGTCGCGACTCAAACCCAAAATACCTGGGTGTTAAGATCAATCACGGTCAATCTGTTTCTGTAGGACAGATCATCCTGCGTCAAAGAGGCACGAAGGTATTACCTGGCCGAAATGTCGGCATGGGAAAAGACCATACTCTATTCGCATTATCTGGCGGTAAAGTATCGTTTGGCACAAAGAGAAAGACCAGCTACAACAACGACATAGACAGAGTAAATATTGTAAATATACAATAATTGACGCATTGTCAGTCAATAAATAGACCTCCGCATTACGGAGGTCTATTTATTTGGAAATGGCATGAGAACCCTATTTTCCCGCAATTACATTTATCTTTACCTTTACCGTCTTTCCCTGAGCACTGATTTCTATTTGGTGCTCACCTATTTCCTTGATGGGTTGATCCATCAAAACTGATTCTTCACTGATACTTTGATGCGTCTGCTTATGTAGCTCACCCACGACCTCTTTTTTATGAATTCCAGCAAATAGATGTCCCTTATCATTGGCCTTACCAACCATGGTAATGACCTTACCATCCAAGTCTCTTAGAGTCTTGATCGTCAGTTGCTCGTGTAGCACTCTCTCGCCCTGTATTTTTGCACGAAGCGTATCGTAACGCTTCATGGCATCACGAGTCGCCTGTACCGCCTCCCCTCTCGGAATCATATAGTTCAGCGCGTATCCGCTCTTAACATCCTTAACATCGTATTTCTTGCCGAGACCGCTTATATCTTTCAATAAAATGATTTTCATGTTTTTGTATTATATTCCTATACTATCTATATTGCCTTTTATTTCAAGTCTCTCACTATTTCAATCGCTCTTTCCATCTGCCTGTCAAAATTCTTGGCACCGTCCTCTTCAGTGTTTTTTACTGGAAAATCTGGTTCCAATCCATCTTGAGACAGATTATGACCGTTCGGAGTAAGCCAATTAGCTACAGTAACTTTAAGCGATGTTTCAGCTGTAATAGGTACTAATTCCTGAACTGATCCCTTGCCGAAGGTTTTTTCACCCACGAGTTTGGCAACACCGTGTTCCCTCAAGGCTCCAGCTAATATTTCAGATGCCGATGCAGAACCTTCGTTGACGATAATCACCATCCTGAGACTGTCATTGAACACATTGTAGCCCTTACTTCGAAACTCTTGCTTAACACCCTTTCTCTTGAAGTCCTCTGTGACAACCAATTTGCCCGACGGCAGAAAATATGAGGCCATATCCCAAGCGGCATCTAAATATCCGCCAGGATTGCCACGAAGGTCGAGTACAAGTTTATTAGAGCCAGATAAAACAAATTTTTTAAGCGCTTCTCGGAACAAATCGGGCGACTGTGATGTAAATGTAAACAACCTGATCACAAATACACCACCAGGCTTCTCAAGTGTCTCAATGGTTGGGATCTTTATGATATCCCTGGTAATAGACCTTTCAATGGGCTTTATCGCTCCATTTGGCATGAATGATATCTTGACCACCGTACCTGGACGACCGCGTATGAGGCTTACCGCCTTATCGACGTTCATACCGAGCGTAGAACTGCCATTTATAGAAACTATAGCTTCACCGGACTTGACGCCCGCGGACTCGGCGGGACTATCCTTGAGTGGGCTTACTACGACTATCTGACTGCCCCTCATGCCTATTTCCATACCAACTCCCCCGAAGTCACCGGATATGTTTTCTTGAAATATTTTTGACTGGGCTGGAGGAAAAAACACAGTGTATGGATCGTTATACGACGAGGCTAATCCTTGTATGGAACCCCACAGCTTGCTGTCATCTGTCGTAGAAGCGGCATATATACCCTTTTCATCGAGAACCCTCCAGGCCGTCCAAAATGGAGAAAACTTATCGCTAGAAATGCCGGCACTAGCTACATAATCATCACCACCTCCGACATTGGCCTTACCCAATAAAAAACCGCCAAAGAATACCAATGCGACCACAGGAATAGCCCACAAATATCTAACCAATTTATTGTCTGTATTGTTCATATTTTAGTTTGGATATTATTGCATACGACGGGACAAAGACACAAATTTTCGATATAATCGCGACATGACTACAACTCATTCAGCAAAAGGACTTGTGTGGATCGACCTTTTATCACCTACGGAGCAAGAAATCATAGGCATTGTCAAAAGATATGATCTTCACCCTCTGGTCGGAGAAGAGTTGAAACCCACTCCGTCATCATCAAAGGTTAATATTCACAGAGATTACATAGTTGTCGTCCTCAATTTCCCGGTCAGAGTCAAGAAAAATGGCTCATTTAAGATTGAGGAATATGAGATCGATTTTGTAATCGGAAAAAATTTTATTATCACTTCGCACGCAGAATCCATCGAACAATTGGAGTATTTTGCGAAAATATTTGAAACCAATAATATTTTAAGCAAAGAATCGGGTATCGAGCATACTGGTCATCTTTTCTATTTTATGGTCAAGCGTTTATATTCTGGTGTGTATGAGGATATTGAAAACGTCAGAGATTCGGTTCTGCAAGCCGAAGAGAACATCTTCGCCGGAAATGAGAACAGGATGGTCCAAGCCTTGTCGAATCTGTCCAGAGAGCTGATCGATTTCCGTGAAAGTGTACGCATACATATGGAAGTTTGGAATGAAATGATGATATATACGGGCAACAATCTATTCGGCGAGAATTTCAAGCCCTACATAAAAGACATTCACGATGAATTCAATCGCATTCATGAGCTTATTCAGAACTCCAAGGAACTTGTGGGAGATCTAAAGAGCACCAACGATTCATTACTAAACACAAAGCAGAACAACATCATTCGAACGCTTACCCTTATCAATTTCATATTCATCCCTGCGACATTCATTGCTGCGCTGTTCACGATTCCCGCAGTAAACGTGCCACTTATCGACAAAGCTTTTGGCTGGCATTCCTTATTTGCGTTAATGCTGGCTATTACCCTCACTATTTGGATTATATTTAAAACTAGAAAATGGATATAAAACTCACCAATAGTCTGACCAAGAAACTTGAGGTCTTCAAACCCCTGGAAGCTGGCAAACTGAAAATGTATCAGTGCGGACCGACGGTCTATGATACTCCGCACATTGGGAATTACCGCACGTTCGTAATGAACGACATCATCAGACGCGTTTTCGAGTATAACGGCTATGTAGTCACTCAAGTGATGAATATAACCGATGTGGACGATAAGACTATACGCAGAAGTCGAGAGGACAAGGTCAGTCTTAGAGAGCTCACGCGCCGGTACGAGGACATATTCTTGCAGGGATTGAAAGAGTTGAACATCCTACTCCCTCATCATCTCACCAGAGCGACTGAGCACATAGACGATATGATCCATCTCATCGAAGCGCTTCTCGCAAATGAAACTGCGTACAAATCCGCCGACGGGGTCTACATGGACATAGGCAAGGTGAAGAATTATGGACAACTAGCCGATCTTAAACTCGATTCGGTTTCTAAGCACAGGATAGCAAACGATGAATACGACAAGGATAATGTGAGGGATTTCGCTTTATGGAAATTTGCAGATGAGCATGATGGCGATGCTGTCTGGGAAGCGTCATTCGGGCGAGGACGCCCAGGTTGGCACATAGAGTGTTCTGCCATGTCCATGAAAATATTAGGCCCTACGATCGACATACACACTGGTGGAATCGACCTTATTTTTCCGCATCACACGAACGAGATAGCACAATCGGAATCAGCAACTGGAAAACAATTCGTGAACTACTGGATCCATGGAGGGTTTATGAATGTGCGCGATGAGAAGATGGCAAAATCAAAAGGTAATTTTGTTAAATTGGAGAACCTTAGGGACGAGTCCGTATCACCGATTGCCTTCAGGTACTGGCTACTCACTGCCCATTATCATGGAACAGTGAATTTTACACTCGAATCAGTGAGAGCGGCACAAAATGCTCTGATTAGACTGATGTCCTACATTGCCAACCTTCCGGATGGAGGAGTGGTTCACAAGAAATACAGGGACGATTTTCTAATCTGCATTAATGATGATTTTAACATTCCGAAAGCATTGGCCTCTGTCTGGGATTTATCGAGAGATGAATCGGTTAGCGACGCGGATAAGAAAGCAACCCTACTTGATTTCGACAATGTCCTCGGACTCGGATTGGCTAGTACGCCGAAAATAAAAGATGAAGACGAAATACCACCTGAAATTGAGGCCTTGGCAGAGGCACGAGAACAAGCCAGAAGATCGAAGGAGTGGTCTAAGGCGGATGCATTACGAAACGAGATTGAGTCCAGAGGTTTTACATTGAATGATACTCCTTCTGGTCCGAAAGTCAGAGCTCGGTGATTTCTCTACAGCATCTCTACCCTATCGCGCATCCGAACAAACTCTCGAACATCGTCTTTTATATCTCCGAATTCGTCTGTGATATCCTGTCTCGCTCCTTCGATCTTGTCTTCTACATCACCGATCCTAGAATTCAGTCTCGACTCAAACATATCCAATCTTTCCTCTAATCTCTCTATGCTTCTGGCCACAGAAACTGCTATGTCGTCTGTGTTCTTATAAAACAGCCTCTCTATGAGTTCCAAATCATTTTTATCAAGTGACATATGATTATTATTACTGATAACAATGACAAACTATCACTATGAACCGAAATACTTTCTGAAGAAGAAATAAAATCCTATTAAACAAGATGTCAATTGGAGTTAAAATATACACACCTTTTCCACCAATTCAGTAATTTTAGATCAAACTGACAAGATGACCGTGATAAAATCATCGTCACATACATGAGCCCAATTTCTCCATATGTAAAACCAAGAGATTTGAAAATTCCACCTCAGAGTCTTGATGCTGAAAAAGCATTGCTTGGATCTCTACTTATGAGAGGAGAAACCGCTCACGATATTGCCGATATTGTTTCAGAAAAATCATTTTACACATCGGCTCATAGACAAATATTCAGTGTCATATTCGATCTTCACACAAAAGGAGCGCCGATTGACGTATTGTCAGTCTCAGCAAGACTAAAGGATAAGGGTGAGCTCGAAAATATTGGTGGAATGTCATACCTCACCGAACTACTCAATACTGTGCCGTCATCTTCTAATGCCGGCCACTATGCTGAAATCGTTGAAAAGAAGCACGTCATGCGCGAACTTCTACGAGCCGCAGAGAATATCACCAGTCTCGGCTATGAGGAAGAAGCTGATTTGCATGAATTATTAGAAAAAGCCGAAACCGAGCTATTCAATGTAACAAACAAAACTGGTTCCCATAAATTCATCGAGCTTAAGGATACTCTTTCTGAAGCATGGGACAGGCTGGATCATTTGCACAAAACGAGAAACGAGCTGAGAGGTGTACCGACCGGATTTCAAGATCTAGATTCAAAACTGGCCGGCTTTCAAAAATCCGATCTGATAATACTGGCGGCTCGACCATCCATGGGTAAGACATCACTGGCTCTCGACATAGCCAGAAAGGCATCCGTAAATCACAAGGTTCCTGTAGCAATATTTTCCCTTGAAATGAGTTCTCAGCAATTGGTAGACCGTATGCTGGCCGCAGAATCCCAGGTCGATGCATGGAAGCTTCGAACAGGCCACAATCTATCTGTAGAAAGCGATTTTAAAGCCATTGGCGATGCCATCAGTCGTCTTTCCGAAGCTCCTATATACATAGATGATCAGCCAGGGAATAACATACTTAAAATGCGCGCGGTAGCACGCAGGTTGAAAAACGAGAAGAAGCTCGGACTTATCATAGTAGATTATTTGCAACTAATGGTTCCAACTCAGGCCGGCAGATATAACGACAACATGGTTCAGCAAGTCACAGAGATTTCCAGATCCCTCAAGAATCTTGCTCGAGAGTTGGAGCTGCCTGTTCTCGCCCTATCACAGCTATCGCGTGCAGTCGAACAGAGGGGTGGCAAGCCGAGACTTTCAGACCTACGTGATTCCGGTTCCATAGAGCAGGACGCCGATGTGGTCATGTTCATTCATCGCGAATCAGATCAGGATCAGGGCGGGCGAAAAGAGGAGGCGGAGATAATGATCGAAAAACACAGAAACGGCCCGACTGGAGTCGTTAAACTTTACTTCGATACAAAGAAGACGACTTTCCTATCCATGGATAAGGCTGATTTTGGAGATTTCGATCATTCGTCATCTCAATAGAAATATATCCATATTTAGTACGGGCCTGATTGTCCGGCCGCAATACATTTTATATCGTTACCAAAATCAAATACCGATCCGCCCCAATACCAGCCGGCTTGAGTGTGTTTGGTACCACAAACCACAGCACGCCTGTAACCAGGATAATTATCAGAATACACGGAAATAGCATAAGAATCAGAAGTTGGTTGGATCCAGCCACCGCAACCTGTAGCGCAATAGGAAAACTTCAAATCAGAAATGTTAGGAAGAACTTCTGGTCCACCTACACATATAACACTTCCTCCAGTGCTGTTTGAGGGCGGAATATTCAACTGTCGTCCGCTCAATATGCAGGAAAAGGCAACCTGATTGATGCTGACCATAGTCACGTACATTTTTTGAAGATTTGCCTTATTTCTAGCATTATTAATGCTAACCAGAATAATTGAAGCCAACATGCCTATGATCGAGATAACAACGAGAAGTTCGATGAGGGTAAAGGCACGCTTGCGTGAATTATTCTGTACCCTTATAAATTTCACGTATATATTATACATCATACATATATGAAATAATGCGCTTCGCACGGATGTGCGAAGCGCATGTTTAGTGGTTATCTACTCGACCATTGATCGTTATAATGAGCCCGCCGATCACAAACAATGATCCTGATACAAACCAGACATACGATATGCCCATATGCTCGGCTACATAACCGCTACCAACCAGACCAATCACACCTCCTAGGTGTGATGATATGAAAGCAAACGATGATAATGTTGCACGCTCCTCGCTAGGAATCCTTGATTGCAAGAAGCCGTTGATAACCGGCTTCATAAATCCCCTCGGAATCTCATGAACCAGAAACAGTGCTAAAATTGCATAGAGATTTTCTGACATGGCAAGGCAAAGAATGATAAACCCTGTTACTACCTGAGAAATCACTAGCATTTTCTTCTCATCTGCTGTCGTCTTGATCCGCAGAGCAATCATTGATCCTATGGATACAAATATGATTATAAGTGCATAAATGTATCCTAAATAGCGCTCATGAAATCCTAGCGACAAAAACTTCGGCTGCCAATACATATTCAATGCCTGAACGGACAGAGTCTGGATGAGCGAGATGACGAGCACAGTACGAACAGCGCTATTCTCCCTGCCATATTTCCAACTCTTGATCACGGTGTCTTTCATAAGAGATATGCCATTTGCGATACTCATTTTCTTCGGTATCCAATAGTCCTCCTTGATGAGAAGATAGGCGAGCACTCCGACAATCATCATGATCACTCCTCCGAAAATCCATGGAAATTGGATTTTATAAGCGAACATGTAAGCACCGAGAATTGCCGCTACAAGCGAACAAATCTGAGATATCATATGCTCACGCGCGAAGTATTTGGTCAGTGAACCATTCTCTCCATAATGCTTCATACTATCCACAAACCACGCATCGAAAGCACCGGTAGAAAAGGTCCTCCCTATTGCCAGAATAATTTCCGCAATAATGAATCCGACCATGGTGTCATTCAAGCCATATACGCATTTACCGATTCCGAAGATGAGGCATGAGATGGCAAACGAATTTTTTCGTCCGAATATATCGGCAAAGGCTCCTGTAGGAACCTCCGAAATAAATAGGAACAGAAAGAAGGAAGCGTTGACCATGTTGATCTCAAACAGATTTAGCCCGTGCTTCATGAGATACGTGACATACACACCAGAGACGAGCGACAACCCGAAAAAGGTCATGAGACCCGAGAATACGTAATATTGAATTATCGTCTTTTTCATATTTTTAGTTGTTAAGGTGCAATCCGCTGGCTATAAATCAAAATCCCGACTTATGACCAGTCGGGATTCTTCTAAATATGTATAAGTAGGTTATATAGAATTCATATTAGAAATATCACGACCGTTCACAAATGTATCGTCCCAATTTGAGACAGAAAAATTGGCACCGGCATTAAGCTGGCTCATATGGCACTTATTGGTGATATTTCTATATACGTGCATGCGTAAAACACTACACCTAAGAACACATTATGTCAATATGACAGTTTTCCTGCATATTATTGCTATACTAAAAATATGAATAATATAAGAAAACTGGAGGAAATTTTTTCTCATTTTCCAGGCATTGGCCCACGACAAGCAAAAAGATTTGTTTATTATCTACAGACCAGGTCTGCCTCCGCGGTCAAAGAGTTGGCTGGGTTATTGATTGAATTGAAAAATTCAACCCGAGAATGTAAGCAATGTCGTAGATATTATCATCAGGTAGAAAAGGGTGTCGAGACAGATATGTGTAGCATTTGCTCTAATAAAAACAGAGATACCAGTCTCCTTATGATAGTAGCCAGAGATTCCGATCTAGATAGCATAGAGAAAAGCGGTTCTTATTCGGGATACTATTTCGTCCTCGGAGGAACCCTGCCCATACTTGAGCCAGAACCGAGGCGAAAAATTAGATATGATCTACTTGTAAAGCATATCCGGACAATTAATCCGAAAGAGGTTATATTATCTATGAACACCACTCCGGAAGGAGAAAACACGGGTACGTATTTAAGAAATGAACTGGCAAAGGATGTTACTAATCTCAACATATCAGTTCTCGGACGCGGACTATCTACAGGAGCCGAACTCGAATATGCTGATGCAGAAACTATAAAAAATGCTCTGAAAAACAGAGCTTGAGAATATCTTGAGCTAATGACTAATTAATTTAGGGATTCGATCTTGACCTTGAAATAGGGCTGTCTGTGACCGTTTCTTTTCCAGCCAGATCGATTCTTCTGTCTATATTTCACAACTAGAACTTTTGCTTGCCTGCCGATATCAGTGATCTTGCCAGAGACTTTTGCCTTATTTATGTATGGTGTGCCAATAGTAGTATTTTTGCCATCATCAACGAGCAGTACTTTTTCAAACACGACAGAGTCGCCCTCCTTATGAGCACCTTTGAGCTTCTCAATGGTGATAATATCGCCCTTGGAAACCGTATATTGCTTACCTCCTGTCTCAATGACTGCAAATTCCATAATTGAGGCATTATACATGAAAATGGTGATTCCGCAAGTATGGCTATAAATATGTAGATTTTTGCAATTATATGAAAAAGAGCCACCAAAATGTGGTGGCTCGAAATGTACTACCTTGAGGACTTTCTGCTTTTCTTGACCGCTTCATTCCCTGCCATTCGTGAAAGAACAGTCGGTGGAATATGAAGTATGCAGAATGCTCCATGCCGAAGAGAACTGCTGAAGAAATCCAGTTTTCCCTCGAAATGGTGGGAAAACCAATTCGAGAGCATACGCAAGCTTCTGAACTCTGAAGGCATAGACTGAACTATTTTCTTATAACTTGCGTTGAGTCTTTTCAAATCAGCCCTTCGGAACACGAGCGACTGTTTCTGAATCTCAAGAGCTTCCCGATAAGTCAGGTACGGCTTGGCGGTCATTCCGAGAACCAGACGAAGTAACATTGTATTGATCACCTCGCTAAGTCCCAGAGGACCGTAACCTGAATTGCCAACCAGTTCCTGCCAACGCAGTGGACTGGTGCCTGTATATGTACGAACCAACCAGTTTGCCAATCGTCTTTCGAGAATTTCTTCCCTTCTCCCTTGCAACTCATACATGAACCAGTAGTATGGATCAGTTCTGTGACTGGTCGAGGCTAGACAATTCAGAATTTCTGCCTTAACGCGAGACCTATCCCCAGACTCCCTCCTGAGCTCCCTGTCGAGCTCGTGATTTTCTATAAACGACTGATTGATGAAAGGAAGACTAGCCAGCTCCTTAAAGCGAACGAAGCAGATTCTTGCCAGTCCCTTGAAACCATGAACCAACATCATGTTAGTCCAGAGGTCTGGAACATACGCATTCCTTGATTCGATCTGAAGAGGCAGACTCAAGATTCTGAGGGTTAGCTCAAGACCTTTTTTTGCCGACTTCGTAGAGGAGAAACCGATAAACTTAACGGTAACTTCCTCGACCAATGATACGAGTTCCTTTTTGAGTCTTGCTTCCTGAGAAGCTGACACGAGGCCGTACTCCAAGGCATGCCGGAGAGCTATCTCTATCGGCATACCACTCTTTCGTAAGACGATACTCATAAATAGAGAAAGAAATGTCCTCGGCACGACGTGCGGCCGAGGACATGGTTCAGATATCTTCGAAAACTTCGTCAGGTAACGCTTCCTTCTTTACAGAGACCTTGCGGACACGCTTCGCTTCTTCGATGACAGCGAAACATGTCCGATCACAGAACTTAGACGCCTTGTTCATGTCCTCCTTGCCATCGTCTGACACGAAAGACATAACACGTTCCTTGACCTCTGCAAATGCGAACCTGTCAGTTTCGAAGAGGAACTTCATGATATCCTGCCATCCAGCAGACAAATCATGAACCTCCTCAGTTCGGCGCTTGAAAAATTCCGAGAAGCCGTGAGCTCCCAGGGTCATCGCACACAAAGCACGAATTCCCAAAGAATGCTGTACGAAGCCTCGAATCATTTCCATACGCCTTTCGACAGTCCCCTCCATGAAGAAGGGGTAAAGGAAATCGACCAGATCTCTCGGAAATGAATCCGAGGGTCCATAATATCGACTTCCGAAATGACTGAATGCCTCGCGAAGCTGGCCAGGACTCACGAACGCCTGCACAACCGAACTCTTCGTAGCGTCGCTTTCGGCGGCGATATTGAAGATTTCGGCCGGTGTAAGCTCCTTCGTTACGAGAGCCAAAGCATCATCTCCGCCCTCCTTGCCGATCAGGACAAGCTGGCGCTCGACGGCCTCTCGACCACCACCCATAGCCTGCCTAACAATTGTAATAGCAGTCTCAGTATTCACAGGACCTCCTGCATTTCAGTCTGGCCTTGTTTCTGTCCCTCGAGCAGACGCACGAGTTCATGCTCCTTCTGAAGAAGTTTCTTCATGGTCTCTTCAGACCACATACGATATGCGATAGCAATCACGAGCAATGCTGTGTATGGATCCGTCGCGACGATGTGTCGCCACGCCGATACGACCGATCCACCGATCTTCACAACATGCGAAGCGCGCAAGTCATCGAGACTCACCGGGTTTCCACTCACGAGACCTTCCAGCAGTTCATGCCGGTCGAATGTGAGCTTGGGTGCCAGTGCAATAGCGATATCCTTCACAAATGGATGAAAATCATCCATGCTCGGGATTGCGTTCACGATGCCGACTCGATATGCATCGAGCATATCGACGGCTTCCTGAATTGAACCGCCACGATGGAGCTGGATGCGAAGTTGATCTTCACACTCGGCGAATAACTTACTTATCTTTTCCCTGTTCATTTTTACCTTTCAGTTTGTCCCAGAATTCGCCCACGATATTGTGAACGGTTTCTGAGAGTTGTGTTATTGGTTCATCATTGACCCGCTGCTCGTACTCCCGCCTTTTGGACGGATTGGAGAGTATGTCATATGAATATTCGATTTTCTTGAACGTCTCGGCATCACCGCCCCTATCGGGATGATGAATGAGCACAAGACGGCGAAAAGCTGTTTTGATCTCATCTGGAGTCGATTTAGGATTGACCCCCAGAATCTGATATGGATTTATCTTCATTTTCAAGGATTTATCTGTGTTTTTTGTAGCATAAATATATGTATAAGTCAAGCGTAAATAGTGATATTTTTTCAATATACATTTCCCAAAAAAGGCAGGTTTATATGCCTTCTGGCCGTCTCTCCCCTCAAGATATTTTTTCTCCTTTCTGTCTCATCGGCTCTATCACCGCTATGAGCCGGCTCATTCATGGCATAAAATGACGACCCGAGATAGACAGTGTGCTTGCCGTATTTTTCATCGAGATGATCTATGGCTTCGTGGATCTTTCGCACCTTACTCGAAACAACCGAGGCCTGAAACAGATCCAGAGTCTCTCCCTCTCCCTTGTCTAATTCCATAAGAGTCACTCCCGTGGCACGGTATAAAGTATTAGATCTAAAAACATCATTAAAATTTTCTTTTATTGCAGATAATATCTCCTGCGGTACAGAAACCTTTCTGTTTAATTTCAATTCCAAGCCGTGATACTTGAATTCTTGTGTTTTGAGAAAAAACACAAACCGGCGAGTGAAGAGACCGTGCCTGCGAAGTTTAATGCAGGCATTTTCAATATTTTTGGATAACTGCGAATAGACGAATTCTTTGTTTGCCGAAGCAGGAGTAAATGTCTTTGTCTTGCTTATAGATGCATAATCATGTTTTTCACCTTTTGTCAGAGAATATACAAATTCACCATTTAATTCTGAGTGAATATCCTGAAATGGCTTCGATAAACTCGTCCTGATCCACTCCTTGGATCGAATAGCAAAATCGTAAGCAGTTTTAATATCGAATTTCCTCAAATACGCCGAAGTATTCGGGCCTATGCCCCAAATCTTTTCGATAGGTGTTTTACTCAAATATAAGTGCAGATCATATCCCGGAATGAGGGTGAGTCCTGAAGGTTTACGAAATTTCGACGCAACCTTGGCTGTAACCTTATTTACCGACAAACCGACAGAGAATGTCATTCCGAGTTCATTGTCTAATTCTTTTTTTATCCTTTGAGCCATCATTTCATAGGACATATTATTCGGCCTGCGCATACCTGTGAGATCGGCAAAACATTCATCTATGGAATATTCTTCTATCTCGTCCGTATACCTGCGGACGATGTCATACATTCTCTTGGAATAGAGACAGTATGTCTCATAATCAGACGGCAGAATGACCGCATCAGGTGCGATCTTTCTTATCAGAGAAAGTCTCATTGCCCTAGTTATACCCAATGCCTTTGCTTCATAACTCATCGATGATGCAATACCGCGCTCCTTACCAGTAATCACAACCTTACCCTTCAATGAAGGATTTTTAGCCACTTCGCATGATGCAAAAAATGAATCGCCATCGACATGAAGAATGGCTCTAGGGAATGAATGCAAAGACAGTGAACGCATCGTAAGAATGAATAAATTAATATTTTCTGACTACACCTCTCACAACCGCCGCCACTCTCAATTCCTGCTTGGGATAGATAGGCTTATAATCCTTGTTGGCGGCTTCCAGATATATCTGATTGCCTTTTTTCCTATAATATTTCATCGTCCAACCTCCATCTATCTCGGCTATGACGATGTCACCCGGTTTCGGCTCTCTACCGCGCTCGGCAATGACCAAATCCCCCTGGCATATACCGGCATCGATCATGGAATCGCCTTTTACTTCTAGTAAATATGTAGCTTGTTTGTTTTCTATCAGAAATTCATCGAGCGTCATGGTGTCAGCCAATTCTTCCTCAGCCGCCGAAGGAAATCCGGCTTCTACTAAACCGAGCTTTTTGATTGATCCGAACAGTCTTCTGGGTATGATTCGTCCTTGAGGATCTTTGGATACGGCACCTTCCCGGACTAGCCTGTTTATGAGCTTGTAAACTGAATTTTTCGATCTGAAACCAGTAAGACGCATGATCTCCGCATAAGTCGGCATGCGTTTTTTATTTTCATAAAACTCAGCAATCTTTTGCCTATGTTTATTTTCTGCATAATAAATATTCATGCCACTATTATAAGTGAACGTACGTTCACCAGTCAATAAAACAAAAAGACGTCCTCAGTAGAACGTCTTTCGATGAGAGTAAATCACGAATCAGTCAGAAGATATCGGATGCTCTGCTCCTGCCTGGAGTGCCTGATCGAGATCGAGCCATAACTCGAGAGGGACAAGTCCTCTCTCCACGAAACCGGAAATCCAGTTCGAGAAGCGGAGAATCATCATCTCATCTCTGTTCATGAGCCGGATGAGAATCATCCATTTCAGGAGCTCTTTCGGCATGGTGTCAGGAACATTGAGACAGCTATTTATTCCGTGCGGAATAAGGTGCTGGCTGAAATGAACCAGCCCTTCGTGAGATTCACGAATATACCGTATGACTGAACGCAACGAGGAGCAAATCTCGTGATTGTGCGGGCTTTGACCTTCCTGCACCAAAGGTATGATTTTTTGGGAACTCATAGGCCAAGCGACATCCTATCATTCGATTTCTGGCCTATCAAGCACGGCGGATTCACCTAGATTTGGAGATGTGCCGGTTATTCTCAACACATCCTTATCCACGTTTCGGAGCTCCTTATCTGAATGGTTATAGTGATTAACCACTGTATTTAACGATATGCCGAGTTTAGAGTGATATTCAGAGTATTTATTCATATGCGCACCGAGCTCGTCCACGCGCTTTATGATGTCCTTTGCCGTCTCTTCTATCTGCAATGCCTTGAGACCCTGCAGGACCGTCTGCAGATAGGCCAGGAATGAAGTCGGGGACACTATGATGACCTTATATTTGCTGGCCGCTCGCTGGATGAGACTATCAGTCTCTTCGGATACCGCTCCGATTCGATTGACCAGAAGATCATAATATATGGCTTCATGTGGAATAAACATGAATGCAAACTCCATTGTTCCCTCGCTCGGTCTTATATACTTTGCCGTTTCTTGAATGCGATTCTTGAGATCATTCACAAAATCCTTTTCCAAACGCTCTCTTTCGGCCGGATTCTTCTCCTCCGCCAGCTTATTATAGTTTTCAAGCGAAAATTTAGAGTCTACAGCTATGATTTTATCTTTTACAAAAACTGCCGCGTCTACTATCTCGCCATTCTTGAATGCGTACTGCATCTTATACTGTCCGGGTGGCAAAACATTCTTCAAAAGTGTCTCTAGATAATATTCGCCCAATATTCCTCTATGCTTCGGATTTTTCAATATATCCTGAAGATTCTGCAACTGATCTGCGAAGGATATCACTTGTTTATTTGTGCTATCGAGTTTCGTCAGTCCTTCTGTAACCTCGCGAATGAGAGACAATTGAGACTTCATGGACTCTTGCATGTGCGATGTGCTCTTTTCTATCTTGCTATCTACAGTCTTAGTAAGATCTGAGACCTTCCTATCAACAGTTCTGCTCACTTCATTTACTTGATCTAAGATAAGTCGCAACCCCTGAGAATCCTCCTTATTATCATTCTTTCTTTTTACGAAATACACAGCCATGGCGATATTTGCAATCACCATGAAAACCACTAGAATTGTAAGTAAAGTCTCCATATTGCTAGTATATAAGAAATAACATGCTTCACCAAACAATAAAAAATCAAATAAAAGATGCCCTGCGATCGAAGGATACTATCAGATTGGAAACTCTTCGCGGATTAAACGCTTTGTGTCTAAATGAAATGCTCACGGGAAATCTGCCAGCCGGCTCTGATCATCTGCCAGACGATAAGGTTCTGGCTCTTATAAAGAGAAGTGTGAAGCAAAGAAAGGATAGTATCGAACAATTCACCAGAGGCGGCCGTGAAGACCTGGCAAAAAAGGAAAAGGAAGAACTGGCCATACTGGAATCATATTTACCTCAAATGATGACACGAGAGGAAATCAGAATAATTGCCAGGACAAGAATTGATAAAATGAAAAGCGAGGGGACTTTTGATGCTAAGGCGGGAGGTAAGATGACGGGCATGATCATGAGGGAATTATCTGGCAAGGCCGACGGCGCCGATGTAAAGGCAGTGGTGGAGGAACTTATAAAGTAAAGCCAATAATGAGAGTATCCATTAACAGGAAAACGATTAACTACATTATTGTCGTTGCAGTTGTGGTTGCTGGATATTTTATTTACGCGAATAGGCCGATAGAGATAGTAAACCTCGGTCTTATAGATGGGCCGATCGTTGCATTTGGCGACAGTCTAGTTCAGGGCGTTGGAGCAAGCGACGTTTCTAATAACTTTGTTTCTCTTCTTAGCCGAGATATAGGTGAAGATATTATCAATCTAGGCGTGAGCGGAAACACTACAAGAGATGGATTAGAAAGATTAGATGATGTTATTGAAATCAAGCCCAGAATCGTCATGCTACTTCTCGGTGGAAATGATTTTCTCAAGAAAATCCCTCAGGATGAGACATTCGCAAATCTTAGGTCTATTGTCGAGCGCATTCAGAATACAGGCGCATCAGTCCTTCTGCTTGGCGTAAGAGGAGGCTTATTGTATGACAGTTATGATAAAAGATTCAAAGCTTTTGCCAGAGAAAATGGTACTGGATTTGTTCCTAATGTTTTGGACGGACTTATCGGCGATAGAAAATATATGTATGATTCCGTGCATCCCAACGATGCCGGATATGAGGTCATGTCTAGAAAAATATATCCCGTTCTAGTGAAGATGACGCGAGTCGAATAAAAGCCTTACGGAGTAAGTCTGAACGGTTCAACTTCAAGAACAAATGTAGATCCCCTACCCTCGCCGGCTGATTCGGCATAAAGCTTTCCATGATGCGAGTCTACTATTTCCTTCGCCACATAAAGGCCAAGACCAGTGCCCTTTATATTTACTCTATTTGCATTATTCGCCCGCGTAAATTTCTGGAATAGTAAAGGAAGCACGTCGGGAGCGATGCCTATTCCCGTATCTTTTATGGTGTATATGATCACGTTGCGCAATTTATCGAACGCCAGGCTTGTACAGACAGATCCGCTCGGTGTGTATTTAACTGAGTTGTCTATGAGGTTTATTATGACCTGTTTCATCTTGTCTCTATCAGCTGTCGTTCTGAAGTCCACATCGTCGTTTTCAACTGTGAACGTGAATTTTAAGCCTTT